>JBQTKH010000152.1:0-50208 GCA_052386335.1 Microthrixaceae bacterium
GGCGACCACGGCGGGGCCCTGCCAGTGTGTTCTGGTAGCCCGAACACACTGGCCAGAACGCCGAAGCCGTAGCGCTCGCACGCCGACTAGTCTTGCCGCAACGCGAAAGCGGATCTCTGGTCGACGCTGTTCAAGGGATGATGGAGCGGTGAGGCCTTCCGTCGTCGACCAGCTGGGCTCCCATGTGCAGAAGCGACGCGAGTGGTTGGAGGCGGCCTCAGACCGGCTTGCCGAAGACCCTCGAGTCCTTGCAGCCCTGCTCTATGGCTCGTTCGGCCGCGGGACCGAGGACCAGTGGAGCGACATCGACATCATTGTCTTCATCGACGACGACGGTCTGGCCGAGGTGGTCGACGACCGTCTCGACTTTCCGGCGTCGTTCGGCCGAGTCTTGTACCTGCTCGACTCGACCTGGAACGCGCCGATCGGCGGTGGACAGGTCAACGCGCTCTACGACGTCGGAAGCGGACTACCGCTCTATGTCGATTGGAACTTCTGGCCCATGCGGATGGCGGGGCGTCCCGAGGGAACGGCCGTCATCGTCGACCGGTCCGTTCGAGGACTCACTCACATCCCCAAACCCTTCGAGGAGTGGGCGACGTACGAGCGGCAACCTCGTCCCGCAGCCCACGCGGTGCCGCCGGCGTTCGTACGCCACGCGCACTTCGGCATGGTGCCAATCGCGGCCAAGTTCGTCGCGCGCCGACAGCGGCTGAAGCTTGCCGCGATGCTTGCCGGCATCGGGGGAAGCAGCGAGATCCCCGACTCGCCCTCCGAGGAGATCGCTGCTGTTCGGGAACGGCTTCGCGCCCTGTCGGACGGACAGTCCAAGGACGCCATCGAAGCCGTCGAGAGACTGTGCGCTACCGCCGAGGAGGCCGCCGGGGCCTAGCTCCCAACCACCTCGGAAGTGCTCGCCCAGCCATGCGGTCGACGCGACCGATCGACGGCCCTTGCTCCTGCCTGGGGCCCAGAACGCGCGCCCAATGAAGCGTGTGGCGACCAAACGACCGTCCGAAGCAACGGCGAACCTGGCGCGGGGATCAGTGTTTGAAGAGGCGTACGCCGGTGGTGGTCAGCACGATTCCGTGTGGGGCGCACGCCATCTCGACCTCCTCGTTTCGCGAGGAGCCGCCGGGGTCGGCGATGTATGCGACGCCGTGTCGGGCTGCGTGGTCGACGTTGTCGCGAAACGGGATGTAGCCGTCCGAGGCGAGGCAAACGCCCTCGAGCGTCGCGAGCCAGTCCGCTCTCTCGTCTCGGTCGAGATGGGGCGGGTCTTCGATCAGGTCCGCCCGGAAACGCTTCTGCTCACCGGCGTCGAGGTCTCCCTCGATGTAGCGGATCTGCCAGTTGAGGCGGTCCTGTCGGCGGGCGTCCCTTCTGAAAGGGAGGGATCGGACCTTGTCGTGGCGCCGCAGCCACCAGGTATCGACCTTGATGCCTGCGAGCTTGGTGCAGTCCACCCGCGACTGTTGCCCAGCACCCACGCCGAGCACCATGCCGTCGCGCGCGTACGTGTCAGAGGAGGTCGAGTATCTCGGCCCAGCCCCCATCGGCTGGGTCACCCACCACGTGGTCGGCGAGGGCGAGGACCGACTCATGGGAGATGGTCGGTGCGCACGCAACGGCCGCGGAGGAGAGGAGCTCGAGGTCGTTGACGTTGTCGCCGACGGCAAGGACGGAGCCGGGATCGAGCCCGGCGCTGTCGCAGTAGGCGACGACCCCGTCCCACTTCGAGAGTCCGTGTGGCCAGTGGTGGAGGTTGCAACCCGGGAAGCGACCATGGGCAGGGACGAACATCTCGGTGGCGGCGACCGCGCTCGCCATCGCCACAGATACGCCCCGCAGCATCTCCTCGTCGCAGCCGATCACGGCGAGGGCGAGGATTGGGAGCTGTTCAACGGTCTGGCGAAGGTCGGCGACCGCCACCCGCGGCGCACGCGCCGCGAGGGGGTCGGGGTGGGACGAGGGCGAAGCGCTCACGACGACGTCGATGTCGGGATGGTCGACGTAGAGCACGGGATCGACGCCGGCCGCGAGCCACGCCTCGAGGGCGGCCGACGCCTCTGCCTGTTCGAACGCCCGCTGGTGGAATCGGGCTCCGTCGGCCAGGCGGAGGCAGAGCCCGCCGTTGAGCAGCACGGCGGGTGGTGCGAGTCCGGCCCGGGCCAGGGGAGTCGCCGTGGACTGGTATCGCCGTCCCGTCGCTACCAGCAGGGGAATGCCCCGCGCCTCGAGCTCAGCCACGGCGGCGAGCGTCGTGGGATGCACGACGTCGTCCACGTCCCAGAACGTGCCGTCCAGGTCGGTGACGACCAGCTCGATGCTCACACCAGAAGGATCGCACGCACCCCACACGGCCGACCGCCGAATTGTCGCAGCTCGGATCGCTCGTACACGCTGACCGAGTGGCGCTCACGTCGGCCCTTCGCTCACGCCTACGGCGTGCGCCCGATGAACGCGAGGAGCTGGGTCTGGGCGTCGGCGTCGTCGGCGACCTCGACGCGCGGGCCGTAGTGGCCGCTCTGGCGCAGCACCTCGTCCATCGGCAGCATGCCCGCGAGCATCTCGGCGCACCGGTCCGGGTCGAGCGTCTCGTCCTGGCCGGTGGCCCGAGCGAGGTCCCAGCGGTGAAGGAACACGTCGCCGGTGTAGATCATCGCGATGGCCTGCCCGAGCGGCATCGTGCCGAGGTGGGGGAGGTCGTGCTCGCGCTCGGCGGTGGCGGGATCGTCGAGCAGCGCCTGCACCGCGTCGGTCTGGGTGCGCCACGCGGCCACCGGGTCGTCGTCGACCGACGGACCGGTCGGCAGCGTGATCCCGGTCGATCCCTGGAGGAACGCGGGGAACCACTCGACGAGGTGGCGGACGACATCGCGGGCGACCCAGCCCTCGGGTGGCGCTGGGTGGTCCCACGCCGCGGGTGCGACGCCCTCGACGGTCGCGGTGAACGCACCGGCGATGCGTCGGTGATCCTCAGCGGGGGTGCCCATCAGCGCTCGCGGAGGAGCACGTCGAGCTTCGCGTAGCCCTCGTCGACGCCCGTCTCCATGCCGCTGGCCAGCCACTGGTCGCGGCCCTCGAAGCTGTCGACGAGCGACTGCGCGTGCAGCCGGGTGCGACCGTCGCCGAGGTCTTCGAAGCGCAGCGTCTCGAGGGCGACGCCATCAGGCTGGCCGTCGAACGTGAAGGTCTGGACGATGCGGTCCTCGCCGACCTCGTGGAAGCAGCCGTGGAAGCCGTACTCCTCACCGTCGCGGCTGGCGACGTAGCGCCAGCGGCCGCCGGTGGTGGCGTCCCAGTCGACGATCCTGGTCTCCATCCCGTTCGGCCCGACCCAGCGGGCGAACAGGTCTGGATCCGTGTGGGCTCGCATGAGCTGCGCGGGCGTGGCGTCGAAGTCCCGCGTCATGCGGATGATCGGCAGGGTGGGGTCGGCCTCGATCGACACCGGGTAGCGATTGCTCGTGGCACTCATGACGCTGCTCCTTGCCGTGGGTGGGGGTGGTGGGCGGATTGCTGGTCGTGCTGCATCTCGGCGAGCACGGCGTCGAGTCGCTCGTAGCGCTCCTGCGCCTGCTGGCGGTACCGCTCGATCCACCTCGTCATCAGGTCGAACACCTCCGCCTCGAGGTGGCAGGGCCGGCGCTGGGCGTCCTTGGTCTGGCTCACCAGGCCGGCGTCGGCGAGCACCTTGATGTGCTTGGACACGGCCTGGACGGACACGGCGTATGGATCGGCGAGCTCCCCGACGGTGGCGTCACCGACGGCCAGCCGAGCCACCATGTCGCGCCGCGTCGGATCGGCGAGGGCGGCGAACATTCGGGACAGCTGGTCGTCGGCCACGGCGCTCCTTGCTCAACTAAGTGGTTGACGACCACCGTACGTCGACGATCCGATAATCGTCAACCAGTTGGTTGAATAGCCCGCGAACTCGCTGGCGGCGCGCGATCGGGCAGTGCAAGCGTCGCCGCGTGATCGAGAACCACTTCGACGAGGACGTGGCGGCCGGCTACGACGACTTCTCGCCCGCGATGTTCGCCGTGGAGGTGCTCGAGCCCACCGTGGATCTGCTCGCCGAGCTGGCCGGGGACGGGGCCGCCCTCGAGCTGGCCATCGGCACCGGCCGGGTCGCGCTCCCGCTCGCCGCTCGGGGCGTGCCGGTCTCCGGGATCGAGCTGTCCACCGCGATGGCCGAGCGGCTCGCGGCCAAGGACGTCGAGCAGCGCATCGACGTGACGATCGGCGACATGGCCACCACCCGCGTCAGTGGGACCTTCCGCCTCGTGTACCTCGTGTTCAACACGATCGCGAACCTGACCACCCAGGATCAGCAGGTGGCGTGCTTCGCCAACGCGGCGGCCCACCTCGAGCCTGGAGGCTGCTTCCTGATCGAGGTGGTCGTCCCCGACCTCCGGCGACTGCCACCCGGTGAGGATGCGCGCGTGTTCACCCACGCGCCCGGCTACGTGGGCTACGACCGCTACACCGACCTCGTCGCCCAACAGGCCACCTCCCACCACTTCGTAGCCGGTGGCTCGGGGGTGCGGGAGCTCACCACGCCCTTCCGGTTCGTGTGGCCCTCCGAGCTCGATCTGATGGCACGGCTCGCCGGCCTGTCGCTGCGCAACCGGTGGGCCGGCTGGGATCGATCGCCGTTCACCGGTGAGAGCACGTCGCACGTGTCGATCTGGGAGAAGCACGACCCCGCGCCCGCGTGATGGGCGATCGCGTTCCCGGCCCGGCCACCGCATGAGCGAAGATGCCCGGGTGCCGACCACGGATCCGCCTCCGGGCCTCGAGGAGCTGCGTCTCTACGACACCCGCACGCGCCAGCTCCAGCGCTTCGAGCCGCTCGCTCCGCCGAGCGTCGGGGTCTACAGCTGCGGGCCGACCGTCTATGCGCCACAGACGCTCGGCAACATGCGCAGCCAGATCGTTCCCGACCTGCTGCGGCGAGTGCTCCTCGCCGCAGGGTACGACGTCACCTACGTCACGAACATCACCGACGTCGGCCACCTCGTGTCCGACGCCGACGAGGGCGACGACAAGATGGAGAAGGCGTCGGTGGCGACGGGCAAGACGGCCGCCGAGATCGCCGAGCAGTACACGCAGCAGTGGGCGACGGATCGGATCCGTCTCGGCTGCCTCGAACCCGACCTCCTGCCCCGCGCCGCGTCGCACATCGCCGAGCAGATCGCGATGGTCCAGGCCCTCGAAGCGCAGGGCCACACCTACGTGATCGACGACGGCGTGTACTTCGACGTCTCGACATTCCCCCGCTACGCCGACTTCGCCGGGCTCGACCTCGACGAGCTCGCCACCAGCGGCCGCGTCGAGCGAGTCGAGGACAAGCGCCACCCGGCTGACTTCGCGCTCTGGAAGCTCACCCAACCCGGTGTCGTCCGGCAGCAGGAGTGGGACTCGCCCTGGGGCCGGGGGTTCCCGGGCTGGCACATCGAGTGCTCGGCGATGGCCACGAAGTACCTCGGGGAGCGCTTCGACATCCACACCGGTGGGATCGACCACGTGCGGGTCCACCACACGAACGAGGTGGCCCAGAGCGAGTCCGTCCTGCACGTGCACCCGTGGGTGCAGGTCTGGATGCACAACGAGTTCCTGAACATGGGCGGCGAGAAGATCTCGTCTCACGCAGGCAGCGAGAAGGTCTCGAAGTCGAAGGGTCACGTGCTGGTCGTCGACACCCTCGTGGAGCGCGGCATCGCGCCGATGGCCTTCCGGTACTTCACCTACCAGGCCCACTACCGCCAGCAGCAGGTGTTCACCTGGGAAGCCGTCGAGGCGGCAGGCACCGCGCTCCGCCGGCTCATCGGCCACGCCGTCTCGGCGCGTGATGCCGGCGGCACGCCCGACTCGGCCAAGGTCGAGCCGCACCTTCGTCGCTTCTGGTCCGCACTCGCCGATGATCTCAACGCGCCGCAGGCGCTCGCCGCCGTCTGGGACGCCGTGCGCGCCGACGACCTGACCCCCGCCGACACGTGGGCCTTCCTCGCCGACGCCGACCGCGCCCTCGGCTTCGGCCTCGCCGACGCGACCGCGCCTGACACCGACGAGTCCGGCTCCGACGAGCGCATCGACGCGCTCGTCGCTGAGCGACAGGCCGCCCGCGCCGCCAAGGACTTCGCCACCTCCGACCGCATCCGCGACGAGCTCGCCGCCGAGGGCATCGACATCGTCGACACCCCCACCGGTCCCACCTGGCGCCGCTGCTGACCCACCCACAGGGATCTCTGGAACCTCACGCGCGGATGGCGCGCGTGAGGTTCCAGAGAACCGGGGTTGGTCAGGCGCCCTTGATGCCGCGGAGGCCCCGCCACGCCATGTCGGCCACGAGGCGGGCGAGGTCCTCGGGGGGCTGATCGGCGCCTTCGGCCATCCAGACGCGGCTGGTGGCCTCCGCGAGCCCGACCAGGCCGTGCGCGAGGTGGCGACGCTGTGCTGCCGTGAGCCCCTCGACGTCGATCAACGACGCGATCGCGTCGGCGATGGCGCCCTCGACCTTCGCGACCTGTGCCGCGAACTCCTCGTCGCGGCGCGTGCCACCGCCGAACAGGACGCGGAACGCGGCTTCGTTCGCGGCGACGAATCGGAAGTACGCGATGAACCCGAGCTCGACCTGCTCGTGAGGGCCGGTGGCCGCGGTGGTGGCCTTGGTGATCTCGTCGAGCAGGTGTGCGCCGACGTCGGTGAGCACTTCGCGGTAAAGATCGCGTTTCGACCGAAAGTGCTGGTACAGGACGGGTTTGGTCACACCGGCCGCTTCGGCCACATCGTTCATCGACGCGGGGTGAAAGCCCTGGTCACCGAACACGCGCAAGGCCACGTCGAGCAGCTGCTGGCGCCGCCGGGCGGCCGGCAGGCGTGCTGCGTGGGGGCGCTCGTTCACAGCCGCGCATCGTAGGGGTCGCGCCAGCAGGAGTCCGACCTCAGCACGAGGAATCTCTTGGTGTGCGGCCTCCCAAGACCTCTCCAGCGTTGACCGCTCGGCGCCCACCTGAGCCGTTCCGGCCGCTGCCGGCGCGCAAGATGGGGATCAGCCTCCTGTCGGTGCAGGCCCGTCGTCGTCGCTTCAGTCGCTCGCTGCCCCCGCGGGCAGGCGAGACCGGGGGCTGGTAACCCCAACCGATCGCACGGTTGCTTCCTGTGCGTGCAAGAGGCCCGGCCGCTGGGGGCCGGGCCTCTTCGCGTGCTCGATGATGCGAGCGGGTGATCAGTGCTCGTGGGTGATGAGGGAGCGGGCGACCTCGCCGGACTGCATCGCGGCGAACGCCTCGTTCACGCCGTCGACGCCGATCTCCCGCGACACGAGCTCCTCGAGCTTGAGCTTGCCCTCCTTGTAGAGCTTGATCAGCTTCGGCACGTCCTCGCGGACGTTGGAGGAGCCGTACCAGCAGCCCTTCACCGTCTTCGCGAGGTAGAGGAACGTGAACGCGGCGTTGAGGTTCAGCATGACGTCCATGCGGGGGACGCCCACGAGGATCGCCTCGCCGCCGTTGCGGGTCATGTTGATGGCCTGTTCGATGGTCGCGCCGAGGCCGATCACCTCGAAGGCCACGTCGGCGCCGCGGCCGCCGCTCAGCTCGGCCACCTTGCTGACTGGATCGCCCTCGTCGGCCTTGATGAGGTCGGTGGCGCCGAACTGCTCGGCCATCTTGAGCTTCGACTCGAACATGTCGATGGCGATGATCTTCGTGGCGCCGGCGATCTTGGCGCCCTGGATCACGTTGAGACCGACACCGCCGCAGCCGATGACGGCGACGGTGTCGCCAGGGCGGATGTTGGCGGTGTTGAGCGCAGCGCCGACGCCGGTGAGCACGCCGCAGCCGATGAGCGCGGCGTAGCGGAGGTCGACATCGTCGTCGATCTTGACGAGCGAGATCTCCGGCACGATGGCGTAGTTGCCGAAGGTGCCGCACATCGCCATCTGGCGAAGAGGCTGCCCGTCGAGGGTGAGCCGGGTGGAGCCGTCGAGCATGCCGCCGGCCGCGGCCATCGCGCTCTTCTCGCACAGGTAGCCCTGACCGCGCTCGCAGTAGTAGCAGGAGCCACACGCCGGCACGAAGGACAGCACCACGTGATCGCCAGGCTTGACGGAGGTCACGCCCTCGCCGGTCTCCTCGACGATGCCGGCACCCTCGTGACCGAGGACGATGGGGGGCGGGAGCGGGATCGTGCCGTTCTGCACCGACAGGTCGGAGTGGCAGACACCCGAGGCCACGATCTTCACCTTCGCCTCACCCGGACCGGGCGGTGCGATCTCGACGTCGTCGTGGACGGTGACGTCCTGCTCGACCGCGTGCAGCACTGCTGCCTTGACCATGTTCTTCCCCCTGGATCGATCAACGTTGGGATCGAGCGTGCCACCGCCCCCGTTCACGGGCAACCTGAGAACGATTCCTGGATCAGCGGATCAGCTCGGCGAGCGCCACGATGTCCTCGGCGGGCAGCTCGCCGCTGGCCCGCGCCGCCACGGTGCCGTCGCGGTCGAGGAACGTGAGGAACGGGTAGCTCGTGAGACCGAAGGATTGTGCGGCCGCGCTCGCCTCGCTGTCGAGCATCACCTCGCCGCTCCAGCCTTCGCGCTCGAGCCACGCCATCGGCGGGAAGTTCGGTCGGTCCGCGCTCGACCCGGTGAGCACGGCGACCACCCGCACACCCGTCAGCTCGCCGTCAGCCATCAGCTCGACGATGCGGGGCAGCTCTCGCTGGCAGTGCGGGCACCAGTGGGCGAGGAACACCACCATCGTGGGCTCACCCGGTGCCCCGATCGTCGTGGCCGCGCCGTCGGCCGACTGCCCGGCGACCACCGGGGCCGCCCCGCCTCGTGCGGGATCGTCCTCGGTGCTGGTGAACGCCTCGAGTGGAGCCCCGTCGACGGAGATGGGTCCGAACACCGGCGTCGCGGTTCTGCTCCCCGTGTCGCCGTCGTCGCGCTTGTCGGAGGGGCCCGACAAGGCCACGACGACGCCGACGATCACGGCGATCAGGGCGACGCCCGCCGCCACGAGCATCGTTCGCCGACGATTGCCTGTGTGGGGTGCGGGGTCGGTGGCTTCGGGGGTCATCGGTCCTCCGGGATCGGTGGGTCGAGGATGAGGGCGGCGAGCACGAGGCTGAACGCCACGAGCGCCATGCGGGGGATCGTCCAGAGCCCGAGCCCCTCCACCCAGCGAATCGTGCACGGGTTGGTCGGGTCGCAGGTGCCGCGGTCGAGGGACGGGAACGTCTCGATGGTGTTGTGCCAGGCGCTGACAGCGAGGCCGACGAGTGCGAGGACGATCCCGTACGGACGCATCGAGCGGTCGTCGCGCCATGCCGCGATCGGCAGGATCACCGCCAGGGGGTACATCGCGATCCGCTGGTACCAGCACAGCTCACAAGGAGGGAAGTGGGCCCCCTTCGAGAACCACAAGCTCCCGATGGTCGCCACCGCCGCGACGCCGCCGGCCAACGCGAGACCAGACCCGCGAACCTCGCGACGCAGGGAGCGGAACCGGCTCGGCGCACCGACGCGGAGCGCGAGGATGGCCGCCAGCACGAGCACGCCAGCGGTGGCGAGCGTGCCCAGCACATCGGCGACCTGATCAGCGCTCACCGACGGTCACAGCCCGCGCGCTCGGTCGTCGCGCTCGGCAGCCTTGACGGCGTAGCCGAACACGATCGCCGGCGCGAGCACGATGGACCCGACGACCATGCACCCGACGATCGAGGTTCCGACGATCCCGTCGAACCCCGCGATGAACCCGTACACGAAGGTGGCGATCGCGATCCCGAACAGGGCGTACCCGACGCGCTGGCCCACCTCGACGAGACGGGCGATGCGGGCGCGGCGCTCCCGCACCGGGTCGGGTCGGACGGGGTCGGTCACGGACCCCAGCCTGCCTCACCGAGCAGCGCGGTCAGGTTCGCCCGGACACGATCCAGGCTGAAGTGCCGTCGAACGACCGTCTCGTTGGCGTCGTGGAGCGTAAGATCGGGTTGACGCAGGAAGGCATCCAAGGCGTCGGGGTGCCGGGGATCGAACCACTGGAAGCCGAGGGCGCGGAGCTCCTCCGCCACCGGGTAGGGGCCGACGGCCACGGGCCGTCGGTGCACGGCCGCCTCGACGGGCGGGTTGCCGAAGCCCTCCCAGGTGGACGGGAACGCGACCGCGTCCGCGGCGGCGTACGCATCGGCCATGGAACCCGGTGGGGGTGCGTGGATGATCCGGCACCGGGCGCGTGTGAACGCAGCCGCCAGCTCGTCGTCGTAGCCGTCCTCGGCCGGACCCGCGAGCCAGTAGGTGGCGTGCAACGCCTCGGCGAGCGCGATGGCGCTGGGCACGTCCTTGCGGTGGATGGCCCGGACGGGATGGAGCAAGAGTCGCTCTTGGTGGTCGACGCCCAGGCGGGCGCGGGTGTCAGCTCGGTCACCGCGAGGAGCGTCGATGGCGAACCCGTTGTAGATGGTGGTGGCCTCGATGCCGCGTTCGCGCATCTGTCGCTCGGTCAGGCGGTTGATCGTGACGTGACGCCAGGCGGGATCGGTTGGGGGGAGCTCCGTGACGTGTTCGTGAGCCGCTCGCTGCCAGGGAGGATCGTGGTGGTGGAGGAGGGCGGGGCGACCCGCGAGCACACGGGCAACGACGCGGGACGCCGGTAGGTTCAGCGGGATGGTGCACAGGTTCTCGACCACGACCAGGTCCGCGCTCTCCAGCGCGGCCTCGACGTCGGCCGCGGCGGGTGGATCGGGCGCGTGCATCGCGAGCTCGGGCACGAGGTGGTCGACGGGCCCGTCGCCAGCGACGGTGGTCACCGTCCAGCCCAGCGACGTGAAGATGTCGCACCAGGTCGCAGCCACGGCCGACACACCGTCGTGACGACCGAGTCGGAACGAGACGAAGGCAGCGGTCGGCACAGCCGGGAGAGCCTACCGGCGACCCACCCCGAGTCGATCTGCGCGCAAGCCCGCCTCATCCTCGAGGCGGCGTGGCGAGCGCTGCCCGACGGAGGGGGCTACTGCGTGCCCAACCCGACGACGTACCCGTGGCAGTGGCTCTGGGACAGCTGCTTCCACGCCGTGGTGTGGGCGCACCTCGGTGAGGGCGGCCGAGCGGTCGCGGAGCTGTCCACCGCGTTGAGCACCCAGGATCCCGACGGCTTCGTGCCCCACCTCCGGAACGGCCCCGAGCCCAACCCGCACGCCGAGCTGTGGGGTCGCGCCACAACGTCGTCGATCACGCAGCCGCCCATGTACGGCCATGCTCTGGCCGTGATGCAGCGGGCGGGGATCAGCGTCCCGCCTGCGCTGATCGAGCGGGCGCGGCTCGGCCTGCGGTACCTGCTCGATGTGCGACGACGTTCGGGCGCCGGCCTCGTCGAGCTCTGCCACCCGTGGGAGTCGGGCTGCGACGACAGTCCGCGCTGGGACAGCGCGATCAGTGAGCCGTGGACCCCCAGCGCGTGGTTCGAGGCGAAGGGGGCGCTGCTCACCACCATCGAGCGATCCCCGAGCGGTGGCGCCGTGGCCAACCCGGCGTTCGCCGTCGGGTCCGTGGCGTTCACGGCGCTTGTCGCGTTCAACGCGCTGGAGCTCAGCTCCGTCGCGGGTGACGACGCCCTGCAGCGTGACGCTCGAGTGCTCGTCGATGCCCTCGTGGCGCGGTGGGATCCGCAGCTGCTGACGTGGGTCGATGACGGCGTCACCGAGGGTGGCTCAGGCCGGGTCCGCACGGTGGAGGCGTTGCTGCCGTTGCTCGTCGCACCGCGACCTGAGGCCTTCGCGGAGCTCGTCGACCCGGGCGCGTTCGGCGCGATGTGCGGTCCGCGCGGCGTGCACTGCCTCGAGCCCACCTATGACCCCACCCGCTACTGGCGAGGCTCGGCCTGGCCCCAGCTCACCTACTTGTTGTCGCTGGCGGCCACGAGCGGCCGGGAGCGAGCCGTGGCTGACGAGCTCGTGAGGTCGATGGTGACGGGCTCGGTCCGGTCGGGGTTCGCGGAGTACTGGGACCCCGACTCGGGGGCTGCGCTCGGCGCGGTGCCCCAGTCGTGGACGGCCTTGAGCTGCGTCATGGTCAGCCCGTAGCTGCCGCGGTCGTCGTTGCTCCACGCTCGGCGACGACGTCGGGCCAGGTCGCGCATTGCGTCGGCCACGCCGGCGATGACGATCAGATCGCCGAAGGACAGGACCGTGCGGGCGATCGGGACGGGGAGGACGTCCCCGAGCACGCCCAGCCGATCCGTGTCGGTCTCCAGGTGGCGTGGCCCGTCGAGCTCGGTGGTGGCGAGATCGGCCGCGTCGTCCACGACACCAGCGGTGACCAGCGCGTCGCCGCGCACCGGGATGCCGTCGTTGATCACCACCGCCACCAGGTTGAGGAGCAGGCCGACCCCGATCACGACCACACCGGTGATGTGGGCGTTGGACAGCACGAAGCCGAGCAGCACCGCGAGCGACAGGCCCATCGCGAGGGGGGCGACCTCGTCGCTGACGAGACGGGCGGCGGCGGTGCCCAGCGCGCCGATCGCGAGGATTGGGAGGCGCTCGATCCGGACTCGAGCGGCCCGCGCCCCCAGTGGTGCGCGCAGCATGCCGGCCACCAGCCCGATGAGGACGGCGACGACGAGCAGGATCACGGCTTGACGTTACCCACCGGATCCGACTGCTTGACGGACGGTCCTGCGGCTATCCGCCGAGCTGGGATGTGTCGATGCTGCAGCGCGCCTCGGCCTTGATGGCCGCGGAGGCGATCTCATCGTCGAGACGGCCGCCGGGCTCCGAAGCCGACAGATCGACGTCCTTGATCTCGTCGGCGCCGATCTCGTCGATCAGCACCCCCGCCACGCACTCGGCGGCCTTGTCGTCGAGGCCGCCCTCGGCGAGCTGCGACGCGATCCGTGCTTCGATCTCCGCGTCGCTGTCACCGCTCGATCCGCAGCCGGCCAGGATGGCGACCAGGGTGGCGGCTGCCAGCGCAGTGCGCAGGTTTCGTTGCATCGGGAACCCATCCAGTCTCTCGTCGACCGGGGCAGCATAGGGGCGCGGGTCTGCGGCTCCCATGCCGGCGATGGTGCCCCCTACGATGCGCCCACGATGATCCACCTCGAGGACCGTGGCGCGGTCGCGCTCATCACGATCGATCGCCCAGAGCGTCGCAACGCGCTCGATCACGAAGCGCTCGAGCAGCTCCTCGATGCGCACGCGCGGTCATCGGCAGCACGTGTGGTCGTGCTCACCGGCGCCGGAGGGCACTTCTGTGCCGGCGCCGACCTCTCCGGCGTCGAGGACGGCAGCTTCACGGACCTGCTCCGGGCGCTGCTGGCCGCGCTGCGGGACGATCCGCGCCCGCTCCTCGCCGCTGTCGATGGCGCCGCGCTCGGGGCGGGCACCCAGCTTGCCGTGGCCTGCGACCTGCGAGTGGCCACCGTGGGCGCTCGCTTCGGGATCCCGGCGGCCAAGCTCGGGCTGATGGTCGATCACTGGACGGTGCAACGGCTGTCGCTGCTGGCGGGGGCGGGGCCCACGCGGGCGATGCTGCTCGGCGCGGAGATCTACGGCGGCGAGGACGCGGCGCGGTTCGGGTTCGTGCAGCGCGTGGGGACGCTCGACGACGCGCTGGGCTGGGCCGACGAGATCGCCGCGCTCGCTCCGCTCACCCTCGCGGGGCTCAAGCTCGCGCTCAACCGCCTCGAGATGCCGGTCGGACGCGGCGACGACCCTGAGGTGCACGCAGCGTGGGACGCGGCGTGGCGCAGCAGCGACCTGCAGGAGGGCATCGACGCCTTCCGCAACCGCCGCCGCCCGGTGTTCCACGGACGTTAGAAGTTGGACGGCAGCAGCCGGCTGAACTCCTCGAAGAAGTAGAAGAGCGACACGAGGAAGAACGGCAGCCCGATCGCGTACGCAGGCCACTTGCGCCAGCGGCGACCGAGCAGCCAGGCCAGCAACCAGATCAGTGCCGTGCCCACACCGAGCACGACGGTGATGAGCGCCGGGGCGCCCTCCCCATCGATGTCGTCGAGCGAACGGGGTGCGCTGCCGACGGGCCGGTCTGGCGCGGGGATCGGTTCCTCGCCGGGGGCGAGCTTGGCGATCACGACGATGCGCTGGCGTGAGCTGTACTCCGGGTGGCACGACGTCAGCGTGAGCCGATCGTCGCCCTTGTCGGCGAGCACCTCGATCTGCGTCGGGCTGACGATCAGCTGCTCAGAGACCAGGTAACGGAACTCGCCTTGCACCGTGTCGACGAGGATCTCGTCGCCCGCGACGAGCTCGTCGATCCGGTTGAAGGGGGCCCCGTAGGTCGTGCGGTGACCCGCGATCGCCGCGTTGCCGGTCTGCCCGGGAAGCGGCGAATCGGGGTAGTGGCCCGGACCCTTCTTCAGATCGGCCAGGGACACGCCCTCCACGACGATCTTGTCGACGCTGATCTTGGGGATGCGCACCCGCGCCGCTGGCTCGCCCTCAGCGATGGGATCGGCCGGCGGAACCACCACAGGGTCCCCGGACGACGGCGCGGTCGTCGTGGTGGTGGGTTGCCGGTCAGCGTCGCGCAGCACCTCGGCGAAGGTGTCCTCGAGGCGGCGCTGGGCCTGGGCCTCACGGATCCCCGTTCCCCAGAGCTGGTAGGCCACGAACAGCAGGATGAGCACGCCCGCGGTGATGAACGTGCGTCCGATCGCCCCGAGCACCCGCGCCAGCCGCATCCAGCGAGGGTACTGGCGTGCCGAGGCCGCCTTGGTCGCGTCTCGGGCCCGTCAGTAGCCTTGGTCGATCCCCATGGAACCCGTCGTCCACCTCCGCGGCGCGGTGACGCTCCTGGGCCGGTTCCCCGCCCTGGCCGGGATCGACCTCGACGTGACCGCGGGTGAGATCGTGCTCCTCCGCGGCCCCAACGGTGCGGGAAAGACCACCTTGCTCCGCCTCTGCGCCGGGTTGCTGCCCGTGGCGCGCGGCGAGGCGGTCGTGCTCGGGCATGACCTCACCGATCGCCGTCGGGCGCGGGACCTGCGGCGGCGCATCGGCTACCTCGGCCACGCTGCGGGGCTCTACGACGACCTCTCCGTGGCTGACAACGTGCGCTTCTGGGGTCGGGCCGCTGGGGCCGCGGTGGGGGAGATCGACGCTGCCCTGCAGGCCTGTGGCCTGGTGGGGCGGGTTGGCGGCCTGCGGGTGGCGAGCCTGTCGGCCGGTCAGCGGCGCCGCACGTCCCTCGCGTGCCTGCTCGCACGTCGACCCGAGCTCTGGTTGCTCGACGAGCCGCACGCCGGGCTCGACCAGGAGGGCCGCGATCTGCTCGACGACCTCGTGCACCGGGCGGTGGAGGCGGGAGCCACCGTCGTGCTGTCCTCGCACGAGCTCGACCGGGCCGAGGCGCTCGCCCACCGGGTCGTGCGCCTCGCGGGCGGCACCACCGACGCGGGGGCACCCGGATCGCCGCGCGACCAGGAGCCGGCGCTTGTTCCGTGACGCCGCCCTGATCGCGGGCAAGGACCTCCGCATCGAGCTCCGCTCGAAGGTCACCCTCCAGCAGGTGGCGCCGTTCGCGGTGCTGCTGCTGATCCTCTTCGGCGTCGCGCTCGACCCCGACCGCGGCATCCTCGCCCGCGCCAGCGCTGGCCTCTACTGGGTCGCCGTCCTGTTCTGCGCGCTGCTGGCGATCCAACGCGCCTTCACGATCGAGGCGGCGGACGGCGGCCGGGATGCGCTGCGCCTGGCTGGCCTCGACCCCGCTGGGGTGTTCCTCGGCAAGGCGGCAGCGATCGCCGTCCAGCTGGTGGCGCTCGAAGTGGTGCTCGCGGTGGGCGTGGTGATCATGTACGGCGCCGAGGTCACGGGGTGGCCCCTGCTGCTGGTCACCTGCGTCGCCGCGACCGCGGGGCTCGCCGCTGCTGGCACGCTGTACGGCGTGCTCGCTGCCGGCCTGCGCGTCCGCGAGACGCTCCTCCCCCTCTTGCTGCTCCCGGTCCTGGCGCCCGTGCTCATCGCCGCCACGAAGTCCTTCGAGGCGGCGCTCGGCGGGGTGGCTGCCGACGGGTGGCCGTGGTGCGGCCTGCTCGGCGTGTTCTCGTTGCTCTACCTGACCTTCGGCACGCTCGCCTTCGGTCCGCTCCTGGAGGAGTCCTAGTGCCCGGCCCGTCCACTTCGTCCAGTGCCACCCGAGTGCTCGGGGCGCTCTCGCTCGCGGGTCTGGCGTTGCTCCTCGGCTACGCGCTCGTGTGGAGCCCCGCCGACATCGTGCAGCGCGACTCGGTGCGGATCATGTACATCCACGTCCCCACCGCGATCGTCGCCTTCACGGCGTGCGGGATCACCACGTTGGCGTCGATCATGTGGCTCCGGAAGCGCACGGAGGGATGGTGGGTGCTCGGCGGCGCCTCGGCCGAGGTCGGGATCGTCTTCACCGCCGCGTGCCTGGTGACCGGTTCGATCTGGGGTCGGGCCACCTGGGGCACCTACTGGGACTGGGATCCGCGCATCACCTCCACCACGCTTCTGTTCATTCTCCTCCTCGGGTACATCGCGCTCCGCCAGGTCGACAACGAGGCCGGCGACGCAGCGCAGCGGGGCGTGCGCGGTGCGGTCGTGGGGCTCCTGCTGTTCCCGAACGTGCTCATCGTCCACTACTCGGTGGACTGGTGGCGGTCGCTGCACCAGAAGGCCACGATCACCCGCCTCGATCCGACCATCGAGGGCACCATGCTCGTCGCGCTGATGCTCGGCATCGTCGTGTTCTCACTCGTGTTCGCATGGATGCTGATCCACCGGTTCCGGGTGGGGTGGCTGGAGGAGCGAGCCCGTGCCAGCGGCATCGATCAGGCCGTCGCCGAGCGCCGAGCCGAGGCCGGCGTCGGCACGGCGGGTTCGGCCTGATGCGCACGCTCGGGATGACTCATGTCGGGTACGTGGTCGCAGGTTGGGCCATCCCGCTGGCCGGTCTCGCCGCCTACGCCCTGCGCACCGTCCGTCGCGGGCGTGCGCTGGCCGACCGGGTGTCGCCGGAGGACCGCCGGTGGAGCTGACGCCTCGCGCCGCCCCCGATCCCGCCCAGACCTCCACTCGCCACCGTCGCAGCAGGTTGGTCTACGTGGTGCTCGTCGCGGTGCTCCTGGGCCTCGGCGTGGTCGTCTACCAGGGCCTCACGTCCGCCTCGCTGTACTTCTACAACGCCGACGAAGCCGTCGAGCAGCGGGCCGACCTCGGCGACCGGCGCTTTCGGCTGCAAGGCACGGTGATCGGCGACTCGATCCGCCCCAGCGCGACAGGGGTCGACTTCACCATCGCCTACGACAGCGTGCTCGTGGACGTGCGCCACGAGGGCGACCCGCCCGAGCTGTTCCAACCCGGCATCCCCGTCGTGCTCGACGGTCGGTGGGATCGCTCCGGCGAGTTCTTCGCGAGCGACACCATCCGCGTGAAGCACTCCGAGCAGTACCAAGCCGAGAACCGTGACCGTCTCGACGACGCCGAGCGCGGCGGCACCACGACCTCGTCCGCCCGCGGCACCGCACCGTGAACGCCACCCTTGGCGCGGCGGGCGTCGTCCTCGGAGTCGCGGCCTCGCTCCTCGGCGCGCTCACGATGGCGGTGGGGCTCCGACGGAAGCGCCCGAGGATCCTCGAGGCCGGCTGGAGCTACAGCCTCCTCATCCTGCTGGGTGCCGTCGTGGCGGTCATCGCGATGCAGCGGGCGCTCATCACGCGCGACTTCAGCGTCAGCTTCGTCCACGACCATGGCTCGAGTCGCACCCCGCGCTTGTTCAACGTGGCGACGATGTGGTCGGCCCTCGAGGGCTCGATCCTGTTGTGGGCGCTGATCCTGGCGGGCTTCACGGTGCACGTGGCGCGGAAGTTCCGGCGGCGGCTGGCCGATCCGCTGGTGGGCTGGGCCCTGCTCACGATGTTCGTGGTCTGCGCGTTCTTCTTCCTGCTGATGCTCGGTCCGGCCAACCCGTTCACCACGGTGAGCGTCCCAGCGGGCTTCGACGGCCCCGGACCGAACCCCCTCCTCCAAGAGCACCTGCTCATGGCCTTCCACCCGCCGATGCTCTACCTCGGCTACGTGGGCTTCACGGTGCCGTTCGCGTTCGCGGTCGCCGCGCTCGTCACGGGGCGGCTGGGCGAGGGCTGGCTCGTCGAGACGCGGCGGGCCACGCTCATGGCGTGGGGCTTCCTCACGGTGGGGATCATCCTCGGCGCGTGGTGGAGCTACGAGGTGCACGGCTGGGGCGGTTACTGGGGGTGGGATCCGGTCGAGAACGCCTCGCTGCTCCCATGGCTCACGGGCACCGCCTACCTGCACTCCGTGATGGTGCAGGAGCGACGCGGAATGCTCCGCGTCTGGAACCTGTCGCTCCTGTGCGCCACGTTCAGCCACACGATCCTGGGCACGTTCCTCACGCGGTCCGGCGTCCTCGACTCGGTGCACGCCTTCTCTGACAGCGACATCGGCGCCTGGCTCCTCACGTTCTTCGGGCTGATCGTCGCGGTCACGCTCGGCCTCATCTGCTGGCGCGGCGATCGCCTCCGTTCGCCCGGGCGCATCGACTCCCCGCTGTCGCGAGAAGGCGCCTTCTTCGCCAACAACGTGCTCTTCGCCGCCTTCGCGTTCGTCGTGCTCCTCGGCACGGTGTTCCCGCTGGTCGTGGAAGCGGTCCAGGACCGTCCCGTCACCGTCGGACCGCCGTACTTCGATCGCATGACCACGCCGATCGGGATCGTGCTCCTCTTCCTCATGGCCATGGCACCGGTGCTGCCGTGGCGCAAGGCATCGACCGAGCTGCTCTCCGAACGTCTGCTGTGGCCCGCGTGGGCTGGTGCGCTGACGCTGTTCACGGTGGTGGCGCTCGGCGCGCGCGGGTGGGCGCCGATCCTCGCGTTCGGCCTCGGCGGGTTCGCGGGCGGGGCCGCGATCCGTCAGGTCGCGCTGGCCACCCGCCGCCAGGGGTGGCGCGGCTTCGTGGGTCGGACCAACGGCGGAATGATCGTGCACCTCGGCGTGGTGATCGTGGCGGTGGCCATCGCAGCGTCCGGCGCCTACGTGCACGAGGCCGAGGCGCGCTACACGCCCGGACAGACGCGCGTCGTCGGTGGTCACGAGATCACCTACCTCGACACCCGCGAGGTGCAGGAGCGCAACCGCGTCGCCACCAAGGTGCGCGTCCGAGTGGACGGTGGGCAGGTCTACGAGCCCGCGCTCTCGCGCTACCCGGGCTTCGGTCAGCTCATCGGCACCCCGTCGGTCAAGACCGGCCTCAAGGAAGACGTCTACCTCACGGTCACCCGTCTCCCTGATGGCACCTCGGACGCCGTCACGCTTCGCGTGATCATCGAGCCGATGGCGCTCTGGCTGTGGATCGGTGGCGGGGTCATGGCCTTCGGCACGGTCCTTGCCGCGTGGCCCGGCCGTCGCCGCCGTCCCACCGATGCGGCATCCGCACCAGTGCCCGCTGCCGCGCCCCCGCCGGACCCGGCGTTGGTGGAGGCATGACCTCCCCGGACGATCCGCGCACCGACGCCGATGGGGACGACGACCGACCCCGGACGGCACTGGTCGCGTCGGTCGTGATCGCGGTGCTGGCCGCGCTGCTGGTGGCCGTGCTCGCCACGCGCGACCCGAGCGTCGAGCGGGTCACGCAGAGCCCGCTGCTCGGCAGGCTTGCCCCGGCGATCACCGGGCAGACCCTCGATGGCGACCAGTTCGACCTCGCCAGCCAGCGGGGTCGTTGGGTGGTCGTCAACTTCTTCGCGACGTGGTGCATCCCGTGCATCGAGGAGCACCCTGAGCTCGTGCGCTTCGACGCGGCCCACGCCGCGGCGGGTGATGCATCGATCGTGAGCGTGCTCTTCGACGACGACGCCGACGATGCCCGAGATGTCTTCCGTGAGCGCGGCGGCGACTGGCCGGTGGTCATCGATGATGACGGCTCGGTGGGCGTCGCCTACGGCGTGGCGCGCGTCCCCGAGTCGTTCTTGGTCGCGCCCGATGGCACGGTGGTGCAGCGCCTCGTGGGGGGCGTCACCGCCGCACAGCTCGATCGCATCCTCGCCGAGTACGAGGCCGCGGCTCGCCGGTCGGCGTCATGAGCGAGCGACGCGGTCCGGCATTCCGTCGGTGGAGCTGGCTGGGCATCGCCGCGCTGGTGATCGTCTCCCTCGTGCGGGCGGGGACCGCCGAAGGCCCGCCCCGCACCGATCAGGAGCGCGTCCGAGACATCGCCGCAACGATCAAGTGCCCCACGTGCCGCAGCCAGTCAGTGGCCGGGTCTGACGCCGCTGCGGCCCGCGCGATCCGTGCGGACATCACGCGCCGAGTCGAGGCCGGGGAGTCGGCCGATGCGATTCGCGCGGCGGTCGCCGGCACCTACGGGAACGACGTGCTCCTCACCCCGCCGAGGTCTGGGGTGGAAGGCATCGTGTGGGTGCTTCCCGTGGTGGCGCTGGTCCTCGGGTTGGCCGGGTTGTCCGCAGCCTTCGCTCGCTGGCGACGCAGCCCTGCGGGGGCGGCCACCGACGAAGATCGAGCGCTCGTCAACCGTGCCCGTGCCGAGCGAGATGTGCGGTGAGCGACCCGACACCCCTCGATGAGCAGCTCGACTTCCTGTTGCGCTCGCTCGACGACCTCGAGCGCGAGCGTGCCGCCGGCGACGTCGACGCCCACGACTACGAGACGCTGAAGGACGACTACACCGCGCGGGCAGCCTTGGTGGTGCGGACCATCGAGGGTGGGTCCTCGGCGCCGCCTTCAGTGACGAGGTGGCGGCCCGCGATCGTCTGGATGGTCGCGGTGGTGGCGTTTGCCGTGCTCGCGGGTGTGCTCCTGGCCCAGGCGGTGGGTCGCCGCGATGCGGGCGAGTTCGCCACCGGCGACATCCGGCAGTCGGTCACCGAGAAGCTCAACGAGGCGGGTCGGAGGGGTGGGTCGGGTGACCTCGTCGCGGCGATCGAGCTGTACGACGAGGTGCTGGCCGAGGATGCCGCCAACGTCGAGGCCCTCGCCTACAAGGGGTGGATGCTGACGCTCAGCGGCGAGGACGAAGCGGGGCTCACCATCCTCCTCGAGGCCGCCACCCAGAACCCGACCTACCCCGACGTGCATGCGTTCCTGGCCATCGTCTTCTTCCGCAGTGGTCTGGTGGCCCAAGCCGACCGCGAGCTCGACCGCCTCGATGCGCTCCACCCGCCCCCCGCCATCACCGAGCTCACCGCCAACCTCCGCGCCCAGGTCGACGCGGCGCTCGCGAGCACGACCCCCACCACCGCTCCCTGACGAGTCAGCCGGGCGGGGGCAGGTACGTGCCCTTGCTGAAGGTGTCGCCGTCCCGGGTGAGCACCCACGTGGACGCCTTCTGCCAGCGGGGCTCCTGCTTGAGCTTGATGCCCCGATGCAGCAGCGCGTCGAGCAGGTCGGGGATCACATCGCCGTGGCTGCAGAACGCCGCTGGCGCATCGCGCACCTCCTCCGCGAGCGCGAGCGCACCCGCGGACCCCGTCCCCTCGGCGAGCCGATCGTCCACCTCCACCTTCAGGCCGAGGTGCCTGGCCAGTGGTTCGAGCGTGTCGATGCAGCGTTGAAAGGGGCTGGCCACGAGCCGGGTGATGCCAGCGTCGGCGAGCTGGTCCTTGAGCCCCTCGGCCTGTCGTCGCCCTCGAGCGGAGAGCGCTCGGAGCTCGTCGGGCTCATCGGAGCCTCCCCGGGTGCCCGCGTCGGCGTGGCGAACGACGTAGAGCTTGGCCACCGGCGACACGCTACCCGGCCCCGAAGTCCGTGAAGGCGGGCAGGTCCGTCGTCAGCCGGCAAGGGCGCGGAGATCGTCGAGGATCCCCGGAAGGGCGTCAAGGGCGGCGTCCACGTCGGCGTCGGTGGTGCTCCATCCGACGGACAGGCGCAGGCTGTGGTGGGCGTCGACGCCCATGGCTTCGAGGACCGGCGACGGCTCGAGCGCTTCAGACGAACAGGCCGACCCGGAGTGGGCCGCGACGCCGGCTCGATCGAGACCGAGGAGCACCGCCTGCGGCTCCACGCCGTCGACGCCGAGGCACACGAGGTGGGGGAGTCGGGCAACGGGATCGCCGTAGATCCGCACCCCGTCGAGCGACGGGACCGCCGCCAGGATCCGGTCGGTCAGCGACCGCTGCGCTGCCGCCTCCACCGGGAGTGACGTCTGCAGCACCTCGGCGGCCGCGCCGAAGCCAGCGAGCAGGGCCACCGGTTCCAGGCCCGCTCGTCGGGCCCGCTCCTGGTCGCCCCCCACGAGCAGCGGGCGCACCCGCAACCCCCGGCGGATGAGGAGCGCGCCCACGCCGGCCGGCCCCCCCATCTTGTGAGCGGAGATCGACATCAGGTCGGCGCCCACCGCATCGAAGGCGATGGGAACGTGTCCGTTGGCCTGTGCGGCGTCCACGTGCACCAGCACCCCGCGCTCGCGGCAGGCCGTCACGACCTCGGCGACCGGCTGGAGCGTCCCCACCTCGTGGTTGCCCCACTGCACATGCACGAGGGCCGTGTCGGGCCGGACCGCCGACAGCAGCGCGTCGACGTCGATGCGTCCGGTGGCGTCCACGCCGACCATCGTCACCTCGCCGCGCGCCTCGGCTGCCCTGCGCACCGCCGAGTGCTCCACCGCGGCGACGACCTGGTGGCTGCCCCGTTCCGATGCGCCCCAGCACGCCGCCGCGATCGATTCGGACGCCCCGCTCGTGAACACGACGGAGCGCGGCCGCGTGCCGAAGAGCGACGCCACCCGCTCACGGGCGGTCTCGACTTCGAGCCGCGCCGCGAGGCCCTCGGCATGGATGCGTCCGGGGTCGCCGCCGGGATGGGTGAGCCAGCGCGTGACCGCCGCGATCGCCTCCGGCCGCGTCGGCGAGGTCGACGCATGATCGAGGTAGTGCCGACTCACGGGTTCTGTGGCGCCTGGCGCTCGGCATGCGGGCGTGGGGTTCCAGAGAACGCTGGGGTTGGGTGGCCCCGGTGGCAGCCCACTAGCTCGTGATCGAGGTGATGCAGCGATCGTCGCCCATGGGCAGGCTCTGCGAGGTGGACGCGCCCGCATCGCCGTAGAGCGCGCCGAGCATCCCGCGCACCAGCCCGCGGTCGACGGCGCAGATCACCGGGTGCTCGATCGCGGCACCACCGAAGGGACAGTGCTCCGACACGATGCGCAGGCCGTCGCCGTGGCGCTCCGCGTGGGCGGCGAACCCGTGGGCGGTGAGGGCATCGGCGACGGTGTGCAGCGCTGAGCGGAACGACTTCTGCGCCGCCTGCGTGCTGGCCGGGGGAACGTCAGCCGTCGACGCATCGACGCCACCCATCGCCGCGGCCATTGCTCGACCGAACTCGAGCCCCACCTCCTCGGCCATCGCCTCGGCCTTGTCGTTCGGGAGCAGGGACAGCGCCTTGCCGAGCAGCGTGACGAGCAGATCGTCGTGGCGCACCGGGAGCTCGAGGGTCATGTCCGGGGCCGTCACCCGGTAGTGCTTGGAGGGTCGTCCGGCGCCGCCGCCGTTGCGCCCGGTCGCCACCTCGACGTACCCGCCCCCGGTGAGCTTGTCGAGGTGGTGTCGAGCGACGTTCGGGTGCAGCTCGAACCGCTCCGCCACCTCCGCAGCGGTGGCCCCAGGGCCGTGGGCCGCATCGGGTGAGGGCGTGCTGCGCTCGCGCACGAAGAGGTAGATCTCGCGGCGCGTGGGGTCGCCGAACGCCGACGTGATCGCGGTGACGGCGGACGAGAACTCCGTCGGCGTCAGCGTCGGCTGCGGCTGCTGTGCCATCGGCCGGTATTCTACCTATGCCCGTAGTGGAAATCCCCCGACCCGGAGCCCTGACCCCATGCCCGTCACCGTTGACGCTGTCATCGACGCCCTCCGCCCCGTGGAAGACCCGGAGCTCCATCGCTCGATCGTGGATCTCGGGATGGTGCGCGACGTCACGATCGACGGCGACAGCGTCGCCCTCGAGGTCACGCTCACCGTGGCCGGGTGCCCGCTCCGCAACGAGATCCAATCGCGCGTCACGGGTGCGCTGACCGCCATCGGCGTGACGACGGTCGACCTGCGCTTCGGGATCATGACCGACGAGCAGCGAGCCGGCGTGCGCGAGATGCTCCACGGCGACCCCAGTGCCAGTGCGGGCAGTCAGCCGTCGCACGGCCACGCCGAGGGGCGTGCCATCCCCTTCGCCGACCCGGAGTGCAAGACGCGCGTGCTGCTGATCGCCTCGGGCAAGGGAGGCGTCGGCAAGTCGTCGGTCACCACGAACCTGTCGGTCACGCTCGCGCAGCGCGGGCACAGCGTGGCGGTCATCGATGCCGACGTGTGGGGCTTCTCCATCCCCCGGATGCTCGGCGTCGAGCACCCACCTGCCGTGATCGATTCGATGCTCGTGCCGCCCACAGGAGCAGGCGGGGTGCGCTGCATCTCGATGGGGTTCTTCGCCAAGGAGGATCAGCCGGTCATCTGGCGCGGTCCCATGCTCCACAAGGCGTTGGAGCAGTTCCTCACCGACGTGTTCTGGGACGACCCGGACTTCCTCCTCGTCGACCTGCCGCCCGGCACCGGCGACATCTCGCTGTCGCTCGCGCAGTTCCTTCCCCGTGCGGAGGTCTACGTCGTGACGACACCGCAGCCCGCCGCGCAGCGCGTCGCGCAGCGGGCCGGGTTCAGGGCGCAGAAGGTGAACCTCGAGGTCAAGGGCGTGATCGAGAACATGAGCTGGTTCGTGGGCGACGACGGAAAGCGCTACGAGCTCTTCGGCGCGGGTGGCGGCGACGCGCTCGCCGACACGCTCGGCGCACCGCTGCTCGGTCAGATCCCGCTCGTCACCGACCTGCGCTCAGGTGGCGACAGCGGAAGCCCGATCGTGCTCAGCGATCCGGAGGGTGACGCGTCGTTGGCGTTCCGGCGCATCGCGGAGCGCATCGAGGTGGAGCTCGCGCCCACCCGCCGCTACCGCAAGGAGCTCAAGCTGCTCTAGCCAGCGTCGTCGGCGAGCGACGCTCGGGCAGCTGCGGACGCCGCGTGCAGCGCGTCGGCGAGGGGACCAGCGTCCCCGCTCTTCAGGAGGAGTGCGATGTTCAGGCGCGACATCTCGCGCCGAACGAAGTCGCCGGCAACCGCGGTGTAGGCCACGATGCCGACTTGTGGGTGGGCGCGCTGCAGCTCGGGGATCGCCTCGAAGCCGTTCATCCTCGGCATCAGGAGGTCGAGCACGACGGCATCCACCGCCATGCTGTCGCATGCCTCGAGCACCTCGAGGCCATTTGCGGCCTCCCCGACCACCTCGATCGCGTGATGGCGAAGGCCAAGGCGCAGCAGGAGCCGCACGTCAGGTTCGTCGTCCGCGATGAGCACCCGCAGGTCCTCGCCGAACTGGTCTCGCTGGGTCACTCGGCTGCCGGCAGGTCGATGCACACGTCGAGCCCGCCGCCAGCGTGTGGTTCGAGCGTGAGCTCCCCACCGTGCTGTCGGACCAACGCGCGGGCGACCGGTAGTCCGAGCCCGAATCCTGGAGCCGAGGTCACCGCCGCTTCGCCCCGGTAGAACAGCTCGAAGGCAAGGTGCACGTCGTCAGGTTGCATCTCCGCGCCTTGGCTCGTGACCGTCATCAACGCCCGGCCACCGCGCGTGACGGCGTGGAGCGAGAACGGCGGGGAGCCGTAGCGCCGCGCGTTGTCGAGGACTCGCTCGAGCATCGTGTCGGCAGCCCCTGGTCGAAGGGGCGTGAGCACCTCTGCGTCCCCCGAGAGCTCCAGGTCGTCGTCGACGTCCAGGGCGTCCCAGGTGGCCTGTGCGGTCGCGACGAGGTCGATGGGCTCGGGCTCACCCACCGGGAGCACCGTGATGATGTCGGTGGCGAGGAGCAGGTCGTCGAGCAGCGTCTCGACTCGTCGGGCACTGCGCAGGATGGCCGGCTTCAGCTCGCGCAGCGCCTCGTCGTCGGCGCCGTCGAGCTCCTCGGCCAGGCCGCGCAACGTCGTCACCGGGGTGCGGAGCTCGTGGCCCACGACGGCGACGAAGCGCCCGCGGGCAGCGTCGAGTGCCGCGAGCGCGTGGGCGACCGCGGTCTCCGACCCCCCACCCGACGCTCTGTCCGTCATGACAGCACCTTATTCGTAGCCGTCGTTGTCATTGCAACGAGAGCGACATCCGCCGACCAGGTCTCCGCCGTACCCTTGGTGCCGTGCTGCCGCAGACCCCTGACGAAGCGGAGCTCCCCCCCGAGGACACGCCCGTCGGGCGCCGAGCGCTGCTCGGGATGTTGGGGTTGGGGACGATCGGGATCCTGTGGGGAGCGAAGGCCCAAGCGGGGCTCGAGCGAGCTCTCCGCCCGATCACGCTCAACGACAGCACGGGTCTGTCGTCGCTCCTGCCGACGAGCGGTCGCTTCCGCATCTACTCCGTCACCGGTGGCCTGCCCAGTCGGACTGACGCTGCATATCGGTTGACCGTTGACGGTCTCGTCGACCGCCCCAAGGTGCTCGACATCGGCGACGTTCGCGACCGGCTGCCGCAGACCGCGCTCACGAAGGACTTCCAGTGCGTCACCGGCTGGCGCGTCCCGGAGGTGCCGTGGGAGGGCGTGCGCCTGTCCGATCTCCTCGACGACGTCGGTGCGCAGGCGACCGCCACCCACGTCCGGTTCCGAAGCTTCGACGGTGTCTACACCGAGACGCTCACCATCGAGCAGGCTCGCCGAGACGACGTGCTCGTGGCGCACAAGATGCTCGGCCGCGCCGTGACCAGAGCCCACGGCGGGCCGGTGCGGCTGTACGTCGCGCCGATGTACGGGTACAAGTCCCTCAAGTGGCTCGAACGCATCGAGGTGGTCGCCGCGCTCGACGATCCCACTGACCCTGGCTACTGGGAGAACCTCGGCTACGAGGTCGATGCGTGGGTCGGTCGCTCCAACGGGCGGGCCGACGAGGCCACATGATCCCCTCTGACACGGTGCAGGGTGCTGCAGTGGTGCGCTTCGATCGCGCCGAGCGCTGGCTGCACTGGTCCAACGCCGCACTGTTCCTCCTGCTGCTCACGACGGGCATGACGCTCTACGTCGGGCCGCTCTCCGAGCTGGTCGGCCGTCGCGTGCTCCTCAAGGACATCCATGTGATCAGCGGGCTGCTGCTCCCCGTCCCCTTCGTGATGGCGTATGCCGGGACCTGGCGGCGCGGCCTTCGTCGTGACGTCCGGCGGTTCGCTCGATGGTCGGTGGACGACCGGCGATGGCTCGTGAGCCTCGGTCGGCGCGGCAAGGAGCGGATGGGGAAGTTCAACGCAGGCCAGAAGGCGAACGCGATCTTCGTGGCCGGTTGCATCCCCCTCATGCTCGGGACGGGCGCGATCATGCGATGGTTCACACCGTTCCCCCTGTCCTGGCGCACGGGTGCAACCTTCGTGCACGACTGGTTGGCGCTGGCGCTCCTCGCCGTGGTGGTCGGGCACATCGCCAAGGCTGTGGCTGACCCCGTGGCCATGCGCTCGATGAGGTCCGGGGTGATGCCGATGGAGCGAGTCGAGCGACGGCATCCCCGCTGGTTCCGGGAGATCACCTCGACCCCGTCCGTGCCGACGTCGTCCGGCGGCCCGCCGGCCACAGGTGTCCGCGAGCGCGTGCCGCCCTCATAGGATGGCCGGCGCCCCCAACGAGGAGATGACGTGGACGTCCGCATCGGCATGATCCAGACCCCCAAGGAGCTCGAGGTCCACCTCGCGGACGACGCCGACCCAGCCGCGGTCAAGGAGCAGATCGACGCGGCGATCTCGGCTGGCGGGACGCTCTGGCTCACCGACCGGAAGGGTCGCCAGGTCGGCGTGTCCGCCGCGAAGCTGGCCTACGTGGAGATCGGCAGCCCGGAGGACGGGCGGCGCATCGGCTTCGGAGGCTGACCGTTCGGCCGCTGGGGCCCGACGCGACCATCGGTGATGACTGACCTGCTCGATCGGAAGCTGCTCTTCGTCACCGGGAAGGGTGGCGTCGGGAAGACCACCATCGCGGCGGCGCTCGCGCTCCTCGCAGCGCAGCACGGCAAGCGCACGCTCGTGGGCGAGATCGATGCCAAGGGCAACTTGGCCGACTTCTACGAGACCGGGCCCACGTCGTTCAAGGAGCGTGAGGTCTCGCCCGGTCTGTGGGCGATGTCGATGGATACCGAGGAGTCGCTGAAGGAGTACCTCAGCCTCCAGCTCAAGGTGCCCTTCGTCGCGCGGCTGGGGCCGCTCGCTCGCACGTTCGACTTCGTGGCGAACGCGGCGCCGGGCGTGAAGGAGATCCTCACGGTCGGCAAGTTCCTCTGGGAGGTGCGTGAGCGGCACTACGACCTCGTCGTGGTCGATGCTGTGGCCACCGGCCACATCGTCGGACAGCTCGCCGCGCCGGCTGCGATCCAGGATCTCGTGCACGTCGGCCTGGTGCACGACCAGACCGACTGGATGCTCGACATCCTCGGCGACCCGGTCCAGACGGGTGTCGTGGTCGTGTCCGCCCCTGAGGAGATGCCCGTCAACGAGACGCTCGAGCTGGCGGTCCGACTGCGATCCGAGACCGTCGTCGACCTGGCCGCGGTGGTGGCCAACCGGGTGCTGCCCGAGCTGTTCGGTCGCCGCGAAGAGGAGGTGTTCAACCGCATCAACGACCCCGCGGGCAAGGGCGCGGCGATCCTGGGTGCCGCCGTGGGAGGGCCCGTGCAGCAGCTGCTGGATGGCGCGGCGCTCGCCGTTCGGCTTCGTCGCACGCGCGCCCAGCACCTCACCAAGCTGCGGGACGAGCTGCCGGTCGGCACGCCGCTGCTCTACGTGCCGTACCTGTTCCAGCGCAGTCATGGGGCGCGGGCCACGAGGCAGGTCGCAGCCCATCTCGCTGAGGAGCTCGGCTTCTGATGGCGGCGCGCACCTCGCCGAAGGCGACGACCGGGTCGATCGAGCGGCTCCTCGCCGCGAAGGAGATCGTGATCCACTGCGGTTCCGGCGGCGTCGGCAAGACCACCACCGCCGCGGCAGCGGCCGCGATGGCCGCCGTGCACCTGGGTGGCAAGGTGCTCGTGCTCACCGTCGACCCCGCGAAGCGGCTCGCCAACGCGCTGGGGCTCGAGGAGTTCGGGAACGTCGAGACCCAGGTGCCCGTCGAGGCCTTCCTCGACGCCGGCGTCACGCCGCGCGGCGAGCTGTGGGCGGCGATGCTCGACACGAAGCAGTCGTGGGACGACCTCGTTCGCATGCACGCGCCCGACCCGACCACGCGCGATGCGATCCTGCACAACCCGCTGTACCAGAACATCACGAGCCGCTTCGTGCAGAGCCACGACTACATCGCGATGGAGCGTCTCTACGAGATCCACGCCTCGGGCCGCTACGACCTCATCGTCGTCGACACGCCGCCCACGCGCAACGCGATCGACTTCCTCGAGGCCCCCGAGCGCATGGCCGACTTCTTCTCGAGCCGCTTGCTCCGCTGGCTCACCGTGCCTGCCCGCAGTCGTGTGCTCACCTTCGCCTCAAAGCCCTTCTACTCCGTCGCCGACCGGATCTTGGGGTCGAAGTTCCTCGAGGACATCGCGGAGTTCTTCATCCTCTTCCAGACCATGTACGACGGGTTCGTCGAGCGTGCGCACGCGGTCACCCGCACGCTTGCCGACTCGCGCACCACCTTCGTGGTGGTGTCCACCTTGGAGGCCGCGCCCGTCGCGGAGGCGGAGTTCTTCATCGACGCGCTGACCGAGCGCAACCTCCACCTGGGCGGTGTCGTGCTGAACAAGGTGCTGCCCGAGTGGTTCCTCGACCGCGGCACCACCGCATCTGCCAAGGCGCTCTGCAGCGACGCCGCTGCACTTGCCGACGCGCTGCCGGACGAGGTGGGCGACGCCGATCAGGTCGTCCGGGTGCTGGAGGAGATCGGCGAGAGCTATCTGAACTTCCAAGTCGTCGCGAAGCGCGAGGCGGAGGTGCGAGCCGAGCTCTCCACCGCCCCCGAGGCGGTCGCCACCGTCCCGTACTTCGACCACGACATCACCGACCTCGCGGGGCTGCTCCAGCTGGGTGAGCAGATCTGGCGGTGACCGCTCACGGTTGGGCGGTGGCGTCCGGGCATCCCGCCACCACGCACGCCGCGGTCGAGGTGCTGACTGCCGGCGGGAATGCCATCGACGCGTGCGTGGCCGCTGGCTTCGCGGCGTCGGTCGCCGAGCCCACGCTCACCTCGCTCGGGGGCGGGGGGTTCCTCCTCGCTCGGACGGCGGACGGGGAGGAGGTCGTGTTCGACTTCTTCGTCGACACGCCGGGGAGGCGAGCCGAAGGCGCTGACGTCGTGCCTGGTGCCGACCTCGACTTCGAGGAGGTGGTCGTCAGCTTCACCGGCGCGGATCAGGGGTTCCACGTGGGCAGGGGGTCGGTCGCCGTGCCCGGCTGCCTGCCCGGTTGGCTGCACGCCCACCGCCGGATGGGTCGCCTCCCGCTCGACGCGGTGGTTGCTCCGGCCCGCCGTCTCGCCGACGAGGGCGTGGCCGTCAACGAGCAGCAGGCGTACCTCCTGCGCATCCTCGAACCGATCCTGACGCGCACTGAGGCCTCCGCGGGGATCGTCGCCCCGGGTGGCCGGCTGCTCGGCGTCGGTGATCGGATGCACAACCCCGAGCTCGCTGCCTTCCTCGCACATCTCGACGAACGCGGCTTCGCCAACCCGGCGGTCGCGGCGCGGGTGGACGCCGACATGCGATCGGGCGGAGGGCTCCTGACCGACGCGGACCTCACCGACTACCAGGTCGTCGAACGGGCGCCGCTGGAGGTTCGCTGGCGCGGGCATCGACTGCTCACCAACCCGCCCCCGTCGTTCGGAGGGGAGCTCGTGGCCCTCGGTCTCCTGGTCCTCGAGGCGAGCGAGGGCTGGCCAGCCGTCGTCGGCTCTCCTGCCCACGCCGTGCTCTTGGCTGAGGCGATGGTTGCCACCGACGAGGCGCGGGCCGCCGGCCGGGTGCGAGCGGAGCTCGCCCGCCGGCGCTCGACGGGCGGCACGACCCACGTGAGCGTCCGCGACGGAGCAGGCAACGTCGCCACCATGACGACCTCGAACGGCGAGGGCTCGGGGTGGGTGATCCCGGGCACCGGTGTCATCGCGAACAACATGATGGGTGAGGACGACCTCCACCCTGGGGGGTTCCACGCGGTGTCAGCGGGGGAGCGGGTGGCGTCGATGATGGCGCCGTCTGTGGTCGTCGGGGCCAGCGGTCGCGCCGAGCTCGTCGTGGGCAGCGGCGGGAGCAAGCGGATCCGCACCGCGCTCCTCCAGGTCATCGCCGGCGTGGTCGATCAAGGACGGCCCCTGGCCAGTGGGGTTGCTGCGCCGCGCATGCACTGGGACGGCGAGCAGCTCCACGTCGAGCCCGGCTGGTCAGCAGCGGCGATCGACGCCCTGGCAGCTCGGTGGCCCCTGCGGGTCTGGGCGGCGCGGGATCTGTACTTCGGCGGAGTGCACGCGGTCGGTCCCGATGAGGCGGCCGGCGACCCGCGGCGGGGCGGGTCGCACGCCACCGGATGATGCGCTGTCAAGAGGGTCGTACGGCCTATGCTGAAGATGGCGAGAGAGGTCGGCGTGGTCGTGCCGACGCAGGAGGAAGCGACATGGGACTCTTGAAGCGGAAGCCCGCACCTGACATCGTGATCGACCTGCGTGAGCCCGTGCGCCCGAGCCGGCCTGCGTGGGGCTCGCCCGTCCCCTGCCCCGAGTGCGCCGGACGCGGCTACCTCGACCACATCGATCCGTACCACGAGGTCATGTACCTCCACTGCACGCTGTGCGGCGTGCGCTACGAGCGATCCAAGGTCGACCTGGAGCGCATCGACTCGTAGCCACCTTCGACCGCCCGCGCGCCGCGGTGGTCGTTCCTCGTAGCCTGAGCCGGCCATGGCCTCGCTGACCGAGCTCGCTCGCTTCCACACCACCATCGACGGGCCGGCACTCGGTCATGTCCAGCGGCTTGTCGCGGGCTGGGGGCTCCTCGCCGACTTCTGCTTCGCCGACCTCCTCCTCTTCGCGCCGACGAACGACGCCGAGGATGGTGATCGCTTCGTCGTGCTCGGTCAGGTGCGCCCGAGCACCTCACAGACGGTCTATCGAGCCGATTGGATCGGGACCACCGTTGAGGAGGAGGAGCGACCGCTCGTCACGCGCGCGTTCCGACTCGGTGAGATCATCGAGGGCGAGACCACGATCGCGGCGCTGAAGGAGCGGGTGCGGGTGCTCTGCATCCCGGTTCGATGCCGCGGTGAGGTGATCGGTGTGCTCACCCGCGAGTCGGCTCCGTCCTTCGGACGTCAGCCGGGTGAGCTCGAGCGCACCTACGTCGCCATCTTCAACCGGTTCGCGCGCATGATCGCTGCGGGAGACTTCCCATTCGACGCGGAGGACCTCGAGACCGAGGAGGCCCCGCGTGTTGGAGACGGCGTCATCCTCCTCGATGCAGCGCAGCGAGTGGAGTACACCTCGCCCAACGGCGTGTCGGCGCTCCACCGCATCGGGGTCCACGCCAACGCAGAGGGGCTTCGCTTCGACGAGCTGGGGCTCGACGACTCCGCGGTCCGCACGGCGTTCTCCATCGCGGCGCCCGTCACCGAGGAGGTGGAGGGAAGCGCCGAGGTGACCGTGCTCATCCGTTGCATCCCGCTCATCGACCACGGGACCGTGTCGGGTGCGGTGCTCCTCACGCGGGACATCTCCGAGCTCCGCCGTCGTGATCGCCTGCTCGTGTCCAAGGACGCAACGATCCGCGAGATCCATCATCGGGTGAAGAACAACCTGCAGACGATCTCCTCGCTCCTGCGCTTGCAGGCCCGGCGGTTCACGGCCCCCGAAGCGAAGGTGGCCATCGAGGAGTCGGTGCGGCGGATCCGGTCCATCGCGCTCGTCCACGAGATCCTCTCGAGGGAGGGGGGCGACGACGTCGCCTTCATCGAGATCGTCCGACCGCTGGTGCGAATGGTCGAGGACGGGATGTCATCCGCGGATCGGCCCGTGCGCTTCTACGTGAAGGGGGATGCGGGCGTGCTCCCGGCCGATGTCGCCACCCCCGCAGCCGTGGTGCTCAACGAGCTGCTGCAGAACGCGATCGACCACGCCTTCCCCGAGGCGCTCGACCTGCAAACCGACCCGGGCTCCGTCACGATCTCCTTGAGCAACGACGGCCGCAACCTGCAGGCGAGCGTGGTCGACGACGGGGTGGGCGTCCCCGATGACTTCTCGATGGACGCGGCCACGGGCCTGGGCCTGTCGATCGTGGGCACCCTGGTCCGGAGCGAGCTGATGGGCACGATCACGATGGAGCGATCCGATGGGAGCGCCGAGCGCCCCGGAACCGTGGTCCGCATCGACATCCCGGTTGCCCGCCCCGACTGATTGGACCCGACGCGAACCGACCCCCTGACGGACAGGAGGTCGGGGATGCGCTGCGCCCGAAGGCGCCGGGCTAGGCGGTGCGGCGCTGGCGAGCGACGTACTGCTTGCGCAGCTGCCGACGCTCTTCCTCTGAGGTGCCGCCCCACACGCCAGAGTCCTGGTTGGTGCTGAGGGCGTACTCGAGGCACGCGGTCTGTGCGTCGCACTGGTTGCACACGGCCTTGGCGTTCTCGATCTGCTCGATGGCCGGGCCGGTGGTGCCCACCGGGAAGAAGAGATCAGGATCGGTGTCGCGACACGACGCGACATCGCGCCAGTCGTCTCGTTCGATCGTCAGGTGCAAGGGGCGGCTTTGGACGAGGGCCACGCTGTTCCTCCGCGGCGTTTGGTGGTCACGGGGATCGTGACGAGTTTCACATGCCGCCACGCTGCGTTCATCGCCTAGGAGAGAGCGCGTGCGGCTGCGTTGGACACCGTAGCGTTGGTGCGCTAACCCCTGCAAGCACTTTTTTGTGGATCGAAGGTGACATTTGCCATGCTCGTGATCGGTCATCGTGGCGCATCGAGTGCGTATCCGGAGAACACGGAAGCAGCCTTCGCCGGCGCGATCGCCCAGGGTGCCGATGGCGTGGAGCTCGACGTGCGTCGAACGGCCGACGGCGCGCTGGCGGTGTGCCACGACGACACCCTTCCCGATGGCCGGGTGCTCGTCGAGGTCGACTCGGCCGCCCTGCCGCCCTCCATGCTCCTGCTCGACCAGGCGCTGCAGGTGTGCAGCCCCCTGTCGATCGTGAACATCGAGATCAAGAACTGGCCCGACGACCTCGACTTCGACGCGTCCGAGCGGGTGGCCGACGACGTGGTGGCGCTGCTCGGCGCGCGCGGCGAGATCGGTGACGGCCGCAACCTGATCTCGAGCTTCCACCTCCCCACCATCGACCGAGTCCACGCGCTCGCTCCCGATCTCGCCACCGGCTGGCTGCTCGGGATGGTCGAGGACGTCGATCGCCTCATCGAGCGCGCTGCGAGCCATGGCCACGCAGCGGTGCACCCCCACCACGCCTTCGTCTCCGATGCGCTCGTGACCGCGGCGCATGCCGCCGGACTCGCGGTGAACACCTGGACCTGTGACGATCCCGACCGCATCCGCTGGCTCGCTGAGGTCGGGGTCGGCGCGGTGGTGACCAACGTCCCCGACGTCGCCCTCCAGGCACTCGGCCGCTGACGTCTACGGCATCACCAGGTCGAGCACGTTCGGGGCGTGGGTGATGACGAGGCGTTCGGTGTCGCCGAGGTGGTCGCCGTCGACCTGGTAGGGAAACGGCCCGTACCCTTCGATGGTCACCGAGGTGACGTCGTGGCGGTAGTCGGTCCACCGGTTGTTGCGCAGGTACCGGCCCGTCCCGAGCGCGGAGCCGATGACCCGCATCGTGCGGGCGAAGGCCAGCGTGCGCAGCGTGACCATCGCAAGTCCGCGGTCGAGGGTGGCCTCGGGCGCGAGGTTGAGCGGGCGGTTGCCGAGATAGGTGTAGGGGTTGGTGTTGAGACAGATGCCGAGGTACCCGTCGTCGGTGACGGTCCCGTCGGCGTGGTGCACCGCGAAGCGGGGCCGGCTCCGATCGTAGTGGCGGATCCAGGTGTCGAACCCGGCGTAGACGAACAGCGGGTGGCCGGCGTAGCGCTTGAGGCCGGCTCGCCGCTCCACCTGTGCCACGACCGCGGCATCGAAGCCCATGCCCACGTGGAAGAGGAAGTAGCGGCCGTTCACGACGCCGAGTCCCACGCGGTGGATCGTCTGCGCTGCCAGCGCGCCGAGGAGGTCGCCGGTGGCTTCGATCGGGTCGTTGGGCAGGCCGATCGTGCGAGCGAACACGTTCGTGGAGCCGCCTGGGAGCGGGGCGAGGGCGCACGCGCTGCCGGCGAGCCCGTTGGCGGCCTCGTTGAGGGTACCGTCCCCGCCGAGCACCACGACCACCTCTGTGCCCGACGTGGCCGCGCCCTGAGCGAGACGGGTGGCGTGGCCTCGGCGGCTCGTCTCGGCGAGGGTCACCTCGTGATCCGCAGACAGGGCCTTCTGGATCACCACCCTGCTGCGTGCTGTCACCGACGACGCCGACGAGTTGACGAGCAGCAGCAGCTTCATGGCGAGCCCGAACCTACCCGAGCGCCCGATCGAGCCCGCCTCGGGTTGGAAAGCGGGGGCGCGCGCCTGCGACGATGCCCGGCATGCACGTCGTCGTCTGTGTGAAGCAGATCCCAGATCCCACCGAACCCGGCAAGCTCGAGGGTGACCACACGCTGGACCGCAGCGGGAAGCTCATCCTCGACGAGTCCGACAGCTATGGCGTCGAGATGGCGCTGCAGCTCGTCGACAAGGCCGGGGGTGGCGAGGTCACCCTCGTGTCCATGGCTCCCAACGGCGAGACCAGCGGTCTGCGCACGGCACTCGCGATGGGCGCCGCCAAGGCGATCCTGATCTCCGACGACGCTCTGTCGGGCGCCGGCGCCCTCGACACCGCCAAGGTGCTGGCGGCCGCCATCAAGACCGCCGAACCCGACCTGGTGCTCGCTGCCACCGAATCGAGCGACGGCTACACGGGCACGGTCCCCGAGCAGATCGCCGCCATCCTCGGGCTCCCGTCGATCACCTTCGCCAAGGAGATCCACCTCGAGGGCGAGACGGTGAGCGTCAAGCGTCAGACCGAGGCCGGGTACGACGAGGTGCACTGCCCGCTGCCGGCGCTCGTGTCGGTCACCGCCGGTGTCGTGGAGCCCCGCTACCCGTCCTTCAAGGGGATCATGGCGGCGAAGTCCAAGCCGGTCGACCAGAAGACGATCGCCGACCTCGGCCTCGATGCGTCCCAGGTGGGCGCGGCTGGCGCCGGCCAGGAGATCGTGGCAGTCGACGATGCCCCCGCCCGCGAAGCCGGCGAGATCATCGAGGACGACGGCGAGGCCTTCGGCAAGATCGTCGCCTTCCTCGATGGCCTCAAGGTCATCTGAGCCCCGGATCGAACGAGGAGAACGCACATGGCTCTGAACCGCATCTGGGTGTACGCCGAGGCCGTCGACGGCAAGGTCAACCCGCTCACCCTCGAGCTGCTCACCAAGGCCAGCAGCCTTGGGGGCACCGTCGAGGCCGTCTACGCGGGTGCCGACGCGGATGCCGTGGCGGCATCGCTCGGTGCTCACGGCGCCACCACCGTCCACAGCACCGGTGACCTCGGCGGCTCGCTGCCCGGCGTCCCCGTCGCCTCGGCGATCGCCAAGGCGGTCGGCGACGGCAACGGTCCCGACCTGCTCATGCTCGGCACCACCTACGACGGGCGCGACATCGCGGCCCGCCTGTCGGTCGCGCTCGACCGGCCGGTCATCACCAACAACATCGACCTCGAGGTCGATGGCGACTCGGTCGTCGTCACCGAGCCGGTGTTCGGCGGCACGAAGCTCGTGAAGACCAAGTTCACGGCCGCTGGCCCGCACATCGCGCTCTTCCGCCCGAAGTCCTTCGAGGCAGCGGAGTCCGGCGGCGGCGCCGCTGCGGTGACGTCGCTCGAAGTCACCGACGCCGGGGTGGCCAAGGTGACCAACCACCACGTCGAGGAGGCCACCGGCCCCAAGCTCGACGAGGCGAACGTCGTGGTATCTGGCGGCCGCGGCCTCGGCGAGGCCAAGAACTACGAGATGATCGAGACGCTCGCCAAGCTGCTCAAGGCGGCCCCCGGTGCGTCCCGAGCCATCGTCGACGCCGGCTGGGTGCCCTACAGCTACCAGGTCGGCCAGACCGGCAAGGTCGTGAAGCCCACCGTGTACATCGCCGCCGGCATCTCCGGTGCCACGCAGCACCTCGTCGGCATGAAGGGCTCCAAGAACATCATCGCCATCAACAAGGACGCCGAGGCGCCGATCTTCTCGGTGGCCGACCTCGGGATCGTGGGCGACGTGCACAAGGTGCTGCCGAAGCTCATCGAAGCTCTCCAGGCTCGCTGACGAAGCAGAGCTTCGTCAGCGAACTCACCCATTCGGGGCGCCTTCGGCGCGCTCGATGCTGCTCCGCCCAGCACCCCCGGCGATCGCGCGAGCGCCTGTGCCCCTCGCACCCCCCGCCGGCGGCGCTCTCGTCGTTGCTCCACGGGTCCGGGGGCGGGGACTGGCTCGCCACTAGGTTGACCTCGATGAGCATGAAGGGCCGGACGTCGTGGTCGAACTGGGCTGGGAACCAGGTCTGCGCTCCCGTGTCGATCCGCAAGCCCACCACTGAGGCCGAGCTCGTCCGCATCGTGATCGATGCCGCCAACGCCGGCCACCGGGTGAAGTGCGTCGGTGCCGGCCACTCGTTCACACCGATCGCGTGCACCGACGGCGTGATGGTCGACCTGAGCGGCTACGGCCGGGTCCTTCGGCACGATGCCGACGCGAGCACCGTCACCGTGGAAGCCGGCATCCAGCTCAGCGCACTGTCCGACGAGCTCGACGCGCGCGGTCTCGCCCTCGAGAACATGGGCGACATCGGCTACCAGTCGATCGCCGGGGCCACCGCAACCGCCACCCATGGCACGGGCTGGCACTTCGGCAACATCTCCAGCCGGATCGTGGGGATGCGCCTCATCGCTGGCGACGGTTCCATCGTGGAGTGCTCGGCGGCGGAGAACCCCGACGTGCTTGCCGCCGCCCGGGTGGGAGTTGGCGCGCTCGGGATCGTCTCCACCGTGACCCTGCAAGCCGTGAAGGCGTTCCGCCTGCACGCCATCGAGGAGCCGATTCGGGTCGATGAGGTGCTCGCCGACTTCGACGGCTTCATGTCGAGTGCCGACCACGTCGAGTTCTTCTGGGTTCCGCACACCGCGTGGGCGCTCACGAAGCGAAACGCGCGCACCGACGAGCCGGCCTCGCCGCGGCCCAAGGTTAAGCAGCTCCTCGACGACGTGATCCTCCCGAACGTCGCCTTCGGCGCCATGTGCCGGATCGGGCGGCGCAGGCCGGACTGGATCCCGCGGATGGCGAAGGTGCTGCCCTCGACCGGACGGGTCGAGTACACGGATCGCAGTGATAAGGTGTTCACGAGCCCCCGCCTCGTCCACTTCTACGAGATGGAGTACGCCATCCCCCGGGACGCGATCCCCGAGGCGCTCAATCGGGTTCGCCGCCTCGTCGACCAGCTCGGGATCCAGCTGAGCTTCCCGGTCGAGGTGCGGGTGGTGGCCCCGGACGACATCCCATTGTCGACGGCCTCTGGCCGCGCCACCGGCTACATCGCGGTGCACGTCTACCGGGGGACGCCCTACGACGCGTACTTCCAGGGCGTGGAGCAGATCATGAACGCGTATGGCGGTCGCCCCCATTGGGGCAAAATGCACTTTCAGGACGCGGCCTCATTGGCGCCGCGGTACCCAGACTGGAAAAGTTTTCAGCTCGTTCGCGGCCGGTTGGACCCCGAGGGACGGTTCACGAACCCGTACCTCGAGCGCGTTCTCGGCCCAGTGACCACCTAGCGCGGTTCCAGGAGCGCGCAGCGTCAATCACTCTGCGTGGTTTTCGCGTAAATCTCACGGTGTGTGGTCGCGCTCCCACGGACCGCCTTTGAGGGGAATTCACCACGTAGGGTGGTCGTACAAACACCCCTCGTCACACCCTCTGACCAGGGAAAATGCCCTCTTGTGCGAGTTTCGGCATGACCGTATGGTCACCCGCAGTGCAGCGGTGATCGAAGCAAATGGCGCCAAAACAGTGCCACTCAGAGCGGTCACCCAGCGGAGCTGCAGAACCTGCAAACATCGCACCAGATCGAGCTTTCCTTGGAGGGAACAGACAATGAAGACCAACGGCGTTGAGTGGGGCGGGCGTGGAGTCGAGTGGGGTGGCCGTACGGGTCACCTGCGTACGGGTCACCTGCGTACGGGTCACCTGCGCTGACCCACCTCGCGTCGCATTGATAGTCGGCCCTGGCCCGAGGCCAGGGCCGCTTCGCGCCCCGACCAACTGCCTCGGCGAGGCGTGACCTACGTGCCAATGCACGATTTGCCCTCAAGGCCCGATGACCGGAGGTCGATCTGAAGTGGTGAGGAAGGCCCGGAGCGACGAGCACGATCCCGCCGGTGCCCGGCTGGCGGCGTTCGGCCTCCTCCTCATCGCTCTGGCTGTCGGCATTCGCCTACTTGGTGGCGACGGTGGCAGTGGATATCTGTCTGGGGCTCCGTTCCACGTTCCTTGGTTTGTGATCGCCGCCGCGTTCGCCGCAACGGAGGTCGGAGCCGTCCATGTCGAATCTCGGGGTGAGGCCCACGCCATAACGTTCTCAGAGCTCCCGTACGTGGCCGGGCTCCTTCTGTCGACGCCGAATGACCTCGTCATCGCCCGCATTGCGGCAGGGGTTGTGATCCTTGGCCTCGTGAGGCGCCAATCCAGCCACAAGCTGCTCTTCAACCTCGCAATGTTCGCTGCTGAAGCGACAGTCGCCTCAAGCGTCTATCGGTACCTGATCGTTGGCGACGATCCGGTGGGCGTCAGTGGGTGGCCGGCGCTGCTCGGTGCCCTGCTCATCGCTCATCTGATGTGCACGATGGCGGTCACAGCAGGCATCACGATCTTCTCCGGGTGGCCGGGACGAAGCATGGTGAAGCAGGTTGCGGTATTCGGGACGATCGTCTGTCTCGCGAATGCTGCGGCTGGACTCGCGTTTGTGAGCTCGGTGTGGGAGCGGTCGTACACGGGCCTGTTGAGCCTCACCGTCCCTGCCGCCCTCTTTGTGCTCTACCGGTCTTGGACTTCGCTGACTGAACGTCACCGCAATCTCGAGACACTGCACGGGTTCACTCGTGAGCTGGGCAGGTCCTCGGACTTGCAGGATCTTGAGTACTCCGTGGTCGCAGGCGCCCGTTCGATCCTTCGAGGCGAACAAGGGTCACTGATGCTGCCCCCGATTCGCGAAGGCGCGCCTGCTACCCGCGTCTTGGTGACAGGGGATCAAGTCATCCGGTCGAACATCTCGCCCATCGAGCTCGCGGCCGACCTCGGCATCCTGTTGCCCGACGGCGTGGCTCGGTTGTTCGAGGCCGGTCAGCCCCTGCCGGGGTGGTTGGCTGAGATTGGAGTGAGAGATGCCGCGGTCGTCCCGCTCGTTGCCGACGGCGTGACCACTGGCGCGATGATGGTGGCGAACCGACTCACTGAGGTCAGCGAGTTCGTTGAGGACGACCTACGGGTGTTCGAAACGCTGGCCAACCACGCCAACGTCGCCCTCGAGAACGGTCGACTGGTGGCCCACCTCCAGTTCGAGGCCCAGGAGCAGGCCTACCTGGCGCTGCACGATCCGGTGACCGGTCTGCCCAACCGGTCGTCGTTGCTCGACCTGCTCGACACGGCGATACGGCGCTCGAAGCTCAGCGAAGAGCGCTGCGCGCTCGTGTTCGTCGACCTCGACACCTTCAAGGAGGTCAACGACACGCTCGGCACGGCCACGGGAGACCGCCTGCTCATCGACGTGCGTCGGCGCGTCGAGGGTCGGTTGCCGGAGAATGCCACCCTCACGAGGCTCACCGGCGATCAGTTTGCAATCCTCGTCACGGGCGTGACCGACCTCGAACCGGTCATGGCGCTCGCGGAGTCGATCCACGCGGAGTTCGAGAGCCCCTTCACCGCCGACGCGGTGTCCCTCGTGCTCGGCGCGAGCTTGGGCATCGCCGTGTACCCCGATCACGCGGCGACCCCGGACCTGCTGCTCCAGCGGGCAGACGCGGCGACCTACAGTGCCCGCGTCGCCGGATCGGGCATCGAGGTGTATGTCGCCGAGACCGACCCCTACGCGCCGCGGCGGTTGGCCCTGGCCGCTGACCTCCGAGAGGCGCTCGAGCGCGACGAGGTCGAGGTCTACGTGCAGCCGAAGGTGCAGCTCGCCGACGGGCTCGTCATCGGCGGCGAGGCCCTCGTGCGGTGGACCCACCCAAGACTCGGCTTCCTGAGTCCGGATCAGTTCATCCCCGCCGCCGAGCACACGGGCGTGATCAAGGCCCTGACGCTCTATGTCGTGCGCGACGCCCTCGCCCAGTGCCGATCGTGGCGCGACGCCGGCATGGATCTGACGATCTCCGTCAACCTCTCGGCCAGGAACCTGTTCGACAGCCACCTCGTCGAGGACATCCGCGATGCGATCAGCACGGCGGGGGTGCCTGCCTCGTCGCTCACCCTCGAGCTCACGGAGTCGACCGTGATGGGTGGGTCCCGTCGTTCGATGGCGGTGCTCGAGGGTCTGCAGGACCTCGGGGTGGGGCTGTCCGTGGACGACTTCGGCACTGGCTACTCCTCGCTCTCCCACCTCCGCCAGCTGCCGGTCACCGAGCTCAAGGTCGACAAGTCCTTCGTGTCTACGATGACGACGACCGATCACGACGCGGTGATCGTGCGGGCGCTGATCGATCTCGGTCGCAGCCTCGGCCTGAACACCGTCGCCGAAGGCGTCGAGAGCACCGATGCCTGGGACATGCTCAAGGAGTTCGGGTGTGACGAGGCCCAGGGGTACCTCCTCAGCCGACCCATCCCGGCGGAGCAGTTCACGGCGTGGCTGGAGCGCCAGCACGTTCGACGGCTGGTCGGTGATCGCACCGTCCTGCCCTTCGTCCGTGATCGTCGCGTGGCGGGCGACGACCAGTAGTCGCGGTCGCTACACGAGGGGCCAGGGGTAGCGCCGACCGGTCTCGTCGACAGGGAAGCATCCGGCGTGGACGAGTGCCCGGGCCCGGGTGCGCAGGGCGTCGCGCTCGAACACGTCGAGGAGCGACGCGAACGGATCGGGGAGGTCCGCCTCGGCGAGCGCCGCTGCGTCGCGCAGGAGGTTCGCCGGGATCGGTTCGCCACCGAACTCCCAGATCACGGTGCGGAGCTTGAACTCGTGGTGGAACATCAGGCCGTGATCGATGCCGATGATGCGGCCGTCGATGCCACGGAGCACGTGTCCGCTCTTGCGGTCGGTGTTGTTGCCGATGAGATCGAACGCGCACATGGCTCGCAGGGTGTCGTGGGTCGAGGCATCCTCGTAGAGCGTGAAGTAGTGCTGCTCGACATCGGCCTCGACGAACTCCTGGACCGAACCGGGCCCAAGGGGGCCGTCGCGCAGGATCGTGCGCGGCACGAGTCCCCAGCCGAGGGCTTCGGAAAGCTCGTAAGCGGCGACCTCGCGATGGTCGAGACCTGAGGGGAAGTCCCACAGGGGGCGCTCGCCCCGGCGCGGCTTGTAGATGACGCGCACGGTGTCGTCTCCACAGCGGGCGTCGGCCAGGAAGGTGGCGTTGGAGCTCCAGGGCATGCGGCCCACGACCTCGAGCTCCCCCTGCTCGAGCACGATCGCCCGGGCCCTGTCGTCGGCCGGTGGACAGACCACTAGTTCATCCGGGGGCAGGGATGTCCGTCAGGGTCGACCGGGAGCCCACAGAAGCGACAGGGCGGCCGGCCGGAGGCGACGAGGTCGCGGCTGTGCGCGATGAAGGCGGACACCTGGCCTCGGCTGAGCCGGACCCGCACCGACGCCCCGTCCTCCGTGGGCGCATCGAGGTCGTCGTCCACCTCGGTGATCTCCTCGAGCACCACGACGACACGGTCACGGGGCTCGTCGTAGGCGACGCCGATGGAGCCGACGGTCCAGATGGGCTGGACGGGCTCGGCGAGCGTGAGGTCGGCTACCGCGACGCTGAACGGGGTCGGGTCGAGGTCGTCGAGGAGCCCATCGAGGTACTCGGCGAGCGCGGCGACCTGCTGCTTCTCGCACCGCATCGAGACGGTGAGCTCGTCCTCACGAACCTGGATGTAGAACACCCGCCGACCAGGGTCACCGATCGCGCCGGCGGTGAACACGTCTGGGCTCGGCAGGTCGAAGGAGGTGCTCATGAGGGGGCGAGGGCGCTCAGGTCGCCGGTCGAGTTGACCGCCAGGACGATGGGACCGTCCACGCCGTAGAGGATCGCGGACACCGAGCATGGCGAGATGACGATGCGCTGGAAGAGGTCGAGGTGCGTGCCCATCGCCTGGGCCACCGCTGCCTTGATGGGGTCGGCATGCGACACCGCGACGACGGTCTCGCCGGGGTGCCGTGCGCGGATCGCTTCGATCGCGGTGCCGATGCGCGCCTGCATCTCGGGGAAGGACTCACCACCCGGGAAGCGGAAGCCGCTCGGGTTGCGCTGCACGGTTCGCCACTCGGGGAGCTTGGCCAGCTTCCGCAGCTCGGCACCGGTCCAGTCGCCGAACTCGCACTCGAGCAACCCCATGGAGCGGCGCACGCGGACACCGAGCGCCTTTGCGATCGGCGCGGCGGTCTCGAGGGTCCGCTCGAGCGGGGATGCGTAGACAGCCGCGATCCGCCGCGCCTCGGTTTGGAGGGCCAGGATGCGACCCGCCACCGCCCCGGCCTGCGCCCTGCCTGCAGGAGCGAGGTGGAGGCCGGCCGCTCGCCCGGGGAGCACCTTGCCGGTCGTGGGGGTCTGCCCGTGACGCACGAGCAGCACGAGCGTGGGCGGCGGGGGGGTGGGGACACGGGCCATCGTCGGAGCAAACCTACCGGCGAACCACTGTGAGGTGGTCCGGGAGGATCGATGGGTCCGGGAGTCGGTAGCGTCACCGCCCGTGGAGGCCGACCCAGCCGCGCTCCGTGTGCTCGAGGAGGAAGTGGTCGGGTGCGACGCATGTCCTCGGCTGGTGGCCTGGCGCGAACACGTGGCGCACGAGCGCCGCGCTGCCTTCCACGACGAGCCCTATTGGGGTCGACCGGTCCCTGGCTTCGGCGACCCCGCCGCCCGGCTGGTCATCGTGGGCCTGGCCCCGGCCGCCCACGGCGCGAACCGCACCGGGCGCATGTTCACCGGCGACCGCAGTGGCGACTTCCTCTACGCGGCCTTGTACCGCGCGGGCTTCGCCAGCCAACCCGAGAGCGTCAGTCGGGACGATGGTCAGCGCCTGACGGGCGCGTGGATCACGGCGCCGGTGCGGTGTGCCCCACCCGGGAACAAGCCGACCGTTCGTGAGCGCGACACCTGTCGACCCTGGCTCGAACGGGAGCTCGGCCTCCTCGACGTCCAGGTGTTCCTCGCGCTGGGTGCCTTCGCTCATCAGGCGCTGTGCACGCACCTCGGGCTGCGCCCGCGCCCTGGCTTCGCCCACGGCAGCGAGACCGCGCTGCCCGACGGGCGCTGGCTGCTGGCGAGCTATCACGTGAGCCAGCAGAACACCTTCACCGGCACCCTCACCGAGGACATGTTCGATGCAGTGCTGACGCGTGCTCGCAAGCACCTCGCGGGCGAGCCCGCTACCTGAGCAGCGCGGTCAGCTCCCCGGTTGCGTAAAGCGCCGAGGTGCACCCGAGGAACGACGCGACGACGACGCGCAACCGGTGGTCGGTCGCCTTGATCGTCAGGGCAGCGCCGAGGCGGGCACCGGGAACGACACCGACGATGAGCGCCACGGCCACCCGCCAGTCGACGTGGTCTTGCAGGGCGTGGGTGATCGTTCCGGGGACGGCGAAGGCGCCGACACAGATGAGCGACGTCGCGATCGCAGCCTTCACCTCCATGCGAGCGAGCTGCACGAACGCCGGGACCATGATCACGCCCCCACCGATGCCGAGCAGTCCCGAGAGCAGTCCCGAGACAGCCCCGATCGCTGCGAAGCGGCCGACGGGCGATCGATCGGTGGGCCCTGCGGCTTCGGCAGAGCGCGGCTCGGTGGCGGGAGCCTCGGGCGCGTCGGTCTCTGCGAGGGGCTCGTCGGGGGGGAGCGCCGGAGGGAGCTTGCCCATCCGGTAGGCGGACAGGCCGAGCAGGCCGGCGGTGATCAGCTGCAGGAGGTGCCCGTTGCCCGGAACGTGCCGGGCCAGCACGCTGCCGATCACCGCACCGACCAACCCGGTGGGCACGGTGGCGATCACCGCCGGCCAGCGCACGAGGTGCTCGCGGACGTAGCGCGCGGCACCGCTCGCGGCGCCGGGGATGATGACGGGAAGGGCCGTGCCGATGGTGACCAGCGGCGCCAGGCCGAGGAGGCGCATCCCGGGCTGGGAGATCACGCCTCCGCCCACGCCGAAGAGACCGCTCAGCACCCCCGTGGCCGCCCCGAGGAGGACCGTGAGCAGGTCGCGCAGGGGGCCGACGTCCATCCCGGGAGGTCTAGTGCACCAGCCCGCCGTACCCGGCGCTCGACGCCGGTGACTATGCACAAATGGCCCGAACGAGCCATTCACAGGTTGACACTCCGATGCGAGCCTTTCCTCATGAAGACCCGCCGCCTTCGAGCGCTCGCCAGCTATGAGGTCATCGGTGTTCCGGTCGTCGGCCCGACTCGGTTGACCTATGTGCCGTGGATCGACAGCGCCATGGCGCCCTATGCGGTCACGCAGCTCCCGAACTGCACCGTCGTCGGGCTGTGGGACGCCCTTCGACGGGCTGAGGCCAGGGTCAGCTGACCGAGCGGTGCCCTAGGAGCCCTTGGCCGGGTTCCGGGGGAAGTCCACCGCCGTTGCAGGCCAGCGATCACGGCTCTTCTGGGACAGCTTGTTCATGAGGGCGATGGCCCCTGGGTCGTCGTCGCCGGGCCGAGCGATGATCGAGCCGTCGCTGATCATGCGGCTGATGATCTCCCGTCCGAGGTCGGTGCGCACGATCGTGAGGGTCCAGTCGTTGTCCTTGCCGATGCCGCCGGTAGAGATGTCGGCGTGCTCCGCGGCGAAGTCGGGGCAGTGGGTGCAGCCCTCGCGGGTCCACGCGTGGCACTCCTTGAGGTTGATCTCGTGGTAGCCGCCGTCGCGCATCCAGATCTGGAAGACGCCCTTGATGTTCATCTTGGTCATCTCGGCCTTGGCCAGGCCGTACTTCGTCCAGAACAGCTCCTCGAAGATCGAGTCGTCGAAGGTCTTCGAGCAGAGCAGACCGATGTTGAACACGATCGGCTTGCCGATCTTGCCGACCTTGCGGCTCCACATCACCGGAGGAACCGACGACTGGCAGCTCATCCCCACGAGGGCCAGCTTCGAAAAGCCCCGCTCCAGGGCTTCGTCGAGCGCGAGGGTGTTGGCGGAGTAGGTGTAGCGCGACCCTGCTGCGGACAGCACCTCGTCCTTGGTGGCGGCCACACCGGGCCGGGCCTTCCACCCATCCTCGCCGGTGCCCTCGACATACGAGGTGAGCGCGGCGTCGATGTAGCCCTTGTCGAGCGCCCAGATGAGCAGCGCCGACACCAGGCCACCGTCCTGGCCCATCCGGTGGACCATGTCGTCGCTGGCGCGGGTGAGGAGCACGTCCTGGTAGATGCCCGCCGCCTCCTCGGGCCGACGCACGCGCGCGAAGAGGTGCTCATCTGCGGAGGGTTCCCACGCGCGGAACCGCGGACAGGCGCGGGTGCACGACGTGCACCCCTTCTGGCCGTGGATGCAGTCGTCGAGGCCGAGCTCCTCCTCGAGGTGGAAGGGCGTGTACGCCCCCGGGGCGTGCTCGTAGCCGATGACGTCGTGGGGGCAGGCGATCACGCAGCCGGCGCAGCCCGTGCACAGCCCTGAGGTGATGACTTCGTCGAAGAGCTCCTTCCACTGGAACTGCCAGCGGTCCTTGTTGCCCGCCGTCAGCGCGTAGGGGCCGCCATCGCTGGCCTCGGTCACCGTCATGGGCTCGACTCTACGCAGCGGGTCTCGTTGAGGTGACACCGCTCCGATCCGTGGGACAACATCTCCACATGGACCTCACGTACCCGTCCGAAGCCGAATCCTTCCGCGTGGAGATCCGCGGGTGGCTCGAGGAGAACCTTCCGACGGGGTGGTTCGACGACGGCTTCGAGATGAGCCAAGAGGAGCGCGCCGAGTTCAACAGCAGATGGCCCGCCAAGCTCTACGAGGGCGGGTGGATCTGCGCGACCTGGCCGAAGGAGTACGGCGGCAAGGGGCTCTCGCTCATGCAAGGCGTCGTTCTCGCCGAGGAGTTCGCCCGCGCCAAGGCCCCGCTGCGGGCCGACTTCTTCGGCGACACGCTCGTGGGCCCCACCATCTTGCAGTGGGGCACCGAGGAGCAGAAGAAGGAGTACCTGCCCAAGATCATGCGCGGTGAGATGCGCTGGTGCCAGGGGTTCAGCGAACCCGACTCCGGCTCGGACCTCGCATCGCTCAAGACCACCGCCGTGCTCGACGGCGACGAGTGGGTGATCAACGGCCAGAAGGTCTGGACCACGCAGGCCCAGTTCGCCGACATGTGCTTCTTGCTGGCGCGCACCGACCCGGATGTCGTGAAGCAAGCAGGCATCTCCTATCTGCTCGTCCCGATGGACCAACCCGGCATCGAGGTGCGCCCGATCACACAGCCCGACGGCACGGCAGAGTTCAACGAGGTGTTCTTCGCGGACGCACGTTGTCCGGAGGCCAACGTCGTCGGAGGGCTCAACGACGGCTGGGCCGTCGCCAACACCACGCTCGGCTTCGAGCGGGGGCAGTCGGCCACGACCGGCTATCGGCGCTTCGAGGAGGAGCTCCGCCTGATGCTGGACGCGGCCCGGGAGACGGGAGCGATCGCTGATCCCGTCATCCGGCAGCGCCTGGCGCGCTACGCCTCGAAGGTGCAGATCACCCGGATCAACGGCCTCCGCTCGCTCACCGTCGCGGTGACCGGCCGCAAGGATCCGTCGGTGGCCGCCCTCGGCGCCACGAACAAGCTGTGGTGGAGCGAGATGCACAAGGACGCGATGGAGCTGGCCCTGGACATCTACGGCGCCCGGGCCATGCTGGCTGACTGCGGGCCCGGTGCAGGCACTTGGCCAGCGACGATGCGCACTGCCGCGAGGACCGGCTACGCGGTCAGCCCGATGCTCTCGGCCTTCTTCTTCAGCCGCTCGGAGACGATCTGGGGCGGGACCTCGCAGATCCAGCGGAACATCGTGGGTGAGAAGGTGCTGGGCCTTCCGAAGGAGCCCAAGGCGTCGCCCAAGTCCTGACCGGGCCCGAGCCGCGACTGTTCGCCGATCGCGGCCACCACTAACGTCCTGGGCTCATGTTGCCGAGCCGCACCCCCCGAGCCCGCGGCCGCACCTGGCCGCAGCGGCTGGTCTTGGCCGCCGGTTCGTTGACGGTCGTGGCCTGCTCGGCCTCCGCGTTGGCGATCGGCTACTTCGGTGTGCGGTTCGCGCAGATCGACCGTGTCGATGGCATCGACATCGCGGGCGCCGCCGCTGGGGAGCCGGCCAACTACCTCATCGTCGGCAGCGACAGCCGCAAGGGGCTCGATCCTGATGTCCAGGGCTTCGCCGATGACGGCGAGACGGGCTGCAACTGCACTGACACGATCATGCTCCTCCGGGTCGATCCGCAGACCAAGCAGGCGCAGATCCTCTCGTTCCCTCGTGACCTGTGGGTGCCGATCGCGGGGACGGGCAAGTCCGCCCGCATCAACAGCGCCCATGGGCACGGCGAGCAGACGCTCATCGACACGATCGAGGGCACCTTCGATCTGCCGATCCACCACTACGTGGAGATCGACTTCGTCGGCTTCGAGAAGCTCGTCAACGCCGTCGGCGGGATCCCGATGTGGTTCGACGCCCCCGTGCGAGACCGCCACACCGGCCTGAGCGTGCCGACGGCCGAGTGCCAGGTGCTCGACGGTGAGCAAGCCCGGAAGTTCGTCCGTTCGCGATACCTGGAGTACAAGGGCACCGACGGCAAGTGGTACAGCGACCCCACGGCGGATCTCGGGCGGATCACGCGCCAGCAGGTGTTCATCCGCCGCTCCATCTCCAAGGCCGTCGGCAAGGGCCTGACGAACCCGGCCACGCTCAACCAGCTCGTGTCGGCGGGCGTCGACAACGTGCGGCTCGACCGACACCTGAGCGCCGGTGACATCGTCGACCTGGGCCGCCAGTTCGCGCAGTTCAACTCGCAGGAGCTGCTCGGGTACAGCATCCCCTCCGAGGGCTTCACCACCCGCGGTGGAGCCGCCGTGCAGCGTCCGCTCCTTCGGCAGGCAGAGCCGATCCTGAACATCTTCCGGGGGCTCCCACCCGGCACGATCAGTCCTGCCTCGATCGACGTCGCGGTGCGCAACGGCAGCGGCGTCACCGGGCAGGCGGCGGATGTCGCCGCTGCGTTGAAGGCGATCGGCTTCGTGATCACCGAGGTCGGCTCCCGTTCCGGAGGCCCGGTGGGCACCACCACGGTGTCCTTCGGCGAAGGCGGCGAGGCCGCCGCGCGGCGAGTGGCTCGGCACATCACTGGCGGGGCTCCGCTCGTCTACGACCCGAAGGTCTCGGCGGGTCGGGTCGTCGTGACCACCGGCATCGATCTCACCACGATCCACGACCAGCCTGCGCCCGAGGGATCGCCCGACGATCTCCGCAGCACCACCTCCACCTCCACGGTTCCGACGGTCCCCGGAGCGTCGACCACCACAGCTCCGCCCACGACCACCACGACGATGAAGCCCGCCGGCTACTCGACCGGCGAGCCGCCCCCCGGCGTCCGCTGCGGCTGACGGCCCGGCTCGCTTCAGCCTGGGACGCCGGTCCAGAGGGAGTCGGGGGCGGTGCCGGGTGCGGACCAGAAGATGTCGGCGGCGCCGTCACCGTTGACGTCGCCGCGGATGGGGATGTAGGCGCCGGTGATGGTCTGGGGTCGGGCGGTGAAGGTGCCGTCGCCGTCGCCGTTGCTGAGCCATAGGGAGTCGGGGGCGGTGCCGGGTGCGTACCAGAAGATGTCGGCGGCGCCGTCACCGTTGAAGTCACCGGGATTGGGGGTGTACGTGCCGGTGATGGTCTGGGGTCGGGCGGTGAAGGCGCCGTTGCCGTTGCTGAGCCAGAGGGAGTCGGGGGCGGTGCCGG
>JBQTKH010000153.1:0-2360 GCA_052386335.1 Microthrixaceae bacterium
GGTCGAGAGGCTACGAGCACCGTTCCTCCCTGGTCAATACCGGACTTCCGGGGAGACGCAGGTCCACCACGGCCAGGCAGCGGAGGTCGACCTGATCGAGCACCGTTCGGAGGGATCGGAGCTTCGCGTCGAGCTGAGCGATGTCCCCGAAGCGCACCGCACCGCCCTGGACGAGCGACGCCGTCAGCCCCTCGGCGACGAGCGCCGCCACAGCGCCGGGCACGGCCTGCTTGAGCCGTGCCGCCAGCTCCAGCATCGAGCGCTCGTCGGCATCGAGGAACGCGCCGACGGCCGGCACAGGACCCACACCGATCAGCGTCGGAAGCCCGGCGGCGCCCGGCGCACCGGCCGCAGGTCCGAGCACCCTCCCGTCCCGATCCACCAGCACGGCGCTCGGGCCGGCGCCCACCGCGGCGACGGGGTTGCGCTCGGTGACCCGCACGGTGACGGTGCCGTCCACGCTGCGGCGCACCGCCACCTCGCCCACCCACGGGAGCCCGGCCACGCGCTCGCCCACCGCCCGCACGTCCACCGAGATCAGCCGGTCGCCGACCCGCACCCCAGTGCGTGCCTGGACCGCCTCCGCGCCCGTGTGGTCGGCGCCGAGGACCCGCACCGCATCCACGTCCAGCAGCGGCGTGAACAGCGCCCCGGCGAAGGCCGTCGCCACCAGGAGCACCAGTCCGACATCGACGAGGCGCTGGAGCTTGCGGCGGCCCTCGGTGCGGCGAACCTCGATCCTCCGGGCCCGGATCCTGGGGTCGATCACGGGGCCCGGCGCGGGGGGCTCGAGGGTGGACGTGGGCGGCCCGACCATCAACCCTCAACCTCTGATGGAGGGTTCTGGCCGAAGCCGACCAGGCGCGTCTCGGGGTGCAGCACGACGCCGGTGGCGGTCCGCACCCGCTCGATGACCTCGAGCATCAGGGCGTGCACGTCGTCGGCTCGGCCGCCGTCATCGGCCTGGATGAAGTTGGCGTGCTTGGTCGACACGGACGCCGTCCCCACCCGCAGGCCCTTGAGGCCCGCGAGGTCGATCAATCGACCCGCCGCGTCGCCCTCGGGGTTCGTGAACACGGAGCCCGCGTTCGGGCCACCCGGCTGGTTGGCGCGCCGCCAGCCCACGATCTCCGAGAGCAGCTGAGCGCCCCGCTCACCATCGCCTGGGTCCAGCGCGAGGTCAGCCGACACGACGAGGTGGTGCGGGGCGAGGTTCGATCGCCGATAGCCGAGCTCGAGCGCGGATGCGGGCACCACTCCATCCTCTCCGGTACGCAGGTCGACGACGCGGACCCCGACCAACGACGCCGCCATGTCCGAGCCGTGGCCACCGGCGTTCATCCGCACCGCGCCCCCGATCGACCCAGGGACGCCGACCGCCCACTCGAACCCGGTGAGCGAGGCTGCCACGGTGCGCCGGGCCACGACAGGGAGCGCGGCGGCCGCCCCCGCGTGCACGTGCCGGCCGTCGATGTCGACCTGGGTGAAGTGATCGCCGAGCACGAGCGCCAGGCCGGGGAAGCCCGAATCGGACACGAGGAGGTTGGAGCCCTTCCCCACCACCAGCACGTCGATCCCGGTGGCGGCCACGGCGGATCCCACTGCATCGAGGTCGGCGTCGCCCGCGACCTCCACGAGCACGGCAGCCGGTCCGCCCACCCGGTAGGTGGTGCGTGGCCCCAACGGGACGGCGCGCTGCGCTCGCTCGCCCAAGCGGCGCACCGTCGCCTCGATCACCTCGACCGAGCTCATGCCGGACCGCGCTCGAGGCTGGCCAGGACCCGTCCCGGGACCGTCGTGAGATCGCCGGCCCCGAGCGTGATGCACAGATCGCCGGCTCGGAGCTGGCGGGTGAGGTAGGCGGCGAGGTCGTCGAGGGTTGGCAGCCACGCCACCCGGGCCCAGGGGTGGGCGTCGAGGACGGCATCGACGATGAGCTTGCCGGTCACACCGGCGCGAGCGGCTTCGCCCGCCGGGTAGATGTCCGTGATGACCAGGACGTCGGCATCCACGAAGGCATCGGCGAAGGCGGCCCAGAGGGCTTCGGTGCGGCTGTACCGATGCGGTTGGAAGCAGCACACGACCCGGCGCCACTCGCCCGAGCGAGCGGCCGCCAAGGCAGCGGCCACCTCCGTCGGGAGGTGGTCGTAGCTGTCGACGAGGACGACGCCGGCAGCCTCGCCGCGAACCTCGAATCGGCGGGCAACCCCGCGGAACTCGCTGAGTCCAGCAGCAGCAGCCGCGAGCGGGACACCCAGCTGATGCGCGAGCGCGATGGCTGCGGCCCCGTTTCGAGCGTTGTGGATCCCCGGCGCGGCCGGCAGCTCCACCGCCACCTCGTCGCTGCCGTGATGGAGCCG
>JBQTKH010000154.1:0-38701 GCA_052386335.1 Microthrixaceae bacterium
TATAAATGCCCCGGGCCGCAAACGCGGTGTACGGGCCCCCAAGCGGCCGCCTGCTCGTCGAAGTGGTGCTGGCGCCCGCGCGCCTCGATGTGATCGCGGAACACCTGCAGCTCGTGATGCCGCTGGAGGAGCGCTTGGTTGACCTTCTGGCGAGCGTCGCGGGCAGCGAGCTCGTGCCTGATGCGCGAGGTCACGAACCGAACGGGTCCGGGCTTCCGTTGCAGCATTCCGGGCGACCTCGAGCTGGAGGGGGGAGCGCTGACCTTACCGCGGGTCCGATTCGCCGAGGAGCCCGACGGTCGCTCGCTCAGCCGTACCAGAGGGCGTCGGGGTTGCTGGATGGCTCGTACCAGAGGACGTCGTTTCCAGCGGCGGTGTCGAACTTGCCCGTAACGGGCTGATAGACGCCGTTGATGGATACCGAGCCGCCGGTGAACGGGTTCGAGCGGTTGCCCGTGGAACGCCAGTAGGCGTCGCCCTCGGTGCCCGGTGCGTACCAGATGATGTCGTCGCCCGGGGTCGTGTCGAGGTTGGTCACGACCGGCCTGAAGTTGCCGTTGGCGTTGGGGTAGATCGCCGTGAATCCTCCGACGTTGCCGTAGTAGAGCGCATCGCCGCCGGAGGTCGAGAACCAGTAGATGTCGTCGATCGTGTCGCCGTCGTAGTCGCCAACGAGCACCTTGAACGCACCGTTGGCGTTCGGGTAGGTGGCCCGGAACCCGCTGGACTGCCCGTAGTAGATGGCGTCGCCGCCGGTTGGCGAGAACCAGTAGATGTCGTCGCGTCCATCGCCGTTGAAGTCGCCCACGTGGGCCGTCAGCTCGCCGTTGGCGTTGGGGTAGATCGCACTGAACCCGGTGGGCGTGCCGTAGTAGATGGCGTCGCCGCCATACTTGGAGAACCAGTAGATGTCGTCGCGTCCATCGCCGTTGAAGTCGCCCACGTGAGCTGAGTAGTCGCCGTTCGAGTTCGGGTAGGTGGCGCTGAAGCCGGAGACGGTTCCTCGGTAGAGGGCGTCGCCACCCGTAGCTGAGAACCAGTAGATGTCGTCGTGCTGGTCGCCGTCGAAGTCACCCACGATCGGGTCGAAGGCGCCATTGATCGCGATGCCGGAGGTGGTGAAGCCCCCGTCGCCGGTAGAGCGCCACACGAGGTCGCCTCCGGCTGGCGAGAACCAGAGGATGTCGTCGCGGCCCGCGTTGCGGAAGTCGCCGACAACCGGGCGGAACGACCCGACGACCTGGTGGGTCCGGGTCAGCTTGGGCGAGGGGGCGCCCGGCCCGCTGGCTCCGTCGGGAGGCGGGGAGGTGATCGAGGTGATCGTCGCGTAGCCGTTGGCCAGGTTGAAGGTGACCTGCGTGGTGGCGCACGCGGCCACCAGCACCCCCTGGCCATAGTCGTGCTCGAACCAGTAGCCGGAGCCGTCCACGAGGTCGATCTTCAGGGCGTACCGCTGGTCGGGGGCGAGAGAGGTCACGGTGTAGCTGCCGTTCGAGGCACCGGCCTGGCGCTGCGCGACGAAGCCGAGCGTTCCCGATCCCTCCGAGGCACGCGAGAACGCGGTGACTTCCTTGACGGCCGCCGGGGACCCGTTCTTCGTCACGGAGCCCGTGATCGTGGCGGTGTTGCCCCCTTGTGCGCAGGTCCGGGGGAGGTAGACGTCGGCGCTGGTGTTGGCCGCGACGAGTCGGCGCATCGCACCGCCGTAGTGCGTGTAGGGGGTGGCCGCCGCGTCCTCGCTCGACTTCGGATAGGCCTCGACCCACATCGTGACGGCGTTGGCCGGGGCGTTCGAGATCTGCCACCGGTCCTCGTAGCTGGTGTTCCCTGGTGCGGTGCCGTTCACGGGGAGCAGCGCGCAGCAGCTCGTCGGGTCCGCGTTGATCGCATCGGTGAACGCATAGCCGCCGCCGCTGAGGCAGCCGAATCGATCGATCTCCCGCCCCTGGGCATCCATCAGGACCACGCCGACGAGTCCAGAGATCCGTCGGCTGTCACTCCCCCGGAACACCCCGCCCACCGTCTTGTTGGTCGCGGCGCAGGCCGCGGACGCACGGTCCGGGGCAGCGGCTTCGGCGATCACACCTACGACCAGTCCGGCCAGGAGCGCCGCCACGACGACCGCCCCGCTGATGGGGCGAGCGATGCGACGAGGCAGGGAGGGAGAGGTCACCACACGTTCATCGGCGCTCGGCAGGCGAGTCTTGAGGTTCAGCGCCTCAGCCGTACCAGAGCGGGTCGGGTTCGCTCGAAGCGTCGTACCAGAGGATGTCCTTCCCGGTGGAGCCGTCGAACTGGCCGGAGATGGGTCGGTAGAAGCCGTGGATCACGGTTGACGCACCCGTGAACGGCGAGGTCCGGTTGCCCGTCGAGGTCCAGTACACATCTCCGGCCGTGCCGGGCACGTACCAGACGATGTCGTCACCCGGGATGGCGTCGAGGTTGGCGAGGACCGGGGTGAAGGGGCCGTTCGCGTTGGGGTACACGGCGGTGAACCCGGTGGGGTTGCCGTAGTAGAGGGCATCTCCGTCGGTGGGCGAGAACCAGTAGATGTCCTGGATGCCGTCGCCGTCGAAGTCGCCGACCATCGGCTTGAAGGTCCCGTTTGCGTTGGGGTAGGTGGCGGTGAACCCGGTGGGGCTGCCGTAGTAGATGGCGTCGCCGCCTCGGGGTGAGAACCAGTAGATGTCGTCGCGGTTGTCGCCGTTGAAGTCGCCGACGAGGGGGGTGAAGTCGCCGTTGGCGGTGGGGTAGGTGGCGGTGAACCCGCCCGGGCCACCGCTGTAGAGCGCGTCGCCAAGCGTCGCGTTGTACCAGTAGATGTCGTCGTACCCGTTGCCGTTGAAGTCACCCACGATGGGCGTGAACGCGCCGCTTACGCTGATCCCCTCGGCGAGGAAGGTGCCCGAGCCCGTCGACCGCCACATGAGGTCGCTGCCGGACGGGGAGAACCACAGGATGTCGTCGCGCGCGACATTGCGGAAGTCACCGACGACGGGCTGATAGGTCCCGGCGATCGAGACGACGCTGGTGAGCTTCGGGTTGGGTGCCGTGTCGCAGGTGCCCCGGAAGTACGACCGGTCGCAGAGCTGGGGAGCATCCGACCACACGATGCTGGTGCGCACGTTCGAGCCCAACGGGCGTGACGCTGAGATCTCCTGCCCGTAGCCGGTGTCGGGGCGCAGCCAGTGGCGGTGCTCCCGGCCGTCGCGTGTGTACACGTAGAAGGGGGCAGAGAGCGGCGTCTTCACGGGGTTGCCCTGGGCATCGAAGGTCCCCTCGGGGTAGGTCGTGAAGCCGATGTACCCCTGGGCTCGGGACGGGTCGACGTACCAGCAGGCGAACGCCGCCGTGGTCGATGGGAGCTTGCACGAGCGCGCCTCCATCCCGCCGGACTCTCCGACGCTCCCGTCACGCGCGACGCGCCGCAGCTGTTGGGTGGCTGGGTCGTAGATGTCGGTGAAGATCTGCTCGCACTTCCCGCTCTTGCAGCCATGCCAGGGACCCCACACCGCGCTGCGCCGGGCGACGGGGTCCGGGTTGGTCGAGGTGTTGCACCACGTCGCCGCCATCTTCGTGGTGGCGATCGTGGCCGCGCTGGCCGTGGAGATGTACGACTCCGCCGAGAGCGGGCTGCCGAGGCCCGCCGAGTCGAACTGCCACGGGCCGATGCCCGGGTTCCAGAACGCTCGGCGGTAGATCGTCCCCTTGTCCTTGAAGGCAAACAGCGGCCAGGTGTCGACCTGGTCACCCATCGGGCCGACCTTGGTGGGCTTGTTGTCCCATCGGCTGAGGGTCATCGGCGACGGCGCCGCGTTGGCCGCGAGCGCGCCGGTCTCGGGGTAGGTCGGCGCCAGCACGATGGCGGCGAGCTCGTCGCGGGGGAGTCCGCACCGGTTCGCCGCGGACGCGGCGTTCAGCACGTAGTCGAGGGGGGTCGAACCGAACGTCTGGTCGGCCGCCGCGGGGGCAGCCGAGGCCGTCATGAGGCCGGTGCTGACGAGGACAGACGCCAGAAGGACCGACAAGACGGTGCGATCGGGACGGAACATCACTCGCGTGTGGTCGGCGACGGTGGCGTGATCCTTGAACGATTCACCGTCTGACCGTACCGAGATCGAGCACGGGAGCGGGGCCACAGACCCGCTAGAGCCGGCCTCACGCTCGACGGCGCCCCACCGACAGGGCGCTGAGCAGGCGCTGCAGCAGGCTGGCTGGCAGCAGGAGCACCACCAGGACCACGAGGGTGATCGCGGAGATCTTCAGGCCGGTGGACAGCCCGGGTGCCTCGAAGCGGAGCCGCACCTGGTGAGCATCGGATGGCACCCGAACCCCGATGAACAGTCCGTCAGCTTCTTCGGGCGTCACAGCCTCGCCATCCACGGTCGCCGTCCACCCGTCCGACAGCTGCTCGTCGACGACCACCATGCCCGAGGGTGTTCCGGCCGGAAGGTCGATGTCTATGGCACCGGGATGAGGTCGGCGCACGTTCGCGACGCCGGGGTTGCACGCCTCGGTGCAGGCCAGCGCCGGCTCGCCTTGCTCCAGGACCACGACATCGGCCGTCGTCATCCGCAGCGCTCGGGACGGGGATGATGCGGGAGCGCTCCGTGATTCGTGCATGACGCGCGCCTCAGCGATCCAGTCCGGGTTCTCCAGCAGCACCGACGTCCCGCGAGATCGGACTGGTGCGCCCCAATCCGGTGCGATCACCTCGAGCGGACGGTTGTTGGTGTCGATGAGCAGCCAGCGCACGCCCAGCCGCGCGCTCACCGATGTGGAGATCGGAAGGGCGAGCTGGGAGCGAAGCGTCAGCTCAGGGTCCATCCTGGCGCCCACCAACGCTGACACTGCCTCCACCCACCGCGTCGTGACCTGGGTTCCGCCGTCGTAGCCGTCGAGCGATGCCACACCAACGGCTGCATTGGTGTTGGGACGAAGGCCGGGCACCAGGTACTCGGGCTCGGAGAGCCGGTCGTCCGTGAGCGACAAGGTCCGGCCCGGCTGGTCGCTGAGGAACGTCGTGATGTGGTCGCCCAGCTCGGTGAAGGGCTGCGGCTGGGTGAGGTTTCGGGCGAAGGAGTTGTCCGACATCACGCCGAGCTCGACGGCAGCGAGGAGCACGAGTGCTCCAATGGCACCAGGGCCCACGCGCTCCATGTGCTGAGACGCCGCCACGAGGCCGAGCACCACCGCGAAGGCGACGATCCACCAGAGGACGGCGCCGGTCGACGGCCGGTCGAACGGCCCGAACCAGCTGAGGGCGACCAACGCCGTGAGGAGCACGCCCGTTCCCACGAGGCGACGATCAGGGATGTTGCCCTTGTCGAGCTGGTCGACGCCGAACGCCGCGAGGATGGCTGCGGCAACCACGACGAGGAGCATCCACCGCGCCGGAACTCGTGCGAGATCGAATCCGGGCACGATCCGGTACATCGCCCGGTAGGCGACCGTGCGCGGGCCCAGCGAGCACAGCGCGCCGAAGGCGATCGCGGCGGTCAGCACGATGGACGTCCACGTGTCTCGGCGGCGTCCGATGGTGACCAGGCCGACCACCGACAGGGCTGCCGCGGCGGCGCCGATGAACCCGACCGACTCGAACCCCCCGGTCGTGAGGGGATGCGTCTCCTCGGTGATGTCCCCGAGGATCGTCTGCGGAAGGCGACCGAGCTGGGTGGCGTACTCGGGGATCGAGGCGTCGGCGATGTCGCGCTGGCTGATGATGGCGGAGCTGTCGAGGGCGAGGGCGCTCGGGAGCAGCTGCGCGCTGGCCAGGCCCGCGGCGAGTGCCCCCGCCGCCGCGAGGCGCACCAGGCCAGCCCAGCCCGGGCGACGGTCGAGGAAGCGTCCCAGCGTCCACAGGCCGACCAGTGGGAGGGAGATGAACACCTGCTGGGGGTGTCCGGAGATCCCCAGCAGCGCAGCCGTGACCGCCAGCAGCACCAGGCCCCGCCGTGTGGCCCGCGGGTCGAGCGCGATGTCGGTTCCGACGAGCACCCACGGAACCCAGCTCACCACCGCGATCTGCTCGAACTGCAGGCTGCGGCTCATCACCAGGCCCGAGCCGATGAGCGCGACGCTCCCGAGGGCCGCCGCCGCTGCCGAGAGCTCGAGTCGTCGCCGCAGGAGCCACCACATCCCCGTCACGAGGATCACCAGGTGAGCGACGATGATCATCAACAGGCCGCGGTGGACTGGCAGCGGGCTGGCGAGCCACATCAACGGCTCGAAGGCAGCCACCTGCGCGTTGCCGACGTGGGTGACCCCGCCGAAGATCTCGGTGTTCCACTGGGGGAGGCGACCGTCTCGGATCGCCTCGAAGCTCACCACCAGGTTCGGGCCTGAGTAGGCGAGCGTGTCGAACCCGGTCACCCAGCGGTCGAGCCGGAGGTAGGGCGTGGCGATCCAGGTCGTGAGGATCGCGGGAAGCAGGACGAGCAGACGGTCACGAACCGACACTGGTTGCCGGTCGGGGGGAGGTTCCATCGCCGGGCGAGGTTAGCCATCGGGTTCGACCCCACCGCCGATGTGTCCCCCCACCGACCGCGGTGTGGTGAACTGGCATCGGCACGTGCCCCGAGGAACCCCGTGAGTCTGAGCGAGATCACCACCCGAGCGACCGCCTTCGTCGATGCGCGCTTGCCTCGCCGGAGCTTCGTCGCTCGCTCCGCCGTCCTCGCCACGGCGTTGGCCACACAGCCGCTGCGCGTGATGACCCGCCCGATCTCCGCGTACGCCGCGGTCTGTGGGTGCTCCGGATCGACCTGCACCTGCGGTTCGCCGTGCTGCGACGGGTACACGGAGTTCTGCTGCACGCTCACCGGCGCCAACTCCTGCCCACCGGGATCCGTGGTCGGGGGCTGGTGGAAGGTCGACGGCTCGAGCTTCTGCGGCAACGCCCCGCGGTACTACATGGATTGCCACAAGACGTGCGCCCCGTGCTCCTGTGGATCGAGTGGCTTGTGCGGAGGTGCGTGCACCGGCACGACGTGCGGATGCGGCGACGGGTGGTGCGGCAATCGAAAGGCCGGCTGCACGATCTTCCGCTACGGGAACTGTGCCGCTGGCCAGCCCTGCCTCGGACCGATCGAGTGTCGTGTCGTGACCTGCCGGGCCCCTTGGGAGGTCGACCCGTCGTGCACCACGGCCATCCGTGTCGACAACAACACGAGATCGCACAACCGACCCTGCCTGCAATCACTTGCGGTTCAGCCGCTCGTGGGCGACTGGACGGGTTCTGGTCATGATGGCGTCGGCGTGTATTGGCACGCCAAGCGTCGTTGGGAGCTGCGAAGCACACCCAGTAGTGGGGCTCCGCAGATCTCCTTCGGGTTCGGCGGTCCGGGGGATGTGCCGGTGGTGGGGGATTGGGATGGCGATGGCGTGGATGGGATCGGTGTGTATCGGCCGTCGACCGGGGAGTGGTTCCTCCGCCAGACGGCCAGCGGTGGCGGAGTGCACCTGCAGTTCGGGTTCGGCGGTCCGGGGGATGTGCCGGTGGTGGGGGATTGGGATGGCGATGGCGTGGACGGGATCGGCGTGTTCCGCCCCTCGACGCGGACGTTCTTCGTTCGTCAGACGACGTCCGGCGGTGGCCCGCACAACCAGTTCGGCTTCGGCGGCGACGGCGACCTCCCGCTCATCGGCAACTGGGTCGGCTCAGGGGCAGACGAGTTTGGTGTGTTCAGGCCGCACACCGCGACGTGGTACCTCCGCAATTCGCTGAGCACCGGCGGCGTGGATCAGGCCTTCGAGTTCGGCCCCCGGAGCCTCTGAGCGTGTTAGCCGCGGTCGTGATGCTCGGCGTGGTCGTGGCCCTGCTCGGGATGCTCGTCGTCGGCCTTCTGCGCAGCAACGCCGATGTGCTGAGGACGCTGCACGCACTCGGCGTCAGCGAGGACGAGCTGGGCAGCGCGGTTCCCACGGCCCGTCGCCCCGGGCGGGCGGCCACGACCCTCGCTGGCACCGTCGCGGGAGCGCCCGAGTCGGTCGATCGGGCCGTCTACGACATCGGCGGCGTCGGCCCCGAGGGCGACGCCATCCAGGTGGGGCTGGAGGGTGTCGCCGGGGTGACGCTGCTGGCCTTCCTCTCCTCGGGCTGCACCACCTGCCAGGACATGTGGCGGGCCTTCGGTACCGATGAGGTGCAGCGAGTCCCTGGTATCGACACGCGGGTCGTCGTCGTCACCCGTGGTCCCGAGGACGAGAGCCCGTTCGCGGTGAGCGAGCTGGCCCCGCCGGGGGTGATCACGGTCATGTCCACCACGGCCTGGGATGACTACGGCGTCCCGGTGTCTCCGTACTTCCTGCTGGTGGACGGTCGCCGGGGGGTGTTGGGTGAGGGCGCTGCCACCACCTGGGCCAAGGTCGTCGAGCTTCTCGAACGGTCCCTCGCCGATCTCAACATCGATCTCGACGCGTCGAGAGGTCAGCCATCGCGTCGAGATCTGCTGACGGGCATGCGTCACGAGGAGCATGCCAGCCGGGCGCTGCGGTCCGCGGGCCTCGACCCGGATCAGGTCGACGGTCCATGACGCACATCGCCGCTCATGGCATCGAGGTTGAGGTTCCGCCTGGATGGGACGGCAGGATCGCTCGGCGACGTGGCGATGGTGCCGCGGAGATCGGGGCGGAGTTCCCGGTGGTGCACCTCGCCAACTTCCCGCTCCCACAGGAGCGCGGCGACTTCGGCTCTGGAGCGGTCGAGCGCATGCGCCCGCCCGATGTCCTGCTCTGCGTGATCGAGTTCGATCGCGCGGATGGGGCGCTGTTTCGGCGGGTCGGGATCCCTCGGTTCCGCGCCCGCGACTTCTCACCCAACGCGATGCAGCGCACGGTCGCGGGCATGTGCGGCGCGCAAGCCTTCTTCACGGTGTCCGGTCGGGGTTTCTGCGCCTACGCGGTCCTCGGCAGCTTCCGCTCCCGGTCGTCGCTCGTTCCGCCCGTCAACGAGGCGCTCGCGGGCCTCTCAATCGCCTCCGGCTGACGAACGTGCCGCTTCTCACCGGGCCAGCGCTCCTCGCCGCCGCACTGCTGATCGTCGCTGGTGCACAGAAGGTGCTCGACCCCACGATGACCGTGGGCGCGCTCCGTGCCCTCGGGCTCCCGGTGAGACCTGCCTCGGTGCGGGCCGCCTCGCTCGCGGAGCTCGCCGTCGGGGTTGTCGCGGTCACTGTCGGCGGGTCCCCGGTGTGGGCTGCCGTCGCTGCCAGCTACCTCGGCTTCAACGCCGTGGTGATCGCCGCCCTTCGGAGCGGGACGATGATCGGCTCGTGCGGGTGCTTCGGCCGCGAGGAGACACCCCCCCACTGGAGCCACGTGGCCCTCAACGTCGTCCTCGCTGGCGTGGCGAGCGCGGCCGCGCTCACCGGCGGCGGAGCACCACTCGACGACGTGATCGCGAGCAGCGGGGAGGGGAGCGTCGTGCTGGTGCTGACGGCGATCGCCCTCTACCTGCTCTACGCGCTCTACGTCGAGCTCCCCCGGACGCTGCTCGCTCGTAGTCAGCGGAACCAGAGGGCGTCGGGGTTGCTCGAGGGGTCGTAGAGTAGGACATCGTCCCCGGGCGTGTCGTCGAACGTGCCCTCGATGATCGAGTACGTGCCTCGGATGCTCACGGCGGAGGAGCTGAACCCACCGCCAGGCATGCTTTGCCACAGGGCGTCACCGGCGGGACCGGGCGAGTACCAGAGGATGTCGTCGCGGTCGTTGCCGTCGAAGTCGCCCACATGGGGCTGGAAGGCGCCGTTCGCGTTCGGGTAGGTGGCCGAGAACCCGGTCGGGCCGCCGAGGTACAGGGCGTCGCCGCCGCCGGGCGAGAACCAGTAGATGTCGTCTCGACCATCGCCGTTGAAGTCGCCGGGGAGGGCGTCGAAGTCGCCGTTGGCGTTGGGGTAGGTCGCTCGGAACCCGGACGCAGTGCCGTAGTAGATCGAGTCGCCGCCGCCGGGGGAGAACCAGTAGATGTCGTCTCGGCCGTCGCCGTCGAAGTCACCGACCACCGGAGTGAACTGACCGCCGACCCCGATGGTCCCAGCCTGGAACCCTCCGTCGGCAGCGCCCCACCACACCTTGTCGTCTCCGCTGGCCGAGTACCACACCACGTCTCCATAGCCGTCGCCGTTGAAGTCACCGCTTACCGGCAAGAACGCGCCAGTCAGCTCGAAGGTTCGGCGTTGTTTCGGCGGCGGAGCGGCCGGGCCATCGGGTCCGTCAGGGTTGGCGCTCGGCGCGGCGACCATTGCCATCGCCGGTCCTTGCATGAAGACCACCGTCACCCACAGCCGACCGGAGCCGTCGCGGGACGATCCGATGCCCACCCGGTTGAAGCTCCCGAGGATGTTCGAGCGGTGGCCGGTCGAGCCCATGAACGCTTCTTGGAGGCTCTCGGGGCTGTAGCCCACGCCGACGTTCTCGCCGAGGCGCGTCCAGCTGGATGTCACCTGCGAGGAGACCTGGCTGGACAGCGACGGGTTGTGCTTCAGCTGTGAGTCACGGATCATCACGTCGTTCCACGTGTTCGCGATCGCCGACAGCCCGGGGTCGAACTGCAGTGACGGGAGGCCGGCGTCGGCGCGCGACCGGTTCGTCAGGTTGACGAACGACCCCACGAGGCTGTCGTCCGCCGCGGCTGGCGAGGTGAGGCCAGGGACGATGGTCGTGCACAGCGCGAGGATGCTGGCCAGCACGATCAGGATGGAGCGGACGGTTCTTGTGGGCATGAGCTCGCGGGGTCTCGAGGGCGGTTCCTGACTGGTATCGGTGTCGCGTTCGGGCAACTTGAGGCCCGCCGGTAACCTCGGCCGGATGCCCGTTCGATTCGTGATCCTGGGTGGTGGCCCGGCGGGCACCACGGCTGCATCCCAAGCGGCACGCCTCGGCGCCACGGTCACCCTGGTCGAGCGGGACATCGTGGGCGGCGCGGCGCACCTGCTCGACTGCATCCCGTCGAAGGCGATGATCGCCACGGGTGGCGCGCTCGCCGCGATCGGCCGGTCGCAGGAGATGGGTCTCACCCACGCCGTTGCCCAGGTCGATGCCGAGGTCCTCGCCAAGCGGATCCTCTCGATCGAGCGGAAGCTCGAGCACGGTGTCCATCAGCTGCTCGACAGTCAGGGAGTCCGCATCGTGCAGGGGGCGGGACGGCTGGTCAGCGAACACGAGGTGGTCGTCGACACCGGGGGTGCCTCCGTGGAGCTGACGGCCGACGTCGTGCTGCTCTCCACGGGCAGCCGCCCCCGTCTGCCCGACTGGGCCGAAGTCGACGGCGAGCGCGTTCTGTCCACCCGGCAGGCCTACCCGCCGCCCGTGTGGCCGGAGCACCTCGTGGTGATCGGATCAGGCGTCACCGGCGTGGAGTTCGTCCACATGTTCTCCTCGCTCGGAAGTCAGGTGACGCTCATCGTGTCCCGCCAGCAGGTGCTTCCACAGAAGGATCCCGAGGTCGCTGCCGCCCTGGAGGACGAGCTGTTGAGTCGCGGCGTCTCGCTCCTCAAGGGCGCGCGTGCCACGGGCATCGAGCGGTCGGGGGATGGCGTCATCGTGCGCTGTGACGACGGTCGCGCCGTGACCGGAAGCCATGCCCTGCTTGCCATCGGCTCCGTCCCGAACAGCGACGGGCTGGGCTTGGAGGAGGTCGGCGTCACCGTCGACGACGGCGGCTACGTGCCGGTCGACGAGGTGTGTCGCACCAACCTGCCGCACATCTACGCCGCGGGCGACATCTCAGGGAAGCTTCCGCTGTCGTCGGTGGCCACCATGCAGGGCCGGAAGATCGCCGAGCACGTGATGGGCATCCAGGCGCGAGGTCGACGACACCTCGACTACGAAAAGGCGGCGTCCGCGATCTTCACCGTCCCCGAGATCGCCGACGTCGGCCTCGCCGAGGCGGACGCCTTCGCGGTCGGTCGCAAGGTGCGCGTCACCAAGGTGCCGTTCTCGGCGTCACCCAAGGCGCTCATCGAGAGCCACAGTCGCGGGTTCGTCAAGATCGTCAGCGACCCCGCCACCGGCGTGGTTTTGGGGGGATCGGTGGTCGGTCGACACGCCGCCGAGCTCATCTCCGTGCTCGCGGTGGCCGTCACCAACGGGTTGCGAGTGAACGACATCGTGGACAGCCTGCTCGTCCACCCGTCGCTGTCTGAGGCCCTCGCTGAGGCCGCCGAGTAGCCGTTGGGCGTCCGGTAGGTTGTCGTGATGGCCCAGCCCGGTGAGCATGCTTCCGGGGCTCCGCGGGGGGCTCCCTCGGTGCGTCGCGTCGGCGAGGGTGTGCCGTACCTCGACGGGGCCGAGGCACGGCTGCTCGAGGTGATGCTCACAAGCACTGACCGGTCATCGGGATCTGACGAGCTCGACGACGAGATCGTCGACTGGCCGTCGCGGTACCACCTCTCCCATCAGCGCTCGAACCTCCTCCGGCCGCTGACCATCACGCCGGGAACCCGCGTCCTCGATGTTGGGGCGGGCACCGGTTCGCTGGCCCGGTACCTCGGCGAACAGGGGGCGTCGGTGGTCGCGCTGGAAGGCAACATGGCGCGGGCGGAGGTGGCGGCCGCTCGCTGTGCGGATCTCTCGAACGTCGAGGTCCTGTGCGGCTCGATCGACGACCTCGATCCATCCGATCAGTTCGACCTCATCACGGTCATCGGCGTCCTGGAGTACTCCGCGGCGGCGATCGGTGGAGCGGCGGGGCCAGCGCACCTGCTCAACGCGGTGCGCGGCCGCCTGCGACCCCATGGCGCGATGGCCCTGGCCATCGAGAACCAGCTCGGGTTGAAGTACCTGTTGGGTGGTGCGGAGGACCATCGCGGTGTGCCGTGGGTCGGTCTCGAGGACTACCCGGGGCCGCCCGGGGCGCGCACGTGGAGCCGACGGGTGCTCAGCGACATGCTGCGCGCCGCGGGGTTCGACGCGCAGCGGTGGCTCTTCCCCTTCCCGGACTACAAGCTCCCGACGATCGTGTTGCATGAGCAGCTGTTCGCGGCAACCGACCACGAGGAGCTGATCGAGCAGCTCGTGCTGCGTCCGGTGACCTTCCCGGACGCCACCCCGGTGCGGCTCGCCGATGCGGCCGCCGCGCTCGGCGTGCTGGTGCGGGCTGGTCTCGGTGAGGACGTCGCCAGCTCGTTCCTCGTGATCGCCGCCCGCGATCCCGACGGCGTCGAGACCGTCGTGGATGACGACGTGCTGGCGTGGATCGACGGCAACCAGCGCCGGTCGCCCTGGCGGCGCCACCGGGTCCTCACCACCGACCGCGACCTCGTCGTGCGCGCCGCCGGAAGTGGCCAGGGACCGACGTGGCTGCAGCAGGAGGCAGGCGGCACCCGTCGGTTCGAGTCGGGCCGCACGCTGGGCCAGCAGGTGCAAGCTCACCTCCGAGCCCACGACACCGCGGGCGTGGCCGACGTGCTGCGACGCTGGTGGCAGCAGCTCCAGATGCGGGCGACGCCGGCACCGGACGACCTCGACGATGCCGTGGGGCGGCATCCCTTCCTGCGTCGCGAGACCGTGGAGGTGCTGCCGGACGGCTATCTCGACGTGAGCCCGTCGAACTTCGTCGATCGCGAGGGGGCGCTGCTGCTGATCGACGACGAGTGGCGGGTCGGTGGGCCCGTCGATCTCCATCTCGTGGTCATCCGAGCCCTGTGGGTGCTCAGCCGCGAGGTCGTCACCTCAGGCATCAGCCACCCCTGGGGCGACCTCGCCGCGGTGAAGGAGGTGTTCGACAGCCTCTGCGCCATGATCGATCTGACCGTGTCCGACGAGGCCATGGCGGCCTTCGAGGCCGCCGAGGTCGAGCTGCAGCAGATCGTGTCCGGGGGAGACGAGGCGCACCTGCGGGCCGGGTGGCTCAGCGGAGTGGACCGCGGCGTCGACCACCGACCAGACCGGCGGCTCGCGCACGAGGTCGAGGGGCTGCGGACGGGCTTGGTGGCGTCGCAAGAGGAGGCTCGACAGCTCCAGGCCACCGTGTCGGAGCTCGAGCGGCAACGGGCTGAGCTGGTGGGCCAGGTGCAGCACTACACCGGACTTCTCGAGGCGAGCGAGGCGCGCATTGCGTACCTGCGGACCGGGCGCGGGTTTGCCCGAGCGGCCCTTGGTCGGGTGACGCGAACGTTGCGACGCCGCGCCTGAGCGATCCGCTCAACCGGGGTCCGGGCGGGTCCAGTAGGTGCAGTGCGCGTCGGCGTCGGCCGGCGTAAACCCTCTGGACGAGAGGGCGGTGGTGAGCGGTTCAGATCGGGCGGCCGTCTTGGTGACGCACGCCGTGACCACCCCGAGCACATCCAGCGACCGCTCCACCTCACCGGCTTCGTTGGGGCCCACCCCGAAGGCGACGGCACGGCTCAGCAGCAGTCGCTCCTCGGCAAGGAAGCCATCGACGTCGTCTCCAGCAGCCGTGTAGGAGGTGCGCGGGTTGACGGCGCGCACCCGGGTCGTCTGGATCGCGATGGCGCCGCCGATGAGCTCTGGCGCGGCGATGAGGCCACCAGCGGGCGTCAGCTCGAGCAGCCTGGCCGCTGCCCGGCGGTCGTTTTCGTCGATGTCCCACGCTGGCCCGCCGACGTGCACACCTTGGGTGCCCCCGTCCGCGTCGAGCACCGTGGGCGAACCGATGACCATCAGGTCGAACACCACGATCGCCAGGCACGCGGAGAGCAGCGCACGATCGCGCCAGGCTCCTGGGACTGCGAAGGGAGCGGTGAGCACGAGGCCAACCGACGCGGGCACGGGCACGATCCAGGCGACGCGCCACAGGATGGAGCCGGCGCCGGCGATCTGGTCGATGGCATCGAGCATGCTCGGCGCGTAGTAGAGCCCGAACAGCGTTAGTGGGGCCAAGGCGACCGTCAACCGCGCGGCGCGGTCCTGGAGGGTGATCCAGCTCGTGAACGCGGCGATGGCGATCAGTGCGAGCGGGATCCGGTCGGCTAGGACGAAGTGCCACAGCTCCCAGGGCTTGATCGCGCCGAGCAGCGGGGACAGCGGACGGATCACGCCGACCAGAGGTCCGGGAGCCTGGTCGGGCAGGAAGCCCATGGCGATCGCGGCGAGCGCCAACGGCGTGGTCGAGGCGACCGCCAACCAGATGCGTCGCCACCCGCCCGTTCCCGCCGCCCCCGCGAGTGCCCCGAGCACGGTCACGGTGGGCGCCACGAAGACCGCCGTGGTGGTGAGACCGATGGCGGCGATGTTGGCGAGGCACAGGAGGCCGAGGTCGCGGCGCGACCGGTCTCGCGTCCAGCGCAGGGCGTGGTGCCAGACGGTGGGCAGGATCACGGTGAGGAACACGACCTTGCCCTGCCACGACCGACCGAACCCAAAGTTCCCGAACGACGCATGGCTTCCGCCGTCGAGGAGCAGGAACACCGTGGCCGCCGCGGTCGCGAGGGCCGGCTCGGCGGCACCGAGGGTTCGCAGCAACCGCCACAGCGCGACCACCGCCAGCCCCGCCGCAAGGGGGCCAACACCGAGATAGGTGAGCGAGGGCGCGCTGAACGACGTCCACGCGGCGAGCCCGCCGATGAGGGGCTCGATCGCCGTGGGCACCGCGTCCTCTCGCGTGACCGCGAAGACCTCGTCCGAGTAGATCGTGTCGCGCCGCGGGAGCGGACCCGGATGCTCAGCGACCCAGGACGAGCGGTTCACCAGGAAGACGTCGTCGGCGTCGGGACGTTGGGTGACCAGGGATCCGATGGAGGCCAGCGCGGCCACAGCGAGCACGAGCACCAGCGTGCCGGTCGTCACCGCTGAGGTCGGGTGGGTGCTGGGGGCACGCTGGCCTGCACGTGGCGCCCGCACGATCAGCACCACGACCCACGACCCAAGGGCCACGGCCGTGGCCCAGAACAGCCACCACTCGGGGCCGTCGTCGACCCACTGCACGGCCGACGCGGTGAAGGCGACCACGGTGCACAGCGCAACGCCACCGACCTGCCAGGCCGGGCCGGGTCGAACGGTGGTGAGGGCGAGCGGCTTGGCCGACTGGAACGGCCGGGTCCGGATGAGGAGCGCGGCTCCCGCGACGAGACCGCCTACCCACACGGACATGACCAGGTCGCGATGCCAACCCAGGGGTGTGGCGATGTGGAACAGCACCGTCCACCATGCGAACGCCGCGATCACGCCCCCGAGCACGGCGTCGGGGAGGAACGTGCGAGACCGCTGGCCCCTCGACGCGGGATGGAGCACGGCAGACGTGGCCGCGACCGTCGCTATCCGATGATGACGACGATGTCGCCGGCACCCACGGATTGGCCCGGCTCGACCTTGATCTCGGTGACGGTGCCGGCCTTGTCGGCGGTGATGTTGTTCTCCATCTTCATCGCCTCGAGCACGCACACGGGTTGACCGGCTTCGACGGCTTGGCCCACCTCGACGAGCACCTTCACGATCGTGCCTTGCATCGGCACGGCCACCTTGCCGCTGCCGGCCGCGGCGCCTGCGCCTGCGGCGGCCGCCCGGCGAGGGCGGGGGCTGGCACCGGCCGCGCCGCCAGCGACGACGGCGAGGGGCTCATCGGGCACCCACATCTTCACGGCGAAGCGCTTGCCGTTGACCTCGACGTCGACGTCTCGCTGCACCTTGGCAGGCTCGTCGCCCGCGGCGGCGCCAGGCGCGGCGCTCGAGGTGACCCCGGTGAGGTCGAGGTTCGTCTCCACCCACTTCGTCGAGTGCTCAGCAGCCGCGAAGTCGGGGTGGCGGAGGATGGCGAGGTCGGCCGGGATCGTGGTGGCGATGCCCGCTATGCGCATCTCGCCGAGGGCACGGATCATGCGCGCGATGGCCGTGGGGCGATCGCGCCCCCACACGATGAGCTTGCCGACGAGGTTGTCGTAGTACTGGCTGACCTCGTCGCCGCTCTCGTAGCCGCCGTCCCAGCGCACGCCGAACCCGTCGGGCGGCACGAGCTCGGTGATGCGGCCAGGCGAGGGCAGGAAGCGGCCCTCGGCCGGGTCCTCGGCGTTGACGCGCACCTCGATGGCGTGGCCCTGGAGGTGGATGTCGTCCTGGGTGAAGCTCAGCGGCTCGCCCGCCGCGACGAGGAGCTGCTCCCGCACGAGGTCGATGCTGGAGACCATCTCGGTGACGGGGTGCTCGACCTGCAGGCGCGTGTTCATCTCGAGGAACCAGAACTCGCCGTCCTGGTAGAGGAACTCGACGGTTCCGGCGTTGTAGTAGCCGCACGCCTTGGCGACCTTGACGGCCGCCTCGCCCATCGCCTGGCGAGTCTCCGTGGGGAACGCCGGGGCCGGGCTCTCCTCGATGAGCTTCTGGTGGCGGCGCTGGATCGAGCAGTCGCGCTCGCCGATCCACACGACGTTGCCGTGGGTGTCGCCGATGATCTGCATCTCCACGTGGCGGGGCCAGGTGAGGTAGCGCTCCACGTAGCACTCGGCGCGCCCGAATCCCTTGAGGGCCTCGGACTGGGCCGACTCGAGCGCGGCGGCCGCTTCGTCGGCGCTCTCCACGACTCGCATGCCGCGCCCGCCGCCGCCGTAGGCGGCCTTGATGGCGATGGGCCAGCCGAACTCGTTGCCGAAGCTGACGACCTCGTCGGCCGAGGTGAGGAACTCCGTGGTGCCCGGGACGCCGGCGACGCCGGCTGCCTCGGCCGCGATGCGGCTGGAGACCTTGTCGCCCATGACCTCGATGGCCTCGGGCGGCGGGCCGACGAAGGCCACGCCGCGCTCGGTGATGGCCCGAGCGAACTCGGTGTTCTCGGAGAAGAAGCCGTAGCCGGGGTGCACAGCGTCGGCTCCGGACTGCTCGATGACCTGGAGGATGCGCTCCGTGTTCAGGTAGCTCTCGGCCGCCGTCTGACCCCCGAGCGCGTACGCCTCGTCGGCCAGGCGCACATGGAGCGCGTCGCGGTCGAGCTCGGAGTACACCGCCACGGTGGCGATGCCCATCTCCTTGCAGGCGCGGATGACCCGGACGGCGATCTCGCCCCGGTTGGCGATGAGGACCTTGGTGAGCACCCCATATGGTTAGTGGCGTGCCGGGTGAACGTGCCAGATCAGCCCTGTCCACGGGCAGCGGCGCACGGTTCCGTGACCTCCGGTGGGTGGCCGACACCGGGTCGACGAACGTCGACGTCATGGAGCTGGCTCGGCAGGGCGAGCCCGAGGGGGTCGTCCTGGTGGCCGACCACCAGAGCGCCGGGCGAGGGCGAGCCGGCCGCACCTGGACCGCACCCGCCGAGGCCTCGCTCCTGTTCTCGGTGCTGTTGCGGCCTCCGGCGCCCGTGGTCGACCTGTGCACGATGGCGATCGGGGTTGCCGCCGCGGAGGCCGTCGAGGCCGTGGCGGGGTTCGGGCCGCGGCTCAAGTGGCCCAACGACCTGGTCTGGCCAGGCGACGGCTCCGCCGATGACCGCAAGCTGGCCGGGATCCTCGCCGAAGCCGACTGGCCCGCGGGCTCCACCGCGGGCGCCCGGGTTGTCGTCGTGGTGGGGGTGGGGATCAACGTCGCGTGGCCCACTGAGCTGCCCGAGGGGCTCGCTGACATCGCGGTGGCCTGCAACCACATCACGTCCACGCCGGTCGACCGAGAGGACCTGTTGATCGCCGTCCTTCAGAACCTCGACCGCCACTACACCGCGCTGCTCGACGGCGGCCGCGACGGGCTGCTCACCGAGTGGCGTGCCCGCTCGGCCACGCTCGGCCGTCGGGTTCGCGTGGACCTCGGCGGCGAGGAGGTCGTGGGCGAGGCCACCGACATCACCGGGAACGGACACCTCGTCGTGACCACCGCACACGGAACGCGCGAGGTCGTGGCTGGCGACGTCGTGCACCTGCGGCCGGCATGAGCCGTCTCGCCATCTTCGACCTCGACGGCACGCTCGTCGACTCCGACCGCGCACTCCAGGCACCGTTCGCTGCCCTCGGAGTGGACCCCGCCTCGATCCCGCTCGGCCTGCCCCTCGTCGAGGCCTGTGCTCTGGCCGGGATCACGGTCGACGCCTACGTGGCCGAGTACGACCTCGCGGCCGTAGCGGCCTTCCCCGGCGTGCCCGAGATGCTGGCCGAGCTCGACCGATGGGCGGTGTGCTCCAACAAGCTCAGATCGGCCGGTGTGGCCGAGCTGGACCGGCTCGGCTGGGTGCCCGAGCTGGCGCTGTTCTCCGACGACTTCGGCGGCCGGCCCAAGCGCCTCGGCCCCGTCCTCGACGCGATGGCGATCAGCGCCGACCGGGTCGTGTTCGTGGGTGACACCGAGCACGACCGGTCGAGCGCCCTGGCGGCGGGCGTGCAGTTCGCGCTGGCCGGCTGGAACCCGAGGGTCACGCCCGAGCCCGACGACCTCGTGCTGCGCCACCCCTCCGAGGTGCTCGCGCTCCTCGCCTGAGTCGCTGGGTCAGGGGTCGACCGACGTCGCCGCCAATGCGGCGAAGGCCTGCGCCGCCGCGGTGGTGCGCGATCCGGTCGCGCCGAGGTCGCGGTCGTCGACACGATGCACCGGTTGCACATCGCGGCCGGTAGAGGTGAGGAAGATCTCGTCGGCGGTGAGGAACGCAGCCATCGGTATGTCCTCCTCGATGCAGTCCGTGGCCTCGAGCACGAGCTCGCGGGTCACCCCGGCCAAGCAGCCCGACGACAGTGGCGGGGTGACCAGCCGACCGCCGATGCCCACGAACACGTTCGAGCCGGTGCCCTCGCAGAGCAGGCCGGTGGTGGTGGCGAAGACGGCCTCGGTGCACCCGCGCTCCTTGGCGAAGGCGAGGGCCACCACGTTCTCGGCGTAGGAGGTGGTCTTGATCCCCGCCGTGGCGCCGCTCTCGTTGCGGGGCCACGGCACCACGCAGACCGCGGTCGACGGGGCGGCGGGAGCGAGCGGGCCGACGGCGACCACCACGGTCGGACCGCCCGGTCCCCGCTCCGAGCCCAGGGGCGCCGCGCCTCCGGTGACCGTCACCCGCACGCGGGCGAGCGACAGCCCCGAGGCACCCAGCACCTCGCCCATGGCAGCGCGCAGCTCGTCGTCGGAAGGAGGAACCGTGAGGCCGAGCCCCGCCGCGCTGCGGCGCAACCGCGCCAGGTGCCGCCGCGCCGCGAACGGCTCGCCGTCGATGGCCTTGAGGGTCTCGAACACGCCGTCGCCCACGGTGAGGCCGTGATCAAAGACCGACACGGTGGCCTCGCCTGCGTCGACGAGCGCACCGTTGATCCACACGAGCTCAGCCATCGGTCGATCCTGACGCGACGCGCAGCAGCTGGCGAGCCTTGAGCTCGGTCTCGGCCCACTCGTCGTCGGGGTCGCTGTCCCAGGTGATGCCGCCACCCGTGCCGAGGTGGAGCATGCCGTCATCCACCCAGAACGTGCGGATGGCCACGTTGAGGTCGCCCTCGCAGCGGTCGGCGTCGACCCAGCCGACGGCCCCGCAGTACACGCCCCGGGGCACGGGCTCGAACGCGGCGATGTGCGCAAGGGCGGCGATCTTGGGTGCGCCGGTGACCGAGCCGGGCGGGAAGGTGGCCTCGATGGCGTCGACCCAGCCCATCTTCGGGCGCAGGCGACCGGTGACCGTGGACACGAGGTGCACGAGGCCGGGGTGGTGCTCCAGGGTGAGCAGGGCGGGTGCCTCGATCGAGCCGAACTCGCAGACGCGCCCGAGGTCGTTGCGCACCAGGTCGACGATCATGATGTTCTCGGCGCGGTCTTTGGCGGTGAGGCCCGACGGGTCCGGCGCGGTGCCCTTGATGGGTGAAGAGCTCACGATCTCCCCGTTGCGGGCGAGGAAGCGCTCGGGCGACGCCGAGGCCACGTGGCAGCCGATCGACGGGATGCGCACCACCGCGCTGTACGGCGCCGGGTTGCCCTCCGCCAGCGCCGCGCCCAGCGCCGCGATGTCGGCCCCCGGGGGCAGTGGCGCCGACAGCCGTCGGGTGAGGTTCACCTGGTACACGTCGCCGGCGGCGATCGACGAGCGGATCGACTGCACGCCGGCACGGAAGGTCTCGCCGGACAGGGAGCTCGTCCACGCGGACGGCGGCGGCCCCTGCCATGGCGGCCCTGGCCACGGACGGGCTGATCGCACGTTGGCGAAGCGCGCGCAGATCGGGTCGCCCTCGAAGGGGAGCACCACGGCCCAGAAGCCCTCGGAGTCGAGGGCCCGCAGGTCAGAGGTGACGTCGACGAGCTCGGTGGCCAAGCGGCCGCCCACGACGGCGAGGGGCGCGTCGGTTGCGGGCGGGGCGGGCATGGGTCGCAGCGTACGATCAGGCCCGGCATCCGCCGTCACCCGTTACCGGAAGGCTCCTGAGGTCGTGCACGTTGAGTTCACCGAAGAGCACGAGGCGCTGCGCAAGGTCGTGCGCGACTTCGCGGAGCGCGAGATCGCCCCGTACGCCGAGGCATGGGACCGCGACCACCACTTTCCAGTCGACGTGGTGCGGGCCATGGGCGACCTGGGGCTCTTCGGCATCCCCTTCCCCGTTGAGTACGGCGGGGGTGGCGGTGACCTCACGATGCTGTGCATCGCCATCGAGGAGCTAGCCCGCGTCGACCACTCGATGGCGATCACGCTCGAGGCTGGCGTCGGGCTCGGTGCCAACCCGATCCACCACTTCGGCACGGAGGAGCAGAAGCAGACGTGGCTGCCCGACCTGTGCGCGGGTCGGGCGCTGGGTGGCTTCGGCCTCACCGAACCGGAGGCCGGGAGCGACGCCGGCGGCACCCGTACCGCCGCCGTGCTCGACGAGGCGACGGGGGAGTGGGTGCTCAACGGCGAGAAGGCGTTCATCACCAACTCGGGCACCGAGATCACGTCGCTCGTGACCGTCACCGCTCGTACGGGTCCCGGTGAGATCAGCGCGGTGATCGTTCCGGCGGGCACCGCGGGCTTTGAGGTGCAGCCGCCGTATCGCAAGATGGGCTGGCACGCGTCAGACACCCACGGGCTCACCTTCACCGACTGCCGCGTGCCCGAGGGCAACCTGCTCGGCGACCGGGGCCGCGGCTTCGCGCAGTTCCTGCAGATCCTCGACGAGGGCCGTGTGGCCATCTCCGCGCTGGCGGTCGGCTGCATCCAGGCGTGCCTCGACCACAGCGTGCAGTACGCGCAGGACCGCAACGCGTTCGGCAAGCCGATCGGCGCCAACCAGGGCGTGGCCTTCCAGGTGGCCGACCTCGCCGTGATGGCCGAGACGGCCCGCCTGCTCACCTACCAGGCGGCGTGGCTGCACGACACGGGCAGGCAGTGCAAGCAGGCCGCGGCGATGGCGAAGCTCCACACGACGGAGGCCGCGGTCAGCGCCACCCGCATCGCCACGCAGATCTTCGGCGGCTACGGCTTCATGGACGAGACCCCCGTCGCCCGCTTCTACCGCGACGCCAAGATCCTCGAGATCGGCGAGGGCACCAGCGAGATCCAACGCCTCGTCATCAGCCGCGAGCTCGGCCTACCGGTTCAGTAGGCGCCCCGGGGACCCTTGATGGCCGCCGGAGCGTGCCAGAATCGATCGGTCATGAGCACCTCCTGCTGCCTGATCACACTCAAACGCCCGGATTCCGCCCGATGAAGGGGATCGTGCTGGCCGGGGGGCGGGCCACGCGGCTGAGCCCTGCTAGCCGGGCCACCTCCAAGCAGCTCATGCACGTGTACGACAAGCCGCTCGTGTACTACCCGATCTCCACGCTGATCCACGCTCGGATCAACGAGATCCTCATCATCTCCACGCCTGAGCAGCTCCCGCTGTTCGAGGCGTTCCTGGGCGACGGGAGCCAGTGGGGCTGCTCGTTCAGCTACGCCGCGCAGCCGGAGCCCAACGGCATCGCGGCGGCGTTCCTGATCGGCGAGGAGTTCATCGGCGACGACGACGTCGCCCTCATCCTCGGCGACAACATCTTCTACGGGGTCGGTCTCGGCGAACAGCTCCAGCGCTACACGACGCCCGACGGCGCGGTGGTGTTCGGGCTGTGGGTGCCCGACCCGGAGCGCTACGGCGTGCTCGAGCTCGACGAGGCCGGCGAGGTCGTGGCCGTGCACGAGAAGCCCGCCGAGCCACCGTCGCACTTCATGATCCCGGGGCTGTACTTCTACGACAACACCGTCGTCGACGTCGCCAAGTCGACCGCCCCCAGCGCCCGCGGCGAGCTCGAGATCAGCGAGGTCAACAGCCGCTACCTCAAGGACGGACGGCTCCAGGTGTCGAAGCTGCCGTTCTCCACCGAGTGGTTCGACGTCGGCACGTTCGACGCCCTCCTCGAAGCGCAGCAGTGGGTGGCCGGCCAGCAGCATCGCAAGGGCCTGCTCATCGGCTCGCCCGAGTCGGCCGCGTGCCGCGAGGGCTTCATCACCGCCGACCAGCTCCGATCGCTCGCGGAGGCTGCCGACCAGGGCGGCGACCTCGCCAAGAGCGGCTACGGCGAGATGCTGCTGCGCTTCCTCGACTTCGAAGCCGGCGGCACCAAGCGCTGATGGCCACGACGATCATCGACTTCGCGGCCACGCCCACCGCCATCGACGGCCTCCTCGTGCTGACGATGAAGCAGGTCACCGACGAGCGCGGCACCGTGCGCGAGTTCTACCGGGAGTCCGCGTTCCTCGCGGCAGGCATCCCCTCGCTTGGGCCATGGCTCCAGGTCAACCTCACCGAGACGGTCCAGGGCGGGTTGCGCGGCCTCCACGCCGAGGACATGGACAAGCTCGTCGCGGTTGTGACCGGCGAGGCCTTCGGCGCCTACGTCGACACCCGTCCCGGCTCGGCGACGCGCGGCAAGGTCGTCACCGTCACCTTGGAGCCCGGCACGCAGGTGCTCGTGCCCCGCGGCGTCGCCAACGGCTTCCAAGCTACCGCCCCCGGCGCCACGCAGTACCTCTACTGCTTCGACCACGAGTGGGCCCCCGGCATGGCCGGTATCGCCTGCAGCCCCCTCGACCCCGCCCTCGGCATCGACTGGCCGCTCCCCATCGACCCCGAGGACCGGGCCCAGGTGTCGGAGAAGGACCTCAACGCCCCCCTGTTCGCCGACCTCGACGGAGCCGACCGATGAAGCAGCTCGTCACCGGAGGAGCCGGGTTCATCGGCTCCAACTACGTGCGCTACCTGCTCGCCAACACCGACGACGAGGTCGTCGTGTACGACGCCCTCACCTACGCCGGGAACCTCTCCACCCTCAAGGACGTCGACGACAACCCGCGCTACTCCTTCGTGAAGGGGAACATCTGCGATCCCGGCACGCTCGAGAATGCGATGCGCGGCGTCGACGCGGTGGTGCACTTCGCGGCGGAGAGCCACGTCGACCGCTCCATCGTCGGCTCCGACGACTTCATCCACACCAACTGCTTCGGCACCAACGTCGTGATGGACACCGCCCGCCGCCTCGAGATCCAGCGCGTCGTGCACATCGGCACCGACGAGGTGTACGGCTCCGTCGAGATCGGTTCGTCCGCCGAGACCGACCCGCTCGAGCCCCGGTCGCCCTACTCCGCCTCCAAGGCCGGCTCCGATCTCATCGCGCTGAGCTACCACCACACCCATGGCGTGCCGGTCACCGTCACCCGCTGCACGAACAACTTCGGGCCCTACCAGTACCCGGAGAAGGCCATCCCGCTGTTCACCACCAACCTGCTCGATGGCGGCAAGGTGCCCCTCTACGGCGACGGCCTCAACGAGCGCGACTGGCTCTACGTCGACGACCACTGCGCTGGCGTGCACCTCGTGCTCGACAAGGGCGTGGACGGCGAGATCTACAACATCGGCGCCGGCAACGAGACGCCGAACCGCGTGCTCGTCGACAAGCTCCTCGCCCTGCTCCGCAAGGACGAGACCTCGGTGGACTACGTGGAGGACCGGCTCGGACACGATCGCCGCTACTCCGTCGACATCACCAAGATCACCGAGCTCGGCTGGACGAAGCAGCGCACCCTCGACGACGCCCTGGAGGCCACGGTCGACTGGTACCGGGCCAACGAGTGGTGGTGGCGGCCCCTGAAGTCGGGCGGCTGATGCGCGTCCTCATCACCGGCGCGGGCGGCCAGCTCGGCCACGACCTCGTGCGCACCTGCACCGAAGCCGGCGACGAGGTGATCGCCTGCGATCGAGCGCGCCTCGACCTCACCCACCGCGACGCGGTCTACCAGGCCATCACCGCCACCGAGCCCGACGCGGTGCTCCACGCCGGCGCGTGGACCGCGGTCGACGCCTGCGAGAGCGACGTCGAGCGGGCCTTCCTCACCAATGCGCTGGCAACGGAGTGGGTGGCCGACGCGTCGCGCCGAGTCGGTGCCCAGCTGGTGGCGGTGTCGACCGACTACGTGTTCGACGGCGACAAGCCCGAGCCGTACCAGGAGTGGGACCGGCCCAACCCGCAGTCGGTCTACGGCCGCTCCAAGCTGGCCGGGGAGCGCGCCGTCGCCGACCACGCCCCCGGGTCGGCCATCGTGCGCACGGCATGGGTGTGCGGCGCCCACGGGAACAACATGGTCAAGACCGTGCTGGGGCTGCTCGATCGCCCCGAGCTGGCTTTCGTCGACGACCAGCGGGGCTGCCCGAGCTTCACCGCCGACCTCGCGCCGATGATCCGCCGCATCGCCGTCGACCGCCGCGCCGGCATCCACCACGTCACCAACCAAGGGGACACCACGTGGTACGGCTTCGTGCGGGACATCCTCGAGCTCGTCGGTGCCGACCCTGGCAAGGTGCGAGCGATCGCCACGGCGGACCTCGATCCGCCCCGCCCGGCACGGCGTCCGGTCAACTCCGTGCTCGACAACGCCGCCCTGCGCCTTGGAGGGCTCCCCCTCCTCCCGCACTACCGTGCATCTCTTGAGCGCCTCCTCAAGGAGCTGGGCGCACGAACCTGAGGTCGGTCAGCAAGCGGGCGGCCCACCACACTCACACCCGATGGAGCAGAATCGATGAGCAAGATCGCCGTCATCGGCACCGGCTATGTGGGCCTCACCACGGGCGCGTGCTTCGCCCACATCGGTCATGACGTGATCTGCGCCGACATCGATGCCGACAAGGTCGAGCGGCTCCAGCGAGGCGAGATCCCCATCCTCGAAGAGGGGCTCGACAACCTCGTGCGCGACGGCATCGACGGGGGTCGGCTCACCTTCGTGCTTGGTGCCGAGGTCGCTGCCGCTGAGTGCGAGTTCGCGTACCTGTGCGTTCCCACCCCGCAGGGCGCGGACGGCTCCGCCGACCTGTCCTACATCGAGGCCGCCGCCCGTCAGATCGGTCCCGTGCTGCCCAGCGAGGCCGTGGTGGTCAACAAGTCCACGGTGCCCGTCGGCTCCACCCGCGTCGTGGAGCGGGCGCTGGGTCGTACCGACGTCAGCGTCGTGTCGAACCCTGAGTTCCTGCGCGAGGGCTCGGCCATCCACGACGTCCTCCACCCGGACCGCATCGTCATCGGGGCCGAGGACCAAGACGCCGCCGTGCGCGTGTCGTCGCTCTACCTCGGCATCACCGCCCCGATCATCGTCACCGACCCGGCCAGCGCCGAGACGATCAAGTACGCCGCCAACGCCTTCCTCGCCACGAAGATCTCCTTCATCAACGCCGTGGCGGCCGTGTGCGAGGCGGTGGGCGCCGACATCAAGGACGTCGCCCTCGGCATGGGTTACGACAAGCGCATCGGCCACGAGTTCCTCAAGCCCGGTCCGGGCTGGGGCGGGTCGTGCTTCCCGAAGGACACCCGGGCCATGGTGCACATCGCCGAGAACGCCGGGTACGACTTCAACCTGCTCAAGGGCGTCGTGGCCGTCAACGAGGAGCAGCTCAACCGCGTGGCCGAGAAGATCGTCGACCTCGCCGGTGGTTCCGTGGACGGCGTGCGCATCGCCGCGTGGGGCCTCACGTTCAAGGCGCGCACCGACGACCTGCGCGAGTCGCCCTCCATCGACATCCTCGGCCGCCTCGTCGCTCGAGGCGCGATCGTCCGGGGCTACGACCCGTCGATGCCCGGTCCGATCGAGGGGATCGAGGTGGTCGACGACCCCTACGCCGCCGTCGAAGGGGCCGAGGTGCTCGCCGTGCTCACGGAGTGGGACGAGTTCCGATGGCTCGACCTCGACAAGGTGGCCGACTCGATGGCCAGTCGCCGCGTCGTCGACGCCCGCAACCTCCTCGACCGCTCGGCGTTCGCTCGCCGGGGCTTCGAGTACCGCGGGATCGGGCGCAGCTGATGGGCCGCATCGTCGTCACCGGAGGCGCCGGCTTCCTCGGCTCCCACCTCTGTGAGGCCCTCCTCGATCGCGGTGACGACGTCGTCGCCATCGACAACCTCGTCACCGGCTCGGTCGACAACATCGAGCCGCTGTTCACCCGCCGTGGGTTCTCGTTCATCGAGCACGACGTCAGCACCTACCTGTGGGTGCCCGGCGCCGTCGACGCCGTGATGCACCTGGCCAGCCCCGCGTCGCCGATCGACTTCGAGCGCATCCCGATCCAGATCCTCAAGGTCGGCGGGCTCGGCACGCACAACTGCCTCGGCCTGGCCCGCGCCAAGGGCGCCAAGTTCTTCCTCGCGTCCACCAGCGAGGTCTACGGCGACCCGCTCGTGCACCCGCAGCCCGAGACCTACTGGGGCAACGTCAACCCCATCGGGCCCCGAGGCGTCTACGACGAAGCCAAGCGCTACGCCGAGGCGATGACGATGGCCTACCACCGCCACCACAACATCGACGTCCGCATCGTGCGCATCTTCAACACCTACGGCCCCCAGATGCGACCGGACGACGGGCGCTCCGTGTCGAACTTCCTCACCCAGGCGCTCGAGGGCAAGCCGATCACCGTCTTCGGTGACGGCTCGCAGACCCGCTCGTTCACCTACGTGGAGGACGAGATCCGGGGGTTCCTGGCGCTGCTCGACAGCGACGTCACCAGCCCCGTGAACATCGGCAACCCCAACACCGAGCAGACGATCCTTCAGCTCGCGCAGCTCGCGATCGAGGTCACGGGCACCTCGAGCGAGATCGTGTTCGAGCCCTTGCCGGTGGACGACCCCACGCAACGCCAGCCCGACATCACCAAGGCCCGCGAGCTCCTCGGCTGGGAGCCCACCGTCGAGCTCGTCGACGGGCTCGAGCGCACCGCCGCCTACTTCCGCACCAAGCTCGGCCTGTAGGGCCGGGCCCCTCAGGCGTCGAGCACCCGATCCCACTGGGGCAGCGTGGCCTCGTCGCAGTAGCGCTCCTCGAAGGCGCGCCGCGACCGCTCACGCCCCGCGCTGCCATCGCGCTCGAGGCCCCGCACGGCGGCGACGAACCCGTCGACATCGCCCTCGCGCAGGCTCGACCCGCACGCCGTCTGCGCGATCGCCTCGTCCACGTTGCTGCTGGCGGGCCCCACGTAGAGGATCGGTAGGCCGGCGGCGAGGTTGGCGTGGAGCTTCGAGGGGCTCATCACGCCGAGCGATCGTGCGTCGAGGGTGATGAGCGCACCGTCGGCGCCAGCCATCACCTGCGGGGTGAGCTCCTTCGGCACGTACCCGCGCATCACGACGTTGGGCAGCCCGCGCACCCGGATCGACGACTCGAGGTCGCTCCAACGCGCGCCGCCGCCCACGAACAGGAAGACCGCCTCGTCGCGCAGCACCGCGGCCGCATCGAGGACCGTCTCGAAGCGGTGGCCCACCCCGGTGTTGCCGAGGTACAGCACGACGATGCGGTCGCCCACATCGAGATCGTCGTAGCCGTCCCACGGCTTGGCAGCACCCGGGTCGGCGAAGAGGCCGAGGCGCTCCCAGTTCGGGATCACCGTCACGGGAGGTCGATCCGGACCCGAGCCGTACTGTGACGCGAGCAGCTCCGCCATCGCGCCGTCGAGGGCCACCACGTGGTCGATGCGGCGGAAGGCCCAGCGGTTCATCGAGCGCTGCCAGCGGCTCAGCGGCCCACCGGCACGGAGCTCCCCGAAGCGCTCGGCGGCATCGGGATAGCAGTCCATGCTCCAGAGCACGACCCGGGTGCGGGGGTGGAGGAGCTTGTGGAGCACTGCGCTCGTGACGAGGAACGGTGGGGTGGTCATCGACACGATGACGTCCTGGCGGCGGAGCACGAGGAGCCGCGCCGTAGCGCCCCCGAGGAACGTGACGTAGCCGAGCAGGCGGCGCCACAGGGACGACTTGCCCAGGTGAGGCGTCCACACACGGTGGATGCGCAGCCCCGGTCCGGTGCGGAGCCGCCCGGTCGGCGCGAGGTCCTCGAGGTAGCCGGCCCGACCGGCGATCACGGTGACCTCGTCGCCGGAGTCGGCACGGTGCTCGGCCAGCGACGCCGCTAGCTGCGCGGTGGGGCTGATGTCCGGCGCGTAGAACTGGTTGACGAGGGTCAAGCGCACGGCGCCACCCGCATCAGGCGAGCTGGCTCGTGACGGCGGCCACCATCTCGTCGACGATCTCGTCGAGCCGGTACTGCGGCTCCCACCCGGGGAAGTGCGTTCGGAACTTCGTCATGTCGGTGTAGTAGCAGATGTGGTCGCCGACGCGGTTGGTGTCGTCGTAGGTGAGGTTGGGCCGCTTGCCCCCGCTGGCCGCCGCGACCAGCTCGACGCACTCCAGGAGGCTCGCCGCGTTGTCCTTGCCGCCGCCGAGGTTGTACGCCTCGCCGGGGCGCGGTGCCTGAGCGAACGCCCAGAAGGCGCTCACCACATCGGCAGAGTGGATCTGGTCGCGGACCTGCTTCCCCTTGTACCCGTAGATCGTGTAGTCGCCCTCCCGCAGCGTCGTGTGCACGAGGTAGCTGAGGAACCCGTGCAGCTCCACTCCGGAGTGGTGCGGGCCCGTGAGGCAGCTGCCGCGGAACGTGCCCGTGCGCAGACCGAAGTAGCGGCCGTACTCCTGTGTGAGCACGTCGGCCGCCACCTTGGACGCACCGAAGAGCGAGTGCAGGCAGCCGTCCATCGACATCGTCTCGTCGATGCCCGCGCTCATCGACGGCTCCGCATAGTCCCAACGGGTGTCGAGCTCGACGAGCGGCACCTTGTTCGGGTTGTCGCCGTACACCTTGTTCGTGGACACCGTGATGAACACGGCATCGGGCGTGTGCTGGCGGCAACCCTCGAGCAGGTTGAGCGTGCCGGTGGCGTTCACGTCGAAGTCGTCGAAGGGACGAGACGCCGCGAGGTCGTGGCTCGGTTGCGCCGCCGCGTGGATGACGAGGTCACACCGCAGGCGCCCCATCAGCGCGTCGACGGCGGCTCGGTCACGGATGTCGACGTCGTGGTGCGTGTAGCGGGCGCACGTGGCCTCGAGGCGCTGACGGTTCCACGTGGTGTCGCCGCCCGGGCCGAAGAAGTCGGCCCGCATGTTGTTGTCGATGCCGTGCACGTCGAACCCGAGGCCATCGAAGAACGACACCGCCTCCGAGCCGATGAGCCCGGCGCTGCCCGTGACCAGGACCTTCATCGGGCTGACGCGGCGATGAGGCGGGCCAGGGACATGGGCCGAGAGCCTACTGGTGGGCGTGCCAGACTCCGAAGCGTCCATGCGAGCGGCCGTCACCATCGAGCAGTGCTGGCACCGGGTGCCCGGCGGGACGGCGCGCGCCACGCTGGACACGATCGCGGCCGTCGCGGCGCACGGGGGCGTCGAGCAGGTCGGCGTCAGCGCCTGGCACCGGCATCCGGCTCCACCCGCCTGGCAGCCCCCGATCCCGGTCCGCGCCCTGCCGCTGCCCCGGATTGCGCTCTACGACGCCTGGCAGCGCCTGCGCCACCCGCACGTGGAGCGGGCCACCGGCGCCGTCGACCTCGTCCACGCCACCGGCCATGTCGCCGCGGCGGGCCGGGCGCCGCTCGTGGTGAACATCTACGACCTGAGCTTCCTGCACGATGAGACGCACTTCACCAAGCGGGGGATCTCGGTGTTCACGCGGTTCCTCGACGTGGTGCGCAGTGAGGCCGCCATGGTGATCTGCCCGTCGGAAGCGACGCTCGTGGACTGCCGGGCGGCGGGCATCGACGACGCTCGCCTGCGGCTGGTGCCCCTCGGCACCGACGCCGTCGCTGCCGCGGCTGACGACGTGGCCCGGGTACGAGCGGCTTACCGACTGGAGCGACCGTTCATCCTGTTCGTCGGCACGATCGAGCCCCGCAAGAACCTCGCCCGGCTCATCGAGGCCCACAACCGCCTCGGCGACCTCGACGTCGAGCTCGTGCTCGTCGGCCCCGAGGGCTGGAGCACCGAGCTGCCCCCGTCCACCGCCCGACGACTCGGGTTCGTGCCGCGTGCCGACCTCAGCGCGCTCTACGCCGCCGCCACGGTGGTCGCCTATCCGAGCCTGCGCGAGGGCTTCGGTCTTCCGGTGCTGGAGGCGATGGCCCAGGGCGCCGCGGTCGTCACCTCCGCCACCACCTCCACTGCGGAGGTGGCCGGGGACACGGCCCTGCTCATCGATCCGCTCGACGTCGACGCGCTCGCGGGGGCGATTCGCCGCCTCCTCGACGATCGCGACCTCGCCGAGCGTCTGGGCACCGCCGCGCGGGAGCGAGCCGCCACCTTTACGTGGGCCCGCACCGCGGAGTTCGTCGTCGCCGCCTACCGCGACGTGACGGGCGGCAGGCCATGACGCGCGCCACCATCGGGATCAACCTGCTGTGGCTCGTCCCCGGTGAGGTGGGCGGGAGCGAGGAGTCGACCCTGGCCAGCATCCGGGCCTTGGTCGCCCTGGCGGACCCCGCCTTCGACCTGCGGCTCTTCGTGCTCGAGCCCATGCGTGCCGCTCATCCCGACATCGTGGCGGCGCTGCCGACTGAGGTGCTCCCGATGTCGGGGCGGGCGCGCTGGGGCAGGATCGCCGCTGAGACGAGCTGGCTGGCGATGCGCAGCCGGGGCCTCGACCTGCTCCACCACGCCGGAGGCACCGCGCCGCCGCTGCGGGGCGCCCCCTACGTGCTCACGCTCCACGACCTGCAGCCCCTCGAGGCTCGGGCCACCCACCGCGCTCTGAAGCGGGGCTACCTGAGCGCGGCGATCCCACCGTCGGTTCGCAACGCGCGCTGCACCGTGGTGCCGAGCGAGTTCGTGCGCGCGTCGGTGCTCGCTCGGCTGAAGGTCGACCCCGACGACGTCGTGGTGGTGCCGCACGGCGTCGATGTGCTCGAGCACCCCACGCCCAGCGACGTGGTGCGCGCCCGCTACCGCCTCGACGGACCGGTGATCCTCTACCCGGCGATCACCTACCCTCACAAGAACCACGCCCTGCTCGTCGAGGCGTTCGCGCTCGTGGTGCAGCAGTGCCCCGACGCAGTGCTGGTGTTGTCCGGCGGTCGGGGCAGCGAGGAGGACCGGCTTCGTTCCCTAATCGACGAGCGGGGCCTGCGCGAGCGAGTGCGCCGGACAGGTCGGATCTCGGCGGCTGATGTGGCCGGGCTTTACCGCGAGGCCGCGGTGGTGGCGGTGCCGTCGCGGTATGAGGGCTTCGGTCTACCCGCCACGGAGGCGATGGCCTACGGGGCGCCCCTGGTCGCCGCCGCGTCCACCGCGCTACCCGAGGTCGTCGGCGAGGCGGGCCTCCTCCTCGCGCCCGACGACGTCGGCGCCTGGGCCGACGCGCTCGTCCACCTCCTCGGCCAGCCCACCGAACGGGCCCGGCTCGCGGCTGCTGGCCTCGAACGGGCCCAGCGGTACACGTGGTCGGCGAACGCGTCGGGGCTGGCGGACCTGTACCGCCGAGGCCTGGACCATTGAGGCGAATGGGTCTGGGTCGACGGCTCTTGTAGGGTTCGACACCCTATGGGTAAGGCATCCTCAGCGAAGAAGGTGGCCCGCGCCGCACGCGCCGGTGGCCGGGTCTCGGCACGGCAGCCCCGCGGACTCCTGTTTCCGGGCGTCCTGACGCTCATCGTCGTGCTCGGGATCACGCTCGTCGTGTACGCCCGCGAGAATCGCCGCAACGACGATCTCGGTGGGGTGCCCCAGCTTGGCGATCACATCCACCAGGCCCTCGGCGTGAACGTGTGCGGCGAGTGGTTGCCCGACATCCCGGAGTTCGAGAGCCCCGTCGGGATTCACACCCATGGCGACGGTGTGCTCCACATCCACCCCTTCTCCCAGCTCGGCGTGGGCGCCAACGCCACGCTCGGGCGCTACTTCGCCGACGGCAAGGACGACGGCGGCCTCGAGCTCGGCATCAGCTCGACGAAGCTCGACTACCTCGGCACGTCCTACGAAGAGGGCGAGACCAAGTGCGAGGGCGTGAAGAACCCCCAGCTGCGCGTCGCCTACTGGCAGGACGTGCAGGACGCCGACGCCAAGCCCGACGTCACCTCCGGCGACTTCGCTGATCTGCGCCTCACCACCGACGGCGCCGGATTCACGATCTACTACGGCGACCCCAAGGGCGACATCCCGAAGCCGCCGAACGCGGCTCAGCTTCAGGAGCTGGGTGCCGCCGACGGGGGCGAGACCCCGAACGACCAGGGCGAGACGACGACCACGAGCGCGCCGGCCGACGACACCACCACGTCATCGACACCCGCTGGCGAACCGTCGGAGTCCACGTCCACCACCGCGGCACCCTGAGCCCGAGGCACAGGGCGTGAAGGCGGTCGTGCTCGTGGGTGGCTTCGGCACCCGTCTGCGGCCCCTCACCCTCAGCACGCCCAAGCAGATGCTCCCGGTGGTGCACCGGCTGATGATCGAGCGCGTTGTCGAGCACCTCGGTGTGCACGGCGTGGACACCGCTGTGCTCGCCCTCGGCTACCTACCTGACGCCTTCGCGAACGCCTACCCCAGTGGTGAGTGCGCTGGGGTGGCGCTGCACTACGCCGTGGAGCCACAGCCGATGGACACCGCCGGCGCGATCCGGTTCGCGGCCCTCCATGCCGGCATCGACGAGCGCTTCCTGGTGGTGAACGGCGACGTGCTCACAGACCTCGACGTGTCGGCGCTGATCGCGGCCCACGAGCGGGCCGGCGCCGAGGGCACGATCGCGCTCCACCGCGTGGACGACCCGTCCGCCTTCGGGGTCGTGCCCACCGACGCCAGCGGGCGGGTCACCGCCTTCATCGAGAAGCCGTCGCCGGGTGAGGCCCCGACCAACTTGATCAACGCTGGCACCTACGTGCTCGAGCGGTCCGTGCTCGACCGGATCGAACCAGATCGTCCGGTCAACGTCGAGCGGGTCACGTTTCCAGCGATGGTCGCTGATGACTCGCTGTACGCCTTCGACGGCAACACCTACTGGATCGACGCTGGCACGCCCCCGACCTACCTCGCGGCCAACCTCGATCTGCTGTCAGGTGTCCGTGGCACGGCCGAGAACGGCGTGCACCCCGGTGCCGAGACGCATGGAGCGGTCGAGCGCTCGGTCCTTGCCGAGGGAGCGTCGGTGGAGGCAGGGGCCACCGTGGTGGGGTCGCTCGTGCTCAACGGAGCCACCGTCGGAAGCCGCGCCGTGGTTCGTGACTCCATCGTCGGGCCACGTGCGACGATCAAGGCCGATGCCGTTGTCGCCGATGGTTCCGTGATCGGCGATGACGTCGTGGTGGCGTCGGGCGCACAGCTGAGTGGTCAGAGGGTTCCGGAGGGAGCGGCATGAAGGCGTTGGTCACCGGCGGAGCAGGGTTCATCGGGTCGACCCTCGTCGATCGCCTGCTGGCGGAAGGCCACGCGGTCGATGTCATCGACGACCTGTCGAACGGGTCGCTCGCCAACCTCGCCGAGGCCCGCGCCAACCGAGATCACGCACTGAAGGTCCACCAGGTCGACATCCGCGACAGCGGAGTCATCGACCTGATCGCCAGACGCGGCCCAGAGGTGGTGTTCCACCTCGCCGCCCAGGCCGACGTGCGCGTATCGGTGGCAAGGCCCGTGTTCGACGCTGAGGTGAACATCATCGGGAGCCTCAACGTGCTCGAGGGGGCCCGGTTGGCGGGCGCTCGCAAGGTCGTGTTCGCGTCGAGCGGCGGCACCATCTACGGGGAACCCGCGCCGGCCGATCTCCCGGTGCGGGAATCGCACCCCCAGCAGCCGCTGTCGCCCTACGGCGTTGCCAAGCGGGTGGTCACCGACTACCTCAACGTGTATCGGGAGCTGCACGCACTCGAGTTCACCTCGCTCGCGATGGCGAACATCTACGGGCCGCGCCAGGACCCACACGGCGAAGCGGGTGTCGTCGCGATCTTCGCTGGGCTCCTGCTGAAGGGTCAGCCGTGCACGATCTTCGGCGACGGGAACCAGACGCGCGACTTCGTCTACGTCGACGACGCGGTGGATGCCTTCGTGCGCGCGGCCGACCGGGGCAGCGGCCTGCTCTGCAACATCGGCACCGGTGTGGAGACCTCGGTCAACGAGCTCTACGCGGCGATGGCCGCCTCCGCTGGCGTGACCGAACCGCCCACCTACGGTGCGGCTCGGCCCGGCGAGCTCGCCCGCAGCGCGCTCGACCCAGCCCGTGCCGGCATGCACCTCGGCTGGGAGCCCTGGACCAGCCTCGTCGATGGCGTGGGCGAGGTTCTGAGCTGGTTCAGGGGGTAGCGCCCTTGCGCAGCAGTCCGTACTTCGTGATGCAGTAGAGCGCCCGGAAGCCGTCCTTCCAGCCGATCTTCTTGCCCTCGTCGTAGGTGCGACCGCTGTAGCTGATCCCAACCTCGTACAGGCGAAGACGGCGCTGAGCGATCTTGGCCGTGATCTCCGGCTCGAAGCCGAAGCGGTCCTCCTCGATCTCGATCGACTGGATGATGTCGGTGCGGAAGACCTTGTAGCAGGTCTCCATGTCAGTGAGGTTGAGATCGGTCACCGCGTTGGAGAGCAGCGTGAGGACCTTGTTGCCCAGGGAGTGCCAGAAGAAGAGCACGCGGTGCGCGTCGCCGCCCATGAACCGGCTGCCGAACACGACGTCGGCCCGGTCGTCGAGCAGCGGCACCAGCAGGCGACCGTACTCATGCGGGTCGTACTCGAGGTCAGCGTCCTGGACGATCGTGAAGGGCATCGTGGCCTCGGAGAAGCCCCGCCGGAGTGCTGCTCCCTTGCCCATGTTGTGGGGCTGGAGGTGCACGTGCACCCGGGGGTCTGTGAGGTCCGTCAGCATCGAGCGGGTGTCGTCGGTGGAGCCGTCGTCGACGATGATGAGCTCGCCGACCCACGGCGAGTCGAGCACCGTGGCCGTGATCTCCTTGATCGTCGCCTGCTCGTTGAAGCACGGCATGACGACGGTCAAGCACGGGGTCGGGTCATAGGACGTCATCGGAAAAGGTCCTCCTGAGGGGGGCGCACAACCTGTGAGCGTACGTCCCCGCGCCCCAGCCAATGCGAGTCGACGCCGCGCACAACGGCGGCAGCCACACCTGCGGCCTTGCCCATCACGAGCTCGGCGGCGCCCGCCAGCTCGTCGACCACGCAGACCTCCGTGACCTGGAGCACCCGGCCGCGGCTGTCCTCGGTGCCACGCAGGTCGACGATGGCCTCGATCCCCGCACAACCGATGGCGACGTCGGTGAGCCCTCGACGCCATGGGCGTCCGAAGGTGTCGGAGATGATCACGGCCACCTCGATGCCGAGCGCGGCGCGCAGGCCGTCGCGGATCCGACGCGCCGACCGGTCGCTGTCCTCCGGGAGCAGTGCCACCCAGCCTTCGTCGACGTTGGACAGGTCGACCCCCGCGTTCGCGCACACGAAGCCATGGCGCGTCTCGCTGATGATGAGGTCGCCTCGGCGGCGGACGATGCGCACCGACTGCTCCTCCACGATCGCCTTGTGACCCAGCGGGTCGGACGCATCGACCTGGGCCATCGCGCCCTCAGCCTTCGACACGACCTTCTGGGTGACCACCACGACATCGCCGTCGAGCAGACCCGGTTCCGCGTGAGCGATGAACCCTGCCAGGTCGTCGCCGCGTCGGACCTCGGGTATGCCGTGGATCGGGAAGATGGTGAGGCTCAAGCGGCGAGCACCACCTTGGCGAGCGCCGCCGATTCCGCGGGCCCGCGCATGATCGTGGGGGCGACGACGCACCGGAGGCCCTCGGCTTCGACGGCCTCCGCGTGGGCGGCATCGGCCTCGTCGATCACCAAGGTCGCCGCGATCGGCGCGTAGAGCCGGGCGATGCCGACGACGGACGACTCGTGGCCGAGCTCGCGCAAGAGGCGGTCGGCCGGGCCCTTGAGCGCGGCACCGGCGACGATGGGGGACACCGCGACGACCGCGGCGCGCCGAGCCTCGACAGCAGCTCGCACTCCCTGCACGGCGAGCACGGGGGCGATCGACACGATGGGGTTCGACGGTGCGATGACGATGCGGTCCGCCGACGCGATGGCGTCGATCACCCCGGGTGCAGGTGCGGCGTCGTCAGCTCCCTCGAACCGCACCGAGGTGACGGCGACGTCGTGCTGGCGGTGCACGAAGTACTCCTGGAAGTCGATCTCTCCGTCCGCCACGATCAGGCGGGTCCGCACCGGCTGGTCGCTGGCCGGCAGGAGGCGGAGGCCGAGGTGCCAGGCCGACGCGATCTCGGCGGTCACCTCGGTGAGCGTGGCGCCCGCCCGGAGGCGGTCGGTGCGGTAGAGGTGGGTGGCGAGGTCGCGGTCGCCGAGGTTGAACCATGTTCTCGCCAGCCGGTAGCGGGCGAGCGCCTCCATGGCGTGCCAGGTCTCGCCGCCCAGCCCCCAGCCCCGCTCGGGATCGATGGCGCCCGCGATCGTGTAGGTCACGGTGTCGAGGTCGGGGCTGATGTGGAGGCCGTGGAGCTCCACGTCGTCACCGACGTTCACGATGGCGGTGAGCTCGTGTTGCGGCCAGACCTGCACGAGGCCTGCGAGCAGGCGCGCCGCGCCCACCCCGCCGGCGAGGACCGTGATCAGCTGATCCCCTTGAGGCGCCCCGACAGGAGCGCCAGATCGGCGTCGACCATCAGCTCGACGAGCTCGACGAACGAGGTGCGCGGCGTCCAGTCGAGCACCTTCTGCGCCTTGCTGGCATCACCCACGAGCAGATCGACCTCCGCGGGCCGCATGAACTGCTCGTCCTGCTCGACGTGGTCCTCCCAACGCAAGCCGACGCGGTCGAACGCGACCTGGAGGAAGTCGCGCACGGAGTGTGTCTCGCCGGTGCACACCACGTAGTCGTCGGGGTGATCTTGCTGGAGCATCAACCACATCGCCTCCACGTAGTCGCCGGCGAAGCCCCAGTCCCGTTGCGGGTCGAGGTCACCGAGCACGAGCTTGTCCTGCTGGCCGAGCTTGATCCGGGCCACGGCGTGCGTGATCTTGCGGGTGACGAACTCATGCCCCCGACGCGGGCTCTCGTGGTTGAACAGGATCCCGCTCGACGCGTGGAGGTCGTAGGACTCGCGGTAGTTCACCGTGATCCAGTGGCCGTAGACCTTGGCCACGCCGTACGGGGAGCGGGGGTAGAACGGGGTGCTCTCACGCTGCGGCACCTCCTGCACCTTGCCGAACATCTCGCTCGAGGAGGCCTGGTAGAAGCGGATCTCCGGATCGACCAGCCGGATTGCGTCGAGCACGCGTGTGACGCCGAGAGCCGTCGTCTCACCCGTGAGCACGGGCTGGCTGAACGACGTCTGCACGAAGGACTGCGCGGCGAGGTTGTACACCTCCTGCGGGCGGTGATCGCGCAGCAAGTGGATCATCGACACCTCGTCGAGGAGGTCGCCGGCGACGAAGCGGATCCGGTCCTGCAGGTGGGCGAGACGCTCGAAGTTCACGGTGCTGCTGCGGCGCACCATGCCGATCACCTCGTACCCCTTTCCGAGCAGGAGCTCGGCGAGGTAGGAGCCGTCCTGGCCCGTGAT
>JBQTKH010000155.1:0-5275 GCA_052386335.1 Microthrixaceae bacterium
GCCGAAGGCAAGGCCCTCCTCGACGCCTTCGGCTTCCCGTTCAAGCGTGAGGGACAGAGCTGATGGCCAAGAAGGCACTCATCGAGAAGCAGCAGCGCACCCCGAAGTTCAAGGTGCGCGCCTACACCCGTTGCAAGCGGTGCGGGCGACCGCACTCCGTGTACCGCAAGTTCGGCCTCTGCCGGATCTGCCTGCGGGAGCTCGTGCACGCCGGTGAGATCCCCGGTGTGACGAAGGCGAGCTGGTGACAGGAACCCGACCATGACCATGACCGACCCCATCTCCGACATGCTCACCCGAATCCGCAACGCGAACATCGCGATGCACGACGACGTGCGCATGCCCAGCTCAAAGGTGAAGGAAGCCCTCGCCGAGATCCTCCACAAGGAGGGCTACATCGAGGGCTACGACGTCGCTGACAACAACGAGCGACCCGGCCGCACCCTGTCCATCAAGATGAAGTACTCGCCCGAGCGAGCCCGAGTGATCTCCGGCCTGCGCCGGGTGTCCAAGCCGGGCCTGCGCGTCTACAGCCCGTCCACCAAGGTCCCTCGCGTCCTCGGTGGTCTGGGTGTGGCCGTCCTCTCAACCAGTCAGGGGCTCATGACCGACCGCGAAGCGCGCAAGCGCAACGTGGGCGGCGAGATCCTCTGCTTCGTGTGGTGACCTGACATGAGTCGAATCGGCAAGGCACCCATCCCCGTTCCCAGCGGCGTCGACGTGACGATCGCGGATCGGCACATCTCGGTGAAGGGCCCCAAGGGCTCGCTCGAGCGCGACATCCCGGGGGAGATCACCGTTCGACAGGACGGCGACGTCCTCGTGGTCGAGCGCCCGAACGACGAGCGCCAGAACCGTGCGCTGCACGGCCTCGTCCGCTCGCTCGTGAACAACATGGTCGTCGGGGTGAACGAGGAGTTCACCAAGGAGCTCGAGATCATCGGCGTCGGCTATCGCGCCGCCGCGCAGGGCCCGAACAAGCTCGACCTGGCGCTCGGCTTCAGCCACCCGGTCTCGGTCGATGCCCCGGACGGCATCAGCTTCGAGGTGCCCACGCCGAACCGCATCGTGGTTCGCGGCATCGACAAGGAAGCCGTCGGCCAGGTCGCCGCCAACATCCGCAAGATCCGCAAGCCTGAGCCCTACAAGGGCAAGGGCGTCCGGTACCTCGGCGAGCACGTCGCCAAGAAGGCCGGAAAGACGGGCAAGTAGAGGACTCATCATGACTGTCAGCGCACAGCACAAGCGGGAAGCCCGCGTTCGGCGTCACCGCCGGGTGCGGAAGAAGGTCGAGGGCACCGCAGAACGTCCGCGCCTCGCCGTGTTCCGCTCGAACAAGCACATCTCCGCCCAGGTGATCGACGACCGCTCCGGTCGCACCCTCGCCGCGGCGTCCACCACCGAGGTCGACATCCGTGGCGGGGCGACCGGCAACAAGGAGGCGGCTGCTCAGGTCGGGCGCCTCGTGGCCGAACGGGCCAAGGCCGCTGGCGTCACCAAGGTCGTCTTCGACCGGGGCGGCAACCTCTACCACGGACGAGTCGCCGCAGTGGCCGACGCCGCTCGAGAAGCAGGATTGGAACTTTGATGAATCGCACTCGCAAGCAGAGCTTGCTCGGCGGGCTGATGGAGGCTCCGCCGACACGGCAAAGCCGGATCGGCTACGCCACTGAGGGAGAGATCTGATGGCAAACGGACCCGGACAAGGCGGCCCCCGCCGCGAGCGTGAGCGTGAGCCGCGTGAGAACCCGCGCGCGTCCAGCGATGCGTCGTTGCGTGAGTCGCGGGTGATCAACATCAACCGCGTCGCCAAGGTCGTGAAGGGCGGTCGCCGCTTCAGCTTCACGGCGCTCGTCGTGATCGGCGACGGCCACGGCCGCGTCGGGCTCGGTTACGGCAAGGCCAAGGAGGTGCCCCTCGCCATCCAGAAGGGCACCGAAGAGGCCCGCAAGAACCTCTTCCAGGTGCCGCTCGCCGGCTCCACGGTGACCCACCAGATCATCGGCCGCGAAGGTGCGGGCCGCGTGCTGCTCAAGCCCGCTGCCCCCGGTACCGGCGTGATCGCCGGTGGCGCCGCCCGAGCCATCCTCGAAGAGGCCGGGGTGAACGACGTGCTCTGCAAGTCGCTCGGCTCGTCCAACCACATCAACGTCGCCCGGGCCACGATCGCCGGCCTCAAGGGCCTCAAGCGGCCCGACGAGATCGCCCGCCTGCGTGGCCTCGACGCCGACACCTTCGTGCCCAAGGGCCTGCTCGCTGCCTACAACGACAGCGAGCGCGGCCCGGTGCGCGCACCGGAGGAGGTGGCCTGATGGCAGACGAGGGCTCGATCATCGTCACCCAGATCCGCTCCGCCATCGGCACCAAGCCGAAGCAGCGCGGCACCCTTCGGGCGCTCGGCCTCGGCCGCATCGGCAAGTCGAACACCCTTCCCGACCGACCCGAGATCCGAGGGATGCTGGCCCGCGTGCCCCACCTCATCTCGGTTGAGGAGCAGACCTGATGACCATCAAGATCCACGATCTGCAGCCGGTCCCCGGCTCCAACCGCCGCAAGAAGCGCGTCGGCCGCGGCATCGCCGGCAAGGGCGGCAAGACCGCCGGCCGCGGCACCAAGGGACAGAAGGCGCGCAGCAAGGTCCCGGCCTCCTTCGAGGGCGGTCAGATGCCCCTGCACATGCGGCTGCCCAAGCTCAAGGGCTTCAACAACCCCTTCCGCGTGGAGTACCAGGGCATCAACCTCGACGTGATCGAGGGCACCGACCTCACCGAGGTGAGCCCCTCGACGCTGCACGCCAAGGGCCTTGCCCACAAGGGCGCGCTCATCAAGGTGCTCGGCCGTGGGGAGCTCACCCGTGCTGTGACGGTGAAGGCTCACGCCTTCTCGAAGTCGGCGGAGTCAGCCATCGTTGCCGCCGGCGGTACGGTTGAGATCTTGTCGAAGCCGTGGGGCGATCGTCGCCCGCCGGTGCAAGGCAACCAGTTCGCCAACCGCTGATCGACGTCGTCCGCTGCCGCTGGCAGCGCCGCTGACCAGGAGCCCAGTCCGTGCTGTCCAGCGTCCGCAACACCCTCAGGGTTCCCGACCTCCGGGGGAAGATCCTCTTCACCCTGCTGATGATCGCGCTGTACCGCGCCGGGGCGTACGTGCCGGCGCCCGGCATCGACCTCGACGCCGTGCAGGAGCTGCGCCGTCAGGCGGAGCAGGGCGGCGGCGTCGTGGGCTTCCTCCAGCTGTTCTCCGGTGGAGCGCTCACCCAGTTCGCCCTCTTCGCGCTCGGCATCATGCCGTACATCACCAGCTCGATCATCATGCAGATCCTGACGGTGGTGATCCCCAAGCTGGAGGAGTGGCAGCAGATGGGGGCGGTCGGGCAGCGCAAGATCACGCAGTGGACCCGCTACCTCGCGGTGTCGATCGCCCTGCTGCAGTCCACCGGCCTGGCGTTCCTCTTCCACAACGGCGGCGGCGGCCTCGTGGGCGGTCGGGGCAACGCGACGGGGCTCGACATCCTCCCGAACTTCACACCGTTCCGAGTGATCATCGTCGTGCTCACCCTCACGGCAGGCACCGCTCTGCTCATGTGGATGGGGGAGCTCATCAGCCAGCGCGGCATCGGCAACGGCATGTCGCTGCTCATCTTCGCCTCGGTGGTCAGCAGCTTCCCGGGCGCCGGTGCTCGCCTCAACGCCGAGAAGGGCGGGGTGCTCCTCACCTTGCTCCTCCTGCTGGCCGTCGTGCTCCTCGTCGGCATCGTCTTCATCGAGCAGGGCCAGCGCCGAGTCCCCGTGCAGTTCGCGAAGCGCGTGGTCGGCCGTCGCATGTACGGCGGCCAGAGCACCTACATCCCGCTCAAGGTCAACCAGTCCGGCGTGATCCCGATCATCTTCGCCAGCTCGGTGCTCTACCTGCCGATCCTGCTCACCAACGTGCTGCCCGCCGACGGGTGGGGTGCCGCGGTGCAGCGCTGGGTCAACGGCAACCTCGTGCAGCCCGACTCCCTCTACTACGTCGTGATCTACGGGTTGCTCATCGTCGGCTTCGCCTACTTCTACACAGCGATCGCGTTCGACCCAGCCACCCAGGCCGAGAACATCCGCAAGCAGGGCGGGTTCATCCCCGGCATCCGGCCCGGCCCCCAGACCGAGCGCTATCTCGCGAAGATCCTCGCTCGCATCACGCTTCCCGGCGCCCTGTTCATCGCCTCCATCGCGCTGCTGCCCTCGCTGCTGCTCGCGGTGGCCGACGTGCAGAACTTCCCGTTCGCCGGCATCTCGATCCTCATCGCGGTGGGCGTGGCCCTCGAGACGATGAAGCAGATCGACAGCCAGCTCATGATGCGCAACTACGAGGGGTTCCTCAAGTGAGGAACGCAGGGGTGCCCCGGTGATCCCGGGGGCCCGGCTGGTGTTGCTGGGCCGCCAGGGTGCGGGCAAAGGCACCCAGTGCGTCAGACTCTCGCGCCACTACGTCGTGCCTCACATCTCCACGGGCGACATGTTGAGATCCGCCGTGCGCGAGGGCACCGAGTTCGGGCGCAAGGCCAAGGAGATCATGGACCTGGGCGAGCTCGTGTCCGACGAGATCATGGGCGGCGTCGTCGACGAGCGCCTCGATCGCGACGACACGCGCCACCGGGGCTACATCCTCGACGGCTTCCCGCGCACCGTCGGCCAGGCAGAGCTCCTCGCGAAGATCACGGCCACCGAGCCGCTCGACCTCGTGATCGACCTCGTGGTCCCCACGGCGGTGGTGCTCGAGCGCTTGGCCAGTCGGCGCGTCTGCACCGACTGCGGTGCCAACTACTCCGTCGACACCCCGCCGCGGTACGGCTGGGTGTGCGACAACTGCGGCGGCGACGTCGTGCAACGAGCCGACGACACGCCCGAGGCCATCCAGAAGCGACTCGACCTCTACGAGCGCGAGACCGCTCCGCTCATCGCCTGGTACGCCGAGCGGGACCTGCTCGCGGAGGTCGACGGCCGCGGCCCCGCCGAGGCCGTCACCGCCCGTCTCATCGAGGCCCTCGACCAGCGCCGCGCTTGATCACCGCCGAAGCGGAGCTTCGTCGGTGAGCTTCTTGTGCGGCCGTTGGCCGCGCTGAGCCCTTGTCGCTCCGGGGGCGGCGGAGCCGCCCCTGCGCGGGTGGGGGGCTCCGGCGGAGGGTGGTGTCAACCGGTCACCGCAAGTAGGGCGTCGAGGGCTTCGGTGGGTTTTTGCCAGTGGAGTGTCCTTCGGGGTCGGTCGTTGAGGCTGTCGGCGATGATGTCGAGGT
>JBQTKH010000156.1:0-9506 GCA_052386335.1 Microthrixaceae bacterium
GCTGCGTCGGTCACCCAGTCGTGGAGATCCCACAGGTCGCCGACCTCGACCGCCGGCTCCGGGTGAGCGCCGTGCCACCACGTGCACCAGCGCTGGGCCACCCCCATCGCCTCCGGGGAGCGGGCAGCGGCGAGGTTGTCCGGGCGCACCCAGATGCCCTCGCGCACCTCGGCCAGGCGCAGTGCGCTGAGCGCATCGCGCAGCGCAGCCCGGTCGCGTGCGCTGCGGGCCACGTCGTTCCCGATGGTGGCGAGCTCCCAGGTGCCGTCCCACCGTCGGGTGTCGGCGAGGCGGCTCGCCGTCTGGCGCGCCTGACGGGCGACGAGCCGTCCCACCAGTCGATACCCACCGTCCTCCGCGACCGCCTCGCCGTTGGCGACGAGCCGGGACAGCGCCGTGCGCGTCGCTCCCTCGGAGATGCCGAACAGCGCTGTGGTGCGCACGAGCAGGGGCGTGGGTAGCTGAGGCGGGTCGGTGCCCAGCAGGACCGACGCGAGCACCGACCGGGCCGACAGCGGGCGGGTGTTACGGGATGGCGACATCTGACGAGGAAGTGTAAGATACTGAGGATGGTTGCTGTGACCGAGGCCCGCACCACCGTGGTGCCCCAGCTCGACGAGCTGCCTGACGTCCTCCCCACGGCTCGCCTCACCGCGTCCGCCATGCCAGTGGCCGAGCTGCGCACGGAGCTGCGGCGGATCGACGACCTTCGCAACGTCGGCAGCGTGCTCCTCTGCTGGTTGCAGCCGTTGGTCACGATCGGTGGCGCCGTGTGGATCGGTCATCCGCTGGCCTACCTCGCGGCGTTCATCCTCATGGGCCCGGCGTTCGCTCGCCTGGCGATCCTCGGCCACGAGGCCGCGCACAAGCTCCTCTTCAGCAACAAGCGCTGGAACGACGCGGTGGGTCGCTGGGTGATCGCGTATCCGTCGTTCGTGCCCCTCGACGCCTACCGGCGGGGTCACTTCGCGCACCACAAGGACGAGTTCGGTCCGAACGAGCCGGACATGAACCTCTACAACGGCTACCCGATCACCGAGGCGAGCTTCCGTCGCAAGCTGTGGCGCGACGCGCGCGGCACCTCGGGATGGAAGAACCTGAAGGGACTGCTGAGCGCGCTCCGGAGCCCGTCATCGCGCTCGATCGCACTGCGGATCTTCGCGATGCAGGTCCCGCTCGTGGTCGTGGCCGTCCTGGTCGGCCGATGGTGGCTCTACCCGCTGCTCTGGCTGGGTCCCTGGCTCACCACCTGGCGCGTCATCAACCGCTTGCGCTCCATCGCCGAGCACGGGGGAATGCAGCGATCGAAGGATCGTCGGCAGACCACGCACCACGTCGAGCAGTCGTGGCTGGCTCGGTTCTGGATCGTGCCCTTCAACACCGGTTGGCACCTCGCCCACCACGTGGACATGGGCGTGCCGTGGCGGAACCTGCCCAAGCTGCACGCCGAGCTCGAGGACGCCGGGTGGGTCACGCCCGACTTCACCTACCCCAGCTACCGCGCCCTCTGGCGCGCGCTGCGCTCCCGCGCCAGCTGACGGCACGCACTCAGCCGACACCCGAGTGCAACGCTCGGACGAGGACCCGGCGCGGTCGACCCTCAGCGCAGCTCAGGGTTCGACGACGACCTCGTCGTCGGCGCGGATCAGGCCGGGTTGCCGCACCCACGCGTAGGCCCGGCTCCAACCCGGGTGGAGCTCGTGGTTGATCCGCCGGAAGTCGCGGTCGGCGAACCACGCGGCGTTCTTCTTGCACGGTGTCGCGTAGGCGCTGATCTCGGCCACGACCTCGCCGAGGCGAAGCTGCACGCCGGGACGAAGCGAGGGCCAGTCGACGCCGCTGACGGTGACGTTCTCCCCGGCGAGGCCTGGCGCGATCGGGTGGCCTTCTCGTTGGAGGGCCTCGATCACCTCGAGCGACCAGAGGCACAGCGCCTGCAGGGGACGGCCGTGGTTGCGTCGATCACCTTGGCGGTCGCCCACCACCCCGCCGGGGTCGACCTCGACGACGGGCACCGGCGCCTTCGGGACGCCTCCGTCGGAGACGTTCAGCTGGACGACGCTCCCGGTGTGTGCCTTCGCTCCGGCACCGAGCGCGTGCAGGCCGCGGCCGACGTCGCTGAGGTGGTGGCTCACATCGTGGACGGCGTGACGGAGCACCCACCCACCGCTGACCTCGTGCCCGTCGGCCAGGGCGGTGCGCGTCCACGCCGGCTCCTCGTGCGGGCCGACCCGAGCAGCCCGGTCGTGCAAGCGGGAGAGGTTGGCCTCGAGGCGGCCCACCGCGGCGTCGAACCCGTCGCTGACATCAGGCGCATGTCCTTCGGGCACGGCCTCCACCTCGAGGTCATCGAGGGTGAGCAGGCCGTGGAGCAGCCGGCCCATGGCCTGCGCAACGTCGGCGGCGTGAGCGGTGTACTCGGCGGCCGACCAGACATCGGCGGCGGGACGCGCGAGCAGCGTCCGCTCGTCGACGTCGGCCACCGCCCAGCGCCACATCGTGGGAAGGGCGCGCAGGGTGCCGAGCGCGTCGTCGAGGGTGTAGCGCTGCCCGTCGAACTGACACGTGTCGCACGTCTCGGGTGGCTGCATCGTCCCGCCTCTCAGGCCGTGTCCGGGTCGTCGTGATGATGCGCGGACGGGTGCTCGTGGGGGTGCGCGTCGCTGTCCGGCATGTCGTCGTAGCGGTCGTCGGTGGGCGCATCTCTGACGACGCGCAGGCCTGAGCGTGCGGCGACCTCCGCCCGGGTGAGGACCTCGCGCAGGGGCATTCCCGCGCGTCGGGCGACCCGAGCTGCATCGTCGTGCTCGACCTTGACGCGGCCGGGGCTCACCTTGACGCGCACCGCGTAGCCGTCGACCTCGACGACGTCGTCGCGACGCGCCGATGGCCAGCGCTCCAACGAGGCACCGCGCACCCCGAGGGATCCTGTCTCGGCCGTGAGGGTCGCGGACACCTGGGCGGCGAGTGCGGTGTCGACGAGGGCCGACACCGTGTAGGCGGGTCGGCCCTTCTTCATCACGATCGGCGTCACCCACGCATCGTGCGCGCCCGCGCCGAGCAGTGCGGTGACGGTGTGCGCAAGGGTCTCTCCCGTGACGTCATCGACGTTGACCTCGAGGAGCATCACCGGCTGGCCCGTGTCCATCGCCCCCACGGCGCTGCCCACCACGACCTGCGTGGCGTTCGGTCGGCCGTCGATCTCCCGCGTGCCCGCGCCGAAGCCGGTGGCTTCGATCGACATCGACGGCATCGGACCGAAGCCCGACGCCAGCGCAGCGAGCAGCGCGGCCCCGGTGGGGGTGGTGAGCTCCACGCCGACGTCGACGCCCGTGGACGGTGCGCCCACCGACGCGAGCAGCGCGACCACCGCAGGAGCCGGGTTCGGCAGCATCCCGTGGGCGGCACGGACCATCCCGGTACCGGTGACGACCGTGGAGGCGTGCACCTCGTCGATCCCGAGCACCTCGAGCGCGGCGCACGTGCCGACCACGTCGACGATGGCGTCGAGCCCGCCGACCTCGTGGAAGTGGACCTGCTCGGGTGGGCGTCGGTGGAGACGCCCTTCCGCGTCAGCCAGCGCGGCGAACACCGACAGCGCACGTCGTGAGACGCGCTCGGGGAGGCGTGCCTCCTCGACGAGGGCGGCGATGTGCGCGGCAGTGCGCACGACGGTGCCTTCCTCGGCCCGGACGTGCAGCTTCGTGGCGGCGACCCCGCAGCGGAGCACCGGCTCGGCCTCGATCGCCCACCCGCTCACGGGCAGGCGCTCGAGGAGCGAGCGCACCTCGTCGACGTCGGCGCCGGCGTCGATCAGCGAACCGAGGGCCATGTCTCCCGCGATGCCGGAGAAGCAGTGGAACCACGCGAGTCGGGTCACTTGACCATCCTCAGGACCGCACACGCGGCGCCGTACCCGTTGTCGATCCCGACCACCGTGAGCCCGGCGGCGCACGAGGAGAGCATCGCCAGCAGCGCTGTCACCCCTTCGAGTGCGGCGCCGTAGCCCACGCTCGTCGGGACCGCGACGACGGGTGCGGGCGTGAGCCCGCCCACCAGGCTGGCCAGCGCGCCCTCCATGCCGGCGACCACCACGACCACGTCGGCGTCCGCGAGGTGGTCGACCTCGGCGAGCAATCGATGCACGCCGGCAACCCCGACGTCGGTGAGCCGGATCGGGTCGATGCCGTGGGCCTGGAGCACCGCCGCGCACTCCTCCGCCACCGGCAGATCGGCGGTGCCCGCCGTGCAAAGGACGACGCGCTCGGGCCACGGAGCAGCCGGGCGCCACACGACCGTGGTGGCATGGCGGACGCCCTCGGGGTTGGCCTCCAGTGCAGCCTCTGCCTGCTCGTCGCTCGCGCGGGTGAGGAGCACGGGGCTCGCGCCGGCATCGAGCAGCTCGCCGACGATCGCCGCCGCGTGCTCGGGCGCCTTGCCGGGGCCGTACACGGCTTCGGGCAGTCCTTGGCGGAGCGAGCGGTGATGGTCCACACGAGCGAAGCCGAGATCTGCGAACGGCAGTCGGCGGAGCAGGGCGAGCGCGTCGTCAGGGTGCACCTCCCCCGTGCGCACGTCGTCGAGCATCTGCTGAAGGGCGGCTTCGTCCACATCAGTAGCATTGCGCCTCGTGAACGATGACGCAGCAACCGGTCGGCCTCGCCGGATCGCGTTCCTCGGCCCGGAGGGCACCTTCACCGAGCAGGCGCTGCTGAGCCAGCCGGATCTCGCGAGCCTCGAGCTCGTCGGCATGGGCACCTTCGCCGAGGTGCTCGCGGCCGTGGATGCGGGCGACGTCGAGCTCGGCTTCGTCGGCATCGAGAACTCGATCGAGGGCACGGTGAACGTCACGATCGACGCCTTGGCCCTCGAGCACGACCTGCTCATCCAGCGCGAGGTGGTGCTCGGCATCCAGCTCAGCCTCATGGCCCCTCCGGGCGTGGCACTCAGCGACGTTCGGCGCGTGCTCACGTTCCCGGTCGCCGCTGGCCAATGCCGAGGCTGGCTGGCCCAGGAGCTCCCCGGGGTCGAGGTGGTTGCTGCCAACTCGAACGCGGAGGCAGCCCGTCTCGTCGGCGCCGAGCACGACGGCTGCTCAGCGGCGGTGGCCCCGGCGTTGGCGGCGAAGATCTACGGCCTCGATGTGCTCGCAAGCGACATCGAGGATCACCCTGAGAACAGCACTCGGTTCGTGCTCGTGGGCCACGGTCCGGTGCCGCCACCCACGGGTCACGACAAGACGACGATCGTCGTGTTCCAGCGCGCCGACCGCGCCGGGTCGTTGCTCGCGATCTTGCAGGAGTTCGCGGCACGATCGATCAACCTGGTGAAGCTCGAGTCGCGGCCCACCAAGAAGGCGCTGGGCGACTACTGCTTCATCATCGACCTCGAGGGGCACCTGGCCGACGAGCTCGTCGCCGACTGCCTGCGCGATGTGCGCTCCAAGGTGGCCGACATCAAGTTCCTCGGCAGCTATCCGGCCGCCGGCGAGCGCGGTGCGAGCGTGCGCCGCGATGCCGAGGAGTCGTGGCGCCAGGCCGACGCCTGGATCACCGCCCAGCGCGCCAAGCTCAGCTGATCTCGACCTCCGGCTAACGTCCCCTGCGGAGCGGTGGCCGAGTGGACGAAGGCAACGGCCTTGAAAGTCGTCGACCTGCAAGGGTCCGTGGGTTCGAATCCCACCCGCTCCGCGCGGGTAACCTCGTCACTCCACCCTGGAGTGGTGGCCGAGTCCGGTTGAAGGCGCATCCCTGCTAAGGATGTGAGGGGGCAACTCCTCCGTGGGTTCGAATCCCACCCGCTCCGCTCCTCCGCCCGGCGCGTGTCGCCGGGCGGTGCCGCGCCGGCGCGTCGGCGAGACTCATGCGATGAGCGCGCTGGTGGTCCGGGGGGCGTCCGTGTGGCGCGACGGCGCGTGGCAGCCGCACGATCTGGTGTGCCGCGGCGGGTGGCTCGTCGCGGACACCGACGCGCCGGTGTTGGACGCCGCGGGGCTGCTCGCCGCGCCCGGGCTCATCGATCTGCAGTGCAATGGCGCGCTGGGCATCGACCTGGCACGCGAGCCCGAGCGAATGTGGGAGCTGGCGGCGGAGCTGCCGCGCTGGGGTGTGACCGCGTGGCTGCCGACGATCGTGACCTCGCCTCCCGGCATCGTCGATCGGGCACTCGCCGCGCTCGCGGCTGGGCCTCCGCCGGGGTGGGCCGGGGCCACACCGCTCGGCCTGCACCTGGAGGGGCCGTTCCTCGCTCCGGCCAAGCGGGGGGCGCACCCTGAGTCGTTGCTGCAGTCGCCCTCGCTCGCGGCCATCGAAGGTTGGTCCCGCGACGCTGGCGTGACGGTTGTGACCATCGCACCCGAGCTGGCGGGAGCGAGCGAGATCATCGAAGCGCTCGTCGCTCGCGGCGTGATCGTGTCACTCGGTCACTCGGCCGCCACCGCAGCCGAGGCCCGCGCCGGGGTGGACGCCGGGGCCACCTGGGTGACGCACCTCTTCAACGCGATGAGCCCGTTGCACCACCGCGAACCCGGGCTGGCCGGCGTGGCGCTGAACGATGAGCGGCTGCGAGTCGGCCTCATCGCCGACGGCATCCATGTCGACCCCGCGGTCGTGGCGACGGCCCAGCGCGCGCTCGGCGACCGACTCACGCTGGTCACCGACGCGGTCGGGGCGCTCGGCCTGCCGGAGGGGAGCTCGTCGCTGGGTGGAGGTGGGACCACGACGGGTCGCAACGGCGTGCGCCTCGCTGACGGGACGCTGGCAGGCGCCAGCGTCGGGATGGACCACGCGGTGCGGAACCTCGTCGAGTTCGCCCGATGCAACCCGGCGACGGCGCTGAGCGCCGCGTCAGCAGCGCCCGCCGCGCTCCTCGGTGACGCCCACCGTGGCAGCTTGGTGACGGGATCGCGCGCCGATGTCGTGCTGCTGAGCGAGTCGCTCGACGTGGTCATGACGATCGTCGCTGGCGAGGTCGTGCACAACGCTCGCGACGGGACCCCGCGCCCGCGCTCGTAGGAGGGCTAGGGCGCCGGGTGCATGGCCCGCCGGAGGCGATCGTACGCAGCGTTGGCGGCGATCATCCTCCGGAGGGCGAGGTCGGGGTCGTCCCCGTCGGCCAAGCGATCGGGATGGCACTCCATCGCCACCCGCCGGCGCGCGTGCGCCGCTTCGCTCAGCGGGGCACCGGGCAGCAACCCGAGCACGGCGAAGGGGTCGGCCTCGGGGTGCTCCCACCACTCGTCAGGCTTGCGAGCCTCCTCGATGATTCGCTCGCCACTCCAGTGGCGCTCGCGGAGGCGCATGAGATCGCGCTGGGCCTCCAGTCGAGCGGCACGGGATCGGAACCTCTCTGCCAGCTCGGCGGCGCGCGCGGGATCGATCTCCACCTCGGGCGCCCAGCTCTTGCCGCTGAGGTTGTCGAGGTTGATCGCCACGTCGGGGTCGGTAGACGCGCCGCGGTCGCCGCCACCGTCATGCCTCTTCGACTTGGTGCGCCAGAAGGCCACTGCCTTCCTCCCGTGAGCGGCCAGTGCGTTCAATCTAAACGCTCAGGGTATTGAGTCGGACCGATGGACACGCACCCATCGGGCAAACCAGTCTTGCCCGGACGAAAGGACCGAGATGCCTGATTCCCCATGGCAAAGAGATGCGTGCTCGCTCGTCGAGGCCTTTCGGGCCGGCGAGCGCTCGCCGCTCGAGGAGCTCGACGCCACCCTCGCGGCCATCGATGCGTCGCCCCTCAACTGCTTCTCGCATGTCGACCCGACGCGCGCTCGAGAGGCGGCCGCGACGGCAGACGTCTCGCTCCCCTTCGGCGGCGTGCCCACCGCCATCAAGGAGCTCGACCCCGTCGAGGGGTGGCCGTGGACCGAGGCGTCGCTCGTCTACAAGGACCGCATCGGCACGTACACGTCGCACCAGACGCAGCGCCTGTTCGAGCGAGGCGGTGTCGTGCCGGTCGGCAAGACGACCGCCAGTGAGTTCGGCGGCCTGAACGTCAGCGTCACCAAGATCAACGGGGTCACCCACAACCCGTGGCGGCACGGCCGCACCTGTGGTGGCTCCTCCGGCGGCTCTGCATCCGCGGTGGCGGGCGGTCTCGTGAGCCTCGCCACCGGCGGCGATGGCGGCGGCTCGATCCGCATCCCGGCGGGCTACACCGGCCTGCTCGGGATGAAGGGCACCTTCGGCCGCATCCCGCGCGGACCCCACGCCTTCATGCGTCCCAACACCGTGGTGCTCGGCAACCTCGCCCGGTCCGTGCGCGACGCCGCTCGCTACTACGACGTGTGCGCGGGAACGCACCTGTACGACCCGTCGAGCCTGCCTTCCCATGGTCGGTGGGAGGCGGGCCTCGGTACCAGCGACCTCAAGGGGCTGCGCGTGGCGATCGTTCCGGCGCTGGGCGGTGTCACGCTCGACGCCGGGGTGGAAGACCGCATCCGCGCCGAGGCCAAGCAGCTCATGGTCGACACCGGGATGGTGGAGGTCGACGTGCGGGTCGAACCTCCGAACCTCGCCGCGCAGTGGATGATGGGCAACCTCGCCACACTCCTCGCCGACCTCGGCGACCTGTGGCCGCGGTGCTCCGACGACCTCACCGATGAAGTGGCGGTGGGCCTGCACCTTGCCGAGGCCATGTACAACCTGCGCACCGCGGCGGTGGCCGAGGAGCTCCGGATCCAGGCCAACGAGGTGATGGCTCGGGCCTTCGAGCAGGCCGACCTCATCATCTCAGCCACCAACCCGGGTCCGGCGTTCGCGGCGCAGGCCACCACGAGCAACGAGCAGGCGCCGATCGTCAACAAGCTCTTCGCCGGGGGACAGGCCCGCTACGCGGTGAGGGGGTTGCTCGGCGCGGTTCGGGTGCTCGCCGGCCTGGTGCCGAAGGCGCCGTCCGCCGTGCTCGGCCAAGCCGAGGCGCGCTTCCCGGATCTGGTGAGCATGGGCGGGCTCACGATCATCTCCAACATCTACGGCAACCCGGCGGTCTCGATCCCGGCCGGCACCGTCGACGGCTTGCCGGTTGGCATGCAGGTGCTCGCCGCACCGCATCGCGACGAGATCCTCTTCGACGTTGCCCTCGCCGTGGAGCGGGAGCGTCCCTGGCCGACGGTCGCCCCCACGTCGGCATAGGGTCACCGGCCATGACGATCTCGGTTGTGGGAGCAGGCGTCGGACGGACGGGCACGCACTCCTTGAAGCTGGCGCTCGAGCAGCTGCTCGGCGGCACCTGCCATCACATGCTGGAGATGTTCCCATCGGAGGAGCAGAAGGCCGGCTGGACGCGCGCCATCGACGGTGAGGCGGTGGACTGGCCCGATCTCTTGGCCGACTTCACGGCGATCGTCGACTGGCCCGGCGGCTCCTTCTGGCCGGAGCTCTCGGCAGCGTTCCCCGACGCGCTGGTGCTGCTCTCAGTGCGACCGGCGGCGGAGTGGTATCGCAGCGCGTCGAACACGATCTTCGCTGGGATGGGCCCCCTCGCCGACAGCGGTGACCCGTGGA
>JBQTKH010000157.1:0-7951 GCA_052386335.1 Microthrixaceae bacterium
GCCGCACGTAGGCGCAGTTCGACGATCGGAGGGTCTGCTGCAGGATCGACCCACTGCCACCGCCGCTGGTGGCGAAGTTCTCGACCTTGTACGGGACGGGGTGGAGTCCCCGGATGCCGGTGAAGGAGCAAGGACCCGAGCCGTTGACGCTGTCGTTGGGCACGTAGCCGTTCTCGAGCAAGGCCATGAGCACGAACACCGTGAAGGTCGATCCCCCAGAGCGCAGACCCTGCGTGGTGACGTTGAACTGGGTGTCGCGGAACCCGGCCCCGCCGACCATCGCGCGGATGGCCCCCGTTCGGGGCTCGACCGACACCACCGCGCCGGTGGCCACACGCTCCTCGCCCGTCTCGGGGTTCGGTGCGATCGGGACGATGCCCGGAGGGGTGTCGTCGGGGGCCACCTCGGCGAGCACGTCGTCGCGCGCCTTCGTGGCCATCATCTGCGCCTTCGGATCCAGCGTCGTGTGGATCGAGAGGCCGCCTCGGAACACCGCGTAGTAGCGCTCCTCGGGCGTGTCGCCCAGACGCTCGTCGTCGAGGAGCTGCTGCTTGACCTCTTCGACGAAGTAGGTGTTGGGCAGAGGTTGGACCTGCCGAATGGTCTTCGGGATCGGTTTGCGCTGCAGGCGCTCCACCTCCGCCGCGGTCAGCTCGCCCCGCGCCTCGAGGCGCCGCAAGGCGAGATCACGGCGTTCGACGGACGCCTCAGGACGACGGATCGGATCGAACGCCGACGGGTGCGCGAACATCCCGGCCAAGCACGCCGACTCCGCCACATCGAGGTCGCCCACTGACGACCCGAAGTACGTCTCAGCCCCGGCCTGCACGCCGTACGCGCCGTTGCCCAAGTAGACGGTGTTGAGGTAGCGCTCGAGGATCTCGTCCTTGGTCATCGAGTCCTCGAGCCGCCGGGCCAGCACCGCCTCGCGAGCCTTGCGGTCGATCGTCTGCTCGGCCCCGACGATCTCGGTCTTCACGAGCTGTTGGGTGATGGTGGAGCCTCCCTGTACCGTGGCCCCCGAGTCGACGTTGGCCACGAGCGCTCGCAGCGTGGCCCGCAGGTTCACCCCGTCGTGCTGGTAGAACCCGGCGTCCTCGACGGCCAGCACCGCGTCGACGAGGTGCATCGGGATCTCGGACAGCGCCACCGGCTGGCGGTCGACGTCCGCTCGGAGCGTGGCCAGGAGCGAGCCGTCCGCGGCGTACACGTACGAGCGCTGATCGAGGGGCCCGAGGTCGATGATGCCCTTCGTCGAGCGCCCCGCCTGCTGAAGCTGTTGCGCGGCGGGAACGAGCGCGACGCCCGCGACAGCCAGACCCAGGCCGGCCTGCACGATGAGCTTGGAGAAGCGAAGGAGGGTTGGCACGGTGGGGTGGGCTGGCGTCAGGTCGATGACGCGGCGGGCCCAGCGATCGTACTGCCGCTTACCCGTGAGTCCCGATCAGCCGGCAAGGGCTGCGGGCAGCGGCGCGTGGTGGACGATCGTCAGCTCCTGCACCGCCCGCGTGAGCGCGATGTACAGCAGGCGCCCACCCACGACACCATCGATGACGAACCCCGCCGGCTCCACCACGACCACCGCGTCGAACTCCAGCCCCTTGGCCTCCGGTGGGCGCAACACGGTGACGACGCCTTCGAGGCCGTGTTGTCGTGCGTCGCCGAAGGGGACATCGGCCCCACGGAGGCTGGCCTCGACCTCCTCGAGGAGGTGGTCGGGCACGACCACGCCGACGGATCCCCACGCCGCCGCGTGAGCTCCGACGATGCCGGCCACCACGTCGCAGAGCTCGTCGGCGGCTGCGCCGCGGATGACGGGTGCAGGTCCGGAGGTGCGCACCGACCGTGGGGCACCGACCCCCGGAGCGAACACGGGGAGCAAGCGGTTAGCGAGGTCGAGGATGGGCTTGGGCACCCGGTAGCCCAAGCCGAGCTCTTCGATGCGCGCCGAGTCGGGCGAGCCGAGCGACACCACAGCTTCCTCCCAGCTCCTCTGTGCGGCTGGTGCAGTGGCCTGCGCGAGGTCGCCGAGGATCGTCATCGATCCCGATGGGCACCGGCGAGCCACCGCTCGCAGCTCCATCGCCGAGAGGTCCTGGGCCTCGTCCACCACCACGTGCCCATAGGTGCGGGCAACCCCGTTGAGCAGGGCCTCCGCCTCGTCCACCAACACGAGCTCGGCGATGCTCCACGGCTCGTCGTCCAGGCGCCGCGCACCCGGACGCCGGATCAACGCCTGCTCATCGGCGTCGAGCACCCCATCCGCGGCTGCGCCCAGCGCAGCTCGGTTGCTCAGCAAGCGCTTGACCAGCACGCCGGCGGAGAGGGATGGCCAGATGCGACTGACCGCTGCGTTCAGGTCGGGGTTGCTGCTCATCGCCGATTCGAACAGGTCGGCGCGCGCCGCGTCCTCGCCGACGGCCTGCTGATGGGCCAGCCACGCCATGCGGCGCAGACGGTTCCGCAGCGCCGTGCGGCCAACCGAAAACGCCGTCCCGCGGGTCACGATCTCGCTGACGGCGGCCGACACCTCGGCGGCGGACAGGTGCACCCGACCCCAGGGCGTGGCGATCGGGACCGCATCGGTCGGGGGCTTCAGGTGGTTGTGCATGCCCCGCCGCAGGACCTCGGCCAGACGCGGGTCCCCCTTCACCCTCGCCACCTCGGGCGGGTCCACGGCGCGGGCCCCGCCTCCTACGAGCCGCTCCATCGTCGTCTGACGGGTGGCCGCCTCGCCCAGGGATGGCAGGACCTGAGCGATGTAGCGCAGGAACAGCGGGTTCGGGCCGACGACGAGCACCCCGGCCCGGTCGAGCACCGACCGATGCTCGAACAGCAAGAAGGCGGCCCGGTGCAGCCCCACGGCCGTCTTGCCGGTCCCGGGTCCACCTTGGACCACCAAGCAGGTCGCGAGGTCAGCTCGGATGACGACGTCCTGCTCTGCTGCAATCGTCGCCACGATGTCGCGCATCTCGCCGGTGCGGGAGCGCTCCAGCTCGGCCAGGAGCGGATCGGGGATGCCGCCGTGGTGGGCGGCATCGACGCTGTCAGGATCGTCGAACACCTCGTCGAAGAGATCGTCCACTCGGCGCTTGGACATCATGAACCGGCGGCGTCGCGCCAGGTCCATCGGGTCGGCGGCGGTGGCTCGGTAGAAGGGCGTGGACACCGGCGCACGCCAGTCGATCACGACCGGATCGCCACGCTCGTCTTCTACGTGACGCCGGCCGACGTACCAGCGCTCGCCGTCATCGGCGTCGAGCCGCCCGAACGCCAGCCCGTCGACCTCCGTGTCGAGGCTGCGGAGCCGGCGCTGGAGGTGCGCCTGGGCCACCTGGGAGTCGACGGCCTGCGCTGCGGACTCGGCGATCGACGCTGCGGCCAGGGTGCGGGCGCGCATGCGCTCGAGCTGGTCGTAGGCCCGGTCGAGGTAGGCCTGCTCGAGCGGGACATCGGGATGAGGGGACACGACAAGCTCCAGGGGACGCGCGCCAGCACCCCTGTCCGAGCACGGACGGGGGTGGGAAGGGGGCAAGACGCTATCTGATCTCCCGGTAGCGTGCCGGACCATGGCACACCCTCGACGATTCCGGTTCGGCATCCAGCTCAGCAGCGCGCCCGGAGGTGCTGAGTGGGGCGCCCTCGCCCGCAAGGCGGAGGACCTCGGCTACTCCACCCTCTTCCTCCCCGATCACTTCGGCGACCAGCTTGCTCCCCTGCCGGCGATGATGGCAGCGGCCGATGCCACCACGGAGCTTCGGGTGGGTGCGCTCGTGTTCGACAACGACTACAAGCACCCGGTGGTGCTCGCCAAGGAGCTCGCCACGGTCGACGTGCTCTCGGGCGGCCGGGTGGAGGTCGGTCTCGGCGCGGGGTGGATGAAGAGCGACTACGACCAGTCGGGCATCCCGATGGAGGCTCCGGGCGTCCGTGTGAGCCGGATGGAGGAGGGCATCGCGGTGATCAAGGGCTGCTTCGGTGCCGGGCCGTTCAGCTACAAGGGCGAGCACTACGAGATCTCCGGCTACGACGGCCACCCGAAGCCGATCCAGTCCCCGCCGCCGTTCCTGATCGGCGGCGGCGCCAAGCGCGTGCTGTCGATCGCGGCCCGGGAGGCGGAGATCGTCGGCATCAACCCCTCGATCCACAGTGGCCAGGTCGACGCGGCCGCGGCCCAGAACGGCGTGGTCGCGGAGACCGACCAAAAGCTGGCGTGGGTGCGTGAGGCCGCCGGCGACCGGTACGACGACCTCGAGCTCAACCTGCTGATGTTCGCGAGCATCGTCACCGACGATCGCAGGGGAACCGCCGAGATGATGGCACCGCTGTTCGGGCTGCCGCCCGAGGAGCTCGAGACCTACCCGCACGCGTGCATCGGCACCATCGAGCAGATCGCCGACGACCTGCGCGCCCGCCGCGACCGCTGGGACACCTCCTACATCGTCTTCCAAGGCGACGCCATCGAGACCCTCGCGCCCGTGGTCGCCGCACTCCGCGACACCTGACGGTGGCCGACTCCCGCTCCGTCGACCTCGCGTTCGCCGGCGTCGGTTGGATCGCCGCCGTCCACGGCTACGCCGTCGAGCAGGTGCCTGGCCTCACCGTCACCGCGGTCGCGTCGCGTGACCCGAAGCGGGCCGCCGCGTCCGCTGCACGCCTCGGGGCCCGCGCGTGTCGGTACGACGAGCTCCCAGCTGGCGCTGATGGCGTGGTGGTCTGCACGCCTCCTGCCCAGCATGCCGAGCACGTCCTGCAGGCCGTGCGGGCCGGTGTGGGGGTGCTCGTGGAGAAGCCGCTGTGCACCACGCTCGAAGAGGCCGACGCGCTCGTGCGGGCCGGTGAGGCCGGGGCGAAGATCTCGTACGGAGAGAACCTCGTTCACGCACCGATCGTGCGCCTGGCGCTCGAGCATGCTGCGCAGCTCGGCACGATCGATCTCCTCGAGGTGCGTGCGATCCAGGATCGGCCGACCTGGGGCGACTTCCTCACCGAAGGGTGGGGCGGCGGCGTGCTCTTCGACCTCGGCGTCCACCCGCTCGCCATCGCGCTCCTGCTCGCCGCTCCAGCCACGCCGGTCGAGGTGCGGGCCACACTCGAGGGTGCCGCCGATCACCCCGTCGACGAGCACGCCGAGGTCCACGTCGCGTTCGACACGGGACTCATCGCCCGGGTGGTCGCCAGCTGGCGAGGCGACGCTCCCAGCTGGGATGCCCAAGCGTCCTCACCTGATGGGGTGGTCCGCATGGAGCTCCTGCCCGAGCTGCTCCTCGAGCGCAACGGGGTGGAGGTGCCGCTCCCGGCACCGCCCGAGGGGGCGATCCCGCAGCTCGAGCAGCTCGGCTACCTGCCGCAGATCGAGTCCTTCGCCCTCGATCTCCTCCACGATCGCCGGCCCGAGGTGGGGCCGACGTTCGGGAGGAGCGTGCTCGATGTGGTGTGTGGCGCCTACGCATCCGCAGGCCGTGGGGGGGCCTGGCTCGACCTGCCGTTCACCGGACGACGAGATCGAACGCCGCTGCAGCTCTGGCGCGACGCCTGACGCGACACGTCCGGCGCCGACCACTGGTGGGAACGACATGGTGAGCGAACCGGACGGCCCGTTAGGTTCGGCACGGTGAGCCCGACCGACCACGAGCAGAGCGTGATGCGCCGCGGCGTGAGCCTCCTGTGGACGTCGGTGCGCGCACAGCCGCGGCCCTTCGCGGTGTCCGTCGCCGGCGCGACGCTGTTCGGCGTGATGGCGGTCGGCGGCACGGTGGTGCTCGGGCGAGCGACCGATCGCGTGCTCACGCCGGCCTTCGCGGGCGGGGTGGAGCGAGGTGCCGTCGTGATCGGCGCCGTGTCGATCGTGGTGGCCTCGCTCCTGCGGATGCTCGGGGTGGTTCTGCGCCGCTACTTCGGACAGATGGCGCAGCGCCGCATGCAGATGCTCTGGTTCCGACGCGTCACCGACCGCTACCTCAGCGTCCCCCTCCGCTGGTTCGACGAGCATCCCGCCGGTGAGCTGCTCGCCCACGCCGACGCCGACTGCGAGCGATCGACGATCGCCCTGCAGCCGCTCCCCTTCTCGTTGGGGGTCGTCGTGATCATCGTCGTCGCCATGGTGCAGCTCGCGCTGGTCGATCCCGCGATCATGCTGATCGGTCTCGCCCTCTTCCCCAGCCTCGGCCTGCTGAACCGGTACTACACCCGGCGCGTCGAGGTGCCCGCCGCTCAGGCGCAGGCGCGCGTCGGGGATGTGTCCTCCGTGGCGCACGAGAGCTTCGAGGGCGTGCTGGTCGTGAAGACGCTCGGTCTCGCCGAGCGGGAGACCGAACGTCTCCGGCAAGCCGCCGACGCGCTTCGACGGGAGCGCCTGGTCGTGGGACGGCTGCGTGCCGCGTTCGAGCCCGGACTCGATGCGCTTCCCAACCTCGGCACCGTCGTCATCCTCGGCGTGGGGGCCTGGCGCATGTCCGTCGGCGCGGTCACGATCGGCGAGCTGGTGCAAGCCATGACGCTCTTCGGGATCCTGGCCTTCCCGTTCCGAGTCGTGGGCTTCCTCCTCGAAGAGCTGCCCCGGGCCGTGGTGGCCAACGACCGGGTGCGCGGCGTCCTGTCGGCGAGCTCGCGTCCCCGCCCGATCAACCCCGTGCCGCTCCCGTCCGGACCGCTCGGCGTCACCCTCGACGACGTGCACTTCGCCTACGGCGACGACGTCGTGCTCGAGGGAATCTCGGCCCACCTCCCACCGGGTGAGGTGATCGCCCTGGTCGGCTCGACCGGAGCCGGCAAGTCCACCTTGTGCGCCTTGCTCGCCCACCTCATCGACCCCAACCGCGGGCAGATCCGGATCGGTGAGGCGCCCATCGACATCGTCGACCCCGACCAGCTCCGTCAGGCCGTGGCCCTCGTGTTCCAGGAGACGTTCCTCTTCGGCGACACGCTGCGAGAGAACCTGACCGTGGGCGCTGACATCCCCGACGCCGAGGTGCTCGCCGCGCTCGAGCTGGCCCGCGCGAAGACCTTCGTCGAGCGGATGCCTCACGGCCTTGACGAGGTGGTCGGCGAGCGCGGCGTCACCCTGTCAGGTGGGCAGCGGCAGCGGATCGCGCTGGCCCGCGCGCTGCTGCGACGTCCTCGCGTCCTCCTGCTCGACGACGCCACCTCTGCGGTGGACGCGCGAGTCGAGCGCGCCATCCTCGACGGCTTGCGCGGGTCCGTGGCCGCCACCACCCTGATCGTGGCTCACCGGGTGTCCACGATCGCGCTCGCCGATCGCGTCCTCCTGCTCGAGGACGGCCGCATCACCGCGTCCGGGTCGCACGTCGAGCTGCTCGGCGTGCCCGCGTACGCGGCCCTGGTCCGCGCCTACGAAGCCGACGCCGCATGACCCGGTCGACGGGGCAAGTCCCCGAGGGCGCGCCGCCGACACCCGACGACCACGGCGCCACGATCGAGGTGCTCGCAGAGTCGTCTCCACCCGGCAGCCACGATCGGGAGCGCACGCACCGCGACGCGACGCCAGAGGAGACCGCGCTCCAGGATGCGGGCGCGCTGTCGGTCTTGCGGCGCGGCCTGGCCGTCACGCCCGAGCTCAAGCAGGGGCTCGTGCTCACCGCGCTCCTCGCGGTGGCCACCGCGATCGGCAAGCTCGCCGTGCCGGTGCTCATCCAGCAGATCCTCGACCGCGGCGTCCTCGGCGACGGTGGGTATCGACCCGGCTTCGTGGCGGCCGCCTGCGGTGGCGTCGCCGTGCTGATCCTCGCCCTGTACGGGGTGAGTCGGGCCACCTTCCTCCGCCTCGTCCGTACCGCCGAGGCCAGCCTGCTCGGCCTGAGGGTGCGGGCCTTCACCCACATCCACCGCCTCTCGATCGCCGAGCACGTCGATCACCGCCGAGGCGCCCTGGTGTCTCGGGTGACCAGCGACGTCGAGACGATGGCCCAGTTCACCGAATGGGGCGCCGTGG
>JBQTKH010000158.1:0-32703 GCA_052386335.1 Microthrixaceae bacterium
TCCCAGCTCTCGGGCATGAGGATGCGGGTGAGGTCGGGGTGGCCCTCGAAGGAGATGCCGAGCAGGTCGAACGCCTCGCGCTCCATCGCCTCGGTGCCCGGGTGCACCTCGAAGAGCGACGGGCATGACGGCTCGTCGGCGGGCACCTGGACCCGGAGCCGGAGGCGGCGCTGCGCCTCGTGGGACATGAGGGTGACGACCACCTCGAAGCGCTGCGGCTCGACGCCAGCAGGGAGGTTCCGATCGGCGTCGTAGGTGAGGTAGTCGACGCCGCACACGTCGAGGCACATGGCGTAGCCGTGGTCGTCGCGCAGCGTGCGCACGAGGCTCGCGAGCCCGGCGCGATCGGGGTGCAGCACGGTGTCGCCGAGGCTGGTGGTGACCGGCACACCGTGGAGCATCTCCACCTCGGGCGCCGGGACCGCCGGCGCGGCGGTGTCGACGACCTCGGAGGTGTCGGACATCAGCGCGACCCTGACGTGGTGATCGCCACAGCCTGATCGATGCGCTGGCCGTCGAGCTGGTCGACGTGGAGCCCGAGGCCCTTGCCCGGGCGGCGCGTGAGCTCGCCGTCACGGATCTGCTCGTGCAGCGTGTTGATCGCGTGGAGCAGCGTCTCGGGACCGGGGGGACAGCCAGGGGCGTAGACGTCGACCGGCACGATCTGGTCGACGCCCTGCACGAGGGCGTAGTTGTTGAACATGCCACCGCTGCTCGCGCACACGCCCATGCTGATGACCCACTTGGGCTCCATCATCTGGTCGTAGATCTGACGCAGCACCGGAGCCATCTTCTGGCTGACGCGACCGGCCACGATCATGAGATCGGCCTGGCGGGGTGAGGCGCGGAAGGTCTCCATGCCGAACCGGGAGATGTCGTAGTGGGGGCCGCCAGCCCCCATCATCTCGAGCGCGCAGCAGGCCAGGCCGAACGTGGCGGGCATCACCGACATGCGGCGCGCCCACTTCACGAGATCCTCGAGCTTGCCGGTGAGGAAGTTGTGGTCGAGCCCCTCGAGGCCCTCGCTCACGTCCCAGCCCATCAGCCCTCCGCCTCGGACTCGGCAGGGGGGCGGGCGCGGCCCTCGAGGCCGACGCGCCGCACCGTGGTGGCCGAGGTGCGAGCGGCGCTCACCATCGGCGTGAGGCGGCGGGCCTTGTCGGCCGGGCCCCAGTCGAGGGCGCCCTTGCTGAGCAGGTAGATGAACGACACGAACACGGCGACGGCGAAGATCAGCACCTCGACGAGCCCGAAGGCGCCGAGGTCTCGGTAGATGACCGCCCAGGGGTAGAGGAAGATGATCTCGATGTCCACGACGATGAAGATCATCGCGATGAGATAGAAGCGAACCGGGAACCGCTCGAGCGTCTCGCGGCCGGGCACGATGCCGCTCTCGTAGGGCGACCGCTTCGCCACCGTGGACGCCTTCGGGGCGAGGAGGCCCGACGCCACGCGGCTGAGCGCCGCGAACAGGACGGCCAGGACGCCGAGGACGACGACGGGGAGGTACTGGCCCAACCCGATCAGGACCCCGTGGTGGCGGGCACCATGCTGCGTGCGGCGGCGACCCGCTCGTCACGACGATGCAGCTGGACGCAGAGCACCGCGAACATGATCCCCGAGGAGATCGTGAGCATCGCACCGGGGAACCGGCGGTCACCGAGATCGCGCTGCATGATCACCGACACGACCGGCTCGCCCGGATCCGCGGTGGGCGTGGGTGGGGGCTTGCCCGGCTCTGCCTCCTGCTTGATGATCGGCTGCACCTGGATCACGGCGTGCCGCGGGGGGTGCTTGAGCTCCACGAAGGTGGTCTTGAGCTTCGTGACGATGCGATCGAGGCGGCTCGGGTTGTCGGGCAACCGCTCCTTGCCCCCGCGCTCGAACGAGTAGACGGGCACGTAGTCGGCCGCGGTCTCGATGCCGAGCGAGGCATCGGGGTTGGCGCCGAAGTAGGCGTCGACGGTGGCCTTGGCCTCGCCGTAGCTCGGGTTCGACTCGGGAAGCAGGCGCCATCCGTCGAGCGTCGCCTCGAGGTCGGGCCGGACCTTGGCCAGCTCCTCGTCGGTGAGGTCGCTGAGCGCCTCGGGATCGGGGAGCTCTGAGGTGTCGAGCCGACGCGCCTCCTCGAGGGCGGCGTTCTCCAAGCCCGGGTAGACGACCTCCTGCACCTCCCAGTGGTTGATCTCCCCGAGCATGCCGATGTTGCCGTACACCCACCAGATGCCACCCATGATGGTGAGCCACCCGAAGATGGCGGCCGCCGCGATCGTGAAGCCGAGGCGGAGGCCGAGGTTGGTGACGAGCAGGAGGTAGACCGAGCCGACGAGCACCACGACGCCCACGCCGAACGCAAGGAAGCCCCGGATCTGCGGATCCCAGGCGATGCCGGCAAGGGTGTGCAGCAACATCTTCAGTCGTCCTTGGTCGTGGTCGTCGTGCTGGACTTCGCCTTGGCGGCGGCCGCCGCCTCGGCGCTGGCCTCGGCCTTCTCGACGCAGTTGGGGATCGCCTCGCCGCTCAGGGCCACCTCGTAGCACGCCACTGCGCGGAGCATGCCCTCGGTGAACATGCCGTCGTCCTCGGCGTCGTCGGTGAGATCGTCCTTGTCATCGGGGTTGTCGCCGAAGCCCGGCATGCGACCGGTGCCCTGCCCACGCTGGCCGTAGAGGATCCCGTACTGCGAGCCCTTGTGCAGGAACTCGATGAGATCGTCGATCGTGAGGAACTGGCGCGGCACCACGGGGTAGTGGAGCGAGAAGCCGAAGGCACCGGACCCGTCGGGGAACCCGTTGTAGTCGCTGAGGTCGGCGGTGGCGGGCTGCTGGGAGCCCTTCACGATCGAGGCGCCCTTGGTGTGGCAGCGGGCGCAGGAGAACGCGCCGCCAGCGGTGCCGGTGTCGAGGCCGAGGTTGAAGATCACCTTGCCGACGGCCGGGTCGGTGTAGTCGATCGGCGCGTTCTTCGTGAGCCCAAGGTCGCTTCGGATCGCCGCCTCGGCCTGCGTCTTGGCTTCGTCGGAGTTGAGCTGGATCGAGCCGAGGTAGGCGATCAGCTCGTCGATCTGCTGCTCGGTGAGCGGGCCGCCACCGTCGGCGCCCCACGCGGGCATCGGCGTGCCGGGCCGGCCGTAGACGAGGATCTCGCGCACCTCTTGCCTGCTGTAGCGCAGGAGGACGGTGTTGAGCGCGGGGGCCTGCCAGGTGACCGAGGCCACGAACTCACCGTCGGCGTCGGCGAGCGTGAACGGGGCGCTCGCTCCCACGCCCTCGGCACCGTGGCAGCCGGCGCAGTTGTAGCCACCCTCAGCGGTGGGCGCGAAGAGCTTCTCACCGCGGTGCACGAACGTGTCGTCGAACATCTCGATGGCACCGTCCATGCGGGCGGGCTCGTTGAGCCAGTAGAGCGGGAGCCCCACGGCCACCACGCCGAGCAGCACGAGGCCGGTCGACAGCGCCCGGGTGAGGCGCGGGCCTTCGAGGCCCTCGTCGTCGTAGTAGGGCTTGCGGTTGGGCGCGAGCTCGATCTCCGCAGCGACCTCGGCGCGCCCGGCGCGGATGTTCGCGGCGACGTACCAGACGAACCCGATGCCGGTGAGCACCGCGATGACCGCGCCAATGGACTTCACCGTGCTGGCAGCCAGCACGGTCGCAAACAGGAAGCTCATCGGTTCAATGACCCCCACCGACGCAGTGCGGGCCTTCGGCCTCTTGCCCGGTTGTGTTCGTGCCGATGGGCGGTCCGGTGAGGATCGTCCCGGTGTCGACGCTGATGTTGCTGCCGTTCACGGTGATCGGGAAGCGGTCGAGGCCACGCGGGGCGGGGCCACCCTTCTTCTCGCCGTTGCGGTTGTACTGCGAGCCGTGGCACTGGCACTCGAACCACTGCGAGGTCTTGCACTCCGGCACGCGACAGCCGAGGTGCACGCACTTCTGGTAGAGCGCGGTGTACCCGGCCTCCATGCCGGGCAGCTCCGCGCCATAGGTTCGCTTCGCGTTCCCGAGGGCGGCCGCCGGGTAGTGGGTGACCCACATGCGACCCTCGGGGTAGTAGGCGAAGCCCTGACCGTCGGCGATCTTGGCGTCGATCGACGAGGTGCTGCCGAGGTTGATCACCGATCCGAACCCGCCGCCCAGCTTGGGCCACAGGAAGGCGAGACATGCCGCCCCGAACCCGGAGAGGCCGAGCACGAAGAACCCGACGATCCCGCGGTTGAAGAACTGGCGGCGGGTGACGCCGAGCACCTCGGGATCCGGTGGCACCCAGGCGACGAGCGGCTTGGCGTCGATCGTGGCGACGGCTCGCGATGCCTCGACGCGCTCGAGGGCAGCGGCCGCCTCCACCTGCTTGCCGGTGACGGCGTCGCCCACGACCTCGGGCGCGACCGCGCCGCGGTCGCGCTTTCGGGTCTCGCGGGCGAGCGCGCCGATGACCTCGCCCGTGTCGCGCCGACGAGCGGCGGCGAACAGGAGGATGCCGGCCAGCACGATGAGTGCGGGGAGGGCGATGAGCAGGACGGTGGTGGTCTCCATGTGCGGCTACCTCACAGCTCGACGAAGAGGTCGACGTTCCACGGGAAGATGAAGTTGAAGCCCGGGCCTCGGAAGAACGTGCCGATGAGCACGAGTACCGCCCAGTACATGAGGAAGACCGTGAACAGCGAGATCGCGAACTTCCGGTCTTCGGGCTTGTTGCTCGGGTTGCGGTCGGAATAGGGCGCCAGGATCAGGCCGACGAGCGCCATCCCCGGGAGGAGCACCCCGGCCACCATCGGGTGGAACCACTTGAGCAGCTCCTGCAGGCCGAGGAAGTACCAGGGAGCCTTCGAGGGGTTCGGCGTCTGGTTGAAGTTGGCCAGCTCGAGGAGCGGTGCGTTCACGAAGATCGAGAACACGAGCAGGAAGGCGGTGCAGGCGAGGGCGGCGACGAACTCGACGACGAGGAGGTGCGGCCACACGTGGACCTTGTCCTGCGGGGTGGCCTTGACGTCTTGGATCGAGCCGGACTTGACGACGGTGAGGAGGCGCTGCGTGTGCCCGCCCGGGCCGGTGGCGAGCGGTGCGGCCGCCGCTGGAGGCGCGGTGGCTGTGGCGACGCCGCCGCCGCTGGCCGCCACCTCCGTGGAGGGCTCGCCGGAGGCCTTGGCCTTGGCGGCCTTCGAGCGCTCGAGGAGGTGCGCGGGGATCTTGCTCTCGGCCTCGCTGGCCGGCGCGTCGCCGCCCGCAGACGCGGCGGGGGCCGCGTCGCCGCTCGGGGCGCCAGATGCTGCCGCGGCCTTCTTGCGCGCCTCTTCGGCTCGCTTCCTCAGGTGCTCGGGGATCTCAACCATGCCAGCCTCCCTTCGATCTACAGCGGGCCGGAGATGCCGCCGTCCTTGCGCACCCGCCAGAAGTGAACCGCCATGAAGATGACGATCACGAACGGGAGCATCAAGACGTGCAGCACGTACCAGCGTAGGAGTGTGTCGGAACCGATCTCGACGCCGCCCAGGAGCACGAAGCGCACTTCGTTCCCGAAGACCGGCGTGTAGCCCATCATGTTGGTGCCCACCGTCACCGCCCACAGCGCGAGCTGGTCCCACGGGAGCAGGTAGCCGGTGAACGACAGCAGCAGCGTGAGCAGCAGCAGGACCACGCCGATCACCCAGTTGAACTCGCGGGGTGGCTTGTAGGCGCCGTGGTAGAAGACGCGCGCCATGTGCAGGAACACGGACAGCACCATGAGGTGCGCCGCCCATCGGTGCATGTTCCGCACGAGCAGCCCGAAGGTGACGCTCGTCTGCAGGGTGTAGATGTCGTCCCAGGCCTGCGCGGCGGTGGGCCGGTAGAAGAACATCAGGAAGATGCCGGTGACCGTCAGCAGGATGAACAGGAAGAACGACAGCCCGCCGAGGCACAGCGTGTAGCTCACCTTCACGGCGTGGCGCTTCACCTTCACGGGATGCAGGTGGTACAGCACCGAGTTCATGATCACGTAGGAGCGGTTACGGGGTGAGTCGGTGTAGCCGTTCCTGAAGATCGATCCGGGTCGGAAGATCGAGTTCCACGCTTGGCTGCTCTGGACGGTGTCCGGGAGCTTCTTCAGCGAGTCCGCCATCTTCTGGCCGGGGCTCTTGCCATCCATCGTGTCTGCCACGGTGCCTCTCCTACCCGAGCCTCATGCCGTAGCCGTAGCCATGGGTGTTGGTGCGCTGATGGAAGTCGCCGCCCGGATCCGGGTCGCCGATCTTTCCCATGATGATGACGCCCGTGGGACAACGGTCGACGCACAGCGCGCAGCGAGTGCACACGTCGTCGTCGATGAGGAACATCACGTGGTCGCTGGGATCGAGACCCGGCTGGTCGATGCCGATGGCTTCGTCCACCGCCTCGGTGGCGACCATGTGGATGCACTTCCACGGGCAGATGTCGACGCAGCCCTCGCACATGATGCACTCGGACTGGTCGATGTGGATGAACTGCTTGGGCTTGACGGCCTTGCCCAGCCATGCCGCGTCGACTTCCTGCAGGACGTAGTCGTCCCGGAACTCGGGCATCGGTGGGTTGGCGTCGGTGCGGGCCATGTCGGTTCGCTAGGCCTTGCGCGCCAGCGGGCGGCCGTAGGTGGTGGTGGGCACGATCTCGGCCTTGACCTTGGAGCGGTTGTTCCACTGCGCCCAGTGGAAGACGTGAAGCGTGAGCCCCGCGCCGTAGATCATGGTGACGACGATGTCGCGCAGCACCTGGTAGCTGATCGTGACCGGCAGGAAGCGGTTGGGGCGGAAGACGTCCCAGGGGCCGAAGAGGATGCGGTCGGTGCGCCAGCCCCACTCGTTGTCGGCGAGGGTGATCCACTGGTGGGGGACGACGCCGTACCAGAGGTTGAAGATCACGAACGCGAACACGGCGGCGGCCATGGCCTCGCCCCAGGACAGCGGCGTGCCTGGCGCTCGACGCTTGCTGTAGAGGACCACCGCGGCGTTGCCCGTGAGGGCCAGTAGCAGCGATGTGGCGAACGCGATCACCCTCGGCGGCTCCCTCGTGAAAACTCTCACAATGGTCCGGGGTCGGTTGCGACGGCCCCGGCGGACGCTCCCGGTCTAGCACGGTGGTTCCCACGCCTTCACATCGGTCAGGAATCAGTCATCGCCCCGCCAGCATTGACGTCGCGCTTGGCTTGGATGGGGCCGTGCGACGCGCCTAGGTTCACCCGCACCACGCCCTGCTTCGCGGAGGACACAACTGCGTGACCGAGAGCCCCGAGCACCTGCTCAAGCGCTCCAAGGAGCGCCGCGCCGCCATCGGTGGCGAGTCGTCGGCGTCCGCTGAGGACACCCCGACGGCCAGCGAGTCAGCCGAGGCACCTGCTGCCGACGTGCCCGCTGTCCCGGTCGCAGCAGCCGCTGCCGTCGAGCCCGCCCCTGAGCCGCCCAAGCCTCTGCGGCCGGAGGTGGCAGCGGCCCTCGGTCGTCGCAAGATCCCGTTCTGGGCCATGCCCGTGCTCGCCGGCCTCCCCCTGTGGGCCTACGTCTACCAGGCCACGCTCGAGCCCCCGCCCGCCGCCGAGGCCGGTCCGCTGGCTCAGGGCGAGGTCATCTACGGCGGCTGCGCCAGCTGTCACGGCGCCACCGGAGGCGGCGGCGTGGGTCCGGCCCTCGACGCCGTCCTCGAGGTCTTTCCCGACTACCGCGACCACATGATGTGGGTGCGCCTCGGCGACGCCGGCTGGCCCGGCACCACCTACGGCGCCACCAAGAAGACCAAGGGCGTCGGCATGCCTGGCCACGCCGCGCTCACCGACGCCGAGCTGGCCGAGGTCGTGCTCTACGAACGGGTCACCTTCGGCAAGCTCGACCCCACCAGCGACGAGTACCTCGCGCTGGTCGAGATCGCGGAGGGGCGCCTCACCTTCGAGAAGGCTGGCCTCGGCGACCTCTCCACGGCGGCTGGCGTCGACCCCGAGAGCCTGAAGTCCGGCTGAAGGGCGTTCCCACCCGCTCCGGGCGTCGATGCGCTCCTGCCTCCGCAGGTGCCTCCCGGCGCCCGGCGAAGCCGGTTCGCCTCCGGCGTTCGCCAGAGCGACCAGGTCAACCGGTTGACCGGCTGATGGGCGGACCACCTGGTCTGTCCACCATGCTGGTGCCATGACCGCGCCGCATCGCCACGACGTCCTCGTCATCGGGGGCGGGCCCGCGGGTGCCGCCGCCGGCCACTGGCTGGCGCGAGCCGGGCGTGACGTCGTCGTCGTCGAGAAGAAGACGTTCCCGCGCGAGAAGACCTGCGGCGACGGGCTCACGCCCCGGGCGGTCACCCAGCTCCAGGCGATGGACCTCGAGGGCAAGATCGCGGCGAACCACCACCGGGTCGACGGGCTGCGGTGCGTGGCCCACGGCGTCACCCTCGAGCTGCGCTGGCCCGATCACCCGATCCACCCGCCCTACGGCTACGTGGTGCGCCGGCGCGACCTCGACACGCTGGTGGCCGAGGAGGCCGCCGCTCGGGGCGCCACGCTCCTGCAGGGCACCGAGGCGCTGCGGCCGATCTGGCGCGACGGGCTGCTCGTCGGCGCCACCGTGAAGGACAAGGACAGCGGCGAGGAGCGCGAGATCCACGCCCGCTACGTCGTGATCGCCGACGGCTCGCTCTCGCGGTTCGGCCGCGCGCTGGGCAACCGGCGCGACAAGCGCCTGCCGCAGGGCATGGCCATCCGCGGCTACTTCGAGAGCCCGATGCACGCGGATCCGTGGATCGAGTCGGCCCTGGACGTGCGCGACCGCAACGGCGACGCGATGCCCGGCTACGGCTGGATCTTTCCGTGCGGCGACGGCACGATCAACGTCGGCATCGGCCTGCTGTCCACCTTCCGGGGCTGGCGCGACATCAACACGTCGCACCTGATGCGCGAGTGGGCGGCCACCGCGCCCGAGCGCTGGGGCATCGACCCCGACGCGATGCTCGGTGAGGCCACCGGCGGGCGACTGCCGATGGCGGGCTCGATCCACCCGAAGTCAGGACCGACGTGGATCGCCATCGGCGACGCCGCCGGGTCGATCAACCCGTTCAACGGCGAGGGCATCGACTACGCCTACGAGACCGGTCGCATGGCAGCCGGGCTCATCGACGAGGCGCTCGCCACCGGCTCGGCCATGCCGCTGGCCCGCTACCCCGACCTGCTCGAGGAGGAGTACGGCCTCTACTTCCGCGTGGCCCGCGCCTTCGCGCAGGTGATCGGGCAGCCGGCCCTCATGCAGCAGCTCACGCGGGTGGGCGTGCAGTCGCAGACGCTCATGGAGTGGGTGCTGCGGATCATGGCCAACCTGCTGCGCCCCGACGAGCTCGGTGCCGCCGAGGCCGCCTACCGCGCCGTCGCCGCCATCGCCCGCATCGTGCCCGAGCGCATCCCCGCCTGACGCGGCCGAGCTCGCCGCGGCGGTCCGCCAAGCCCGTTCGTGAGCGCCATCGTCGCGGTCTTCGCGACGCAGCCACTCGAGAACGCGGCCACGGCGGCGGATGATCGTGTCGACGCGCGGCATCGTCGAGTCGACGCCACGACTGCGGGCGCTCAGCCGCTGACGGTCAAGGTGCCGGTCATCGAGGCGTGGATCTTGCAGTGGTACGCGTAGGCGCCCGGCTCGGTCGGCGCCGTGAACGTTCCTGTCGCCCCGGACTTGATCGGATCGGTGTCGAAGGCCCCGTCGTCGGCGGTCACCGAGTGCTGCGCCGTGCCCTTGTTGCTGACGGTGACCGTTGCGCCGGATGCCACGGTCACCGAGGTGAGGGAGAAGTCCTTCGCGTCGATCATCGATCCCTTGCTGGTGCCTCCCCCACCGCCGCCGTAGTCATCAGCTCCCGCGGTGGTGGAGGTGGTCGCGCCGCTGACTGCCGCGTCGTCACTGCCGCCACAGGCCGCGAAGCCCAAGGCGACCATGGCCAGGGCAGCGACGAGGACCAGCATCCGGCGTCGGGTGGGGCGGAGATCGTTGCAGGCGTCCATGACCGAAGGATACGTACGCGGCGCCGGGAGGGTTCGGCAACCCCTTGGGTGCCGCCATCCGGCGGAAGGAGGCGTGCGTGGGGCTGCACAGGAGCCCGCGACCGCACGCTCAGCCAGCGGCGCTCAGCATCGGCTTGACCCGCGGATCCTGGGCGGCCCCCTCGAGCGGGGCCTTGGCGGCCGCATCCACATCGATGACCACGCGCGGGTTCGGCGAGCTCCCCAGGATGCGCCGACGACCGGCGAGGTGCTTGGCATCGACCGGCGTGGTGAGGGTGGACCAGGCGCCGTAGACGACCGCGAGGCTGAGCGAACCGGCGATCGCCCGAGACGGGCTGACGACGCTGGCGGCCACGCCCCCCAGCGCTGCGCCCGCGGCCTGGCTGCCCATCAGCACGCCCACTGCGATGCCCATCGCGGAGGCGCGCGTGTCGCGCAGCAAGCGGGTGCCGATGACGATGTTCACCGGGATCGACACCGCGAACATGCCACCGGTGATCGCGAAGGCCACGAAGGCGCCCGCGCCGCGCACCTCGAGCCAGAACAGGGGCGCCGCGAGCGCGGCCGTGACGAGCGTGCACAACCCTGCGCGTCGCAGCAGCGCGTGGTGGTCGGACGAGCGCGAGATCAGGAAGCTGCCCACGATCGTGCCGATGGCCACCGAAGCGGCAAGCACGCCGAACAGCGCCTTGGGGAGGCCCGCGTCGCGCGCGTAGGGCACGACGAGCGCCTCAGCAACCGTGCCGAGGGCGCAGGTGGTGGCGATGATGCCGAGCGCCCGCCGCACCATGCGGTCGCCGAAGAGGTTGGTGGCGCCGTCGCGCAGCGAGCCGCCGACAGAGCTGAACGCGCCCGATGGCGCGGCGGCCGCGGTGGCGCGCAGCGGGAGGATGATCGCCGCCGACACCAGGAACGATGCCGCGTTGATGGCCAGCGCGCCGCGGGCGTCGACGAGCACGAGGAGCAGCCCACCGATCGCGTTGCCCACCACGATGGCGCTCTGGATCGACACGCCAGCGAGCGCGAGCGCGTCGCCGTAGCGCTCTTCGGGCACGAGGTCGACGAGCGCCGCTGAGCGGGCCGCTTCGAACGGCGGCGTGGCGAGTCCGGCGAGGAACGCGAGCAGGAGCATCGCCCCGACTGGGAGGTGCAGGAGCATGGCCGCGAAGAGGGCGGCGCGGGCCACGTCGGCGACGAGCATCACCGAGACGCGCCCGAAGCGGTCGGCCAACGTGGCGAGGACCTGACCGATGCCCACGAAGCCCGCGAGGGACACCGCGGTGACCGCCGCCGCCCAGGCGGGCGACCCGGTGCGCTCGAGCACGAGGACCGTGAGGGCGAGCCGACCGGCCCAGTCGCCGAGCAGCGAGATCATGTCCGCGACCCACAGCCGCCGGAAGTCGCGGATGCGCAGCGTGGACAGGATCGTGCCCGCGCTGCGTTGCGCGCCCCCGCCGGTCTCCCTCGCCATAGGCCGAAACCTACGGCGCGGCGACCCTCCGCACAAGTACCACCACTATGCGTGGTTTTCGACGTCGATCGCCCACCTTGGGCGCGCTCGGGTCAGTCTGCGGACACCGGCGGGGCCGGGGCGGAGGCCGCGTCGAGGCCCGCAGCCATCCCGGACGCCAGGTCGGCGGCGAGGAGCTTGCGCACCCGGAACCAGATCCAGGCGCTCGTGGGCACGAGCACGAGGCAGAGGAACTGCGCCCCGGTGAGGCCGAGCAGGCGCTCGTCGTTGACGCGCAACGAGTCGGAGGCGAACCGGGCCACGCCGTACCACCCGCAGAAGATGGCCATCGCCACACCAGGGCCGCACCGCTGCTTGCGCAGGTAGAGCAGCCATGTCAGGAGGCCGAACAGGGCCACCATGTAGATGAGCTCGTAGAGCGCGGTCTGGTGGAACACCAGGCCCTCGGTGAGCGGCGTGGATCCGATGGACGACTCACGGACGCTCCCACCGTCATACCGCACCCCGAGCGGGAACGACGTGAGGCGACCGAAGTGCTCGCCCACCGAGTAGCAGGCGATCCGGCCGATGCCGAGGCCGATGGACAGGCCGTACGCGTAGCCGTCGAGGCTGTGCCACCGGGTGAGGCGGTTCCAGTGCCGGTACACGGGGTACCCGGCGATCACCGCGAACACGAAGCCGCCGGAGAACTGCAGTCCGCCCTCCCAGATGGCGATGACGTCGATGGGCGAATCGACCTGGTCGAGGTGCGACAGCACCCACGTGATCCGCGAGCCCACCACCCCCGCCACGACCATGCGCATCGCGAGGCTGTAGGTCGTGTCGCGGGCCACGCCGTACTGCTCGCCGTAACGAGCGGCGAGCCACGCACCGATCAGCACGCCGATCGCCACCACGAACCCGAAGGTCCGCAGGTTGAGCGGGCCCAACGAGATGGTGGGGAAGGTCGTGTAGGGGATCGCGGCGACGAGGCTCAGCACGGCGCCATGGTCGCACGCCCGCTCGCGGCCCGACAGTCAGCCCCCCCCTTCCGCTTCTGTGCACCCGCACCACCGACATCCGGTGTTCCGGGTGCAGAGATCGGGGCTAGAGGGGTTCGTGCCAGCCGCCGACGCCGGCGGCCAGCGTGTCAGCCGCGCTCGGGCCCCAGGTGCCGCGGTGGTAGAGGCTCACCGGGTGGGGGTTGGCGAGGGCGGTGTCGAAGATGCGCCATTGCTCGTCGAGGGCGTCGGCCCGACCGAAGCGGCGAGCGTCGCCGGCCATCGCGTCCTCGAGGAGGCGCTGATAGGCCTCCTCGCGCTCGCCGAACACCTCGTCGAAAGACACCTCGAGATCGATCGGGCGGCTGCGCAGGTCGTCGCCCGGCGCCTTGGTCTGCAGGTGGAGCATCACCCCGTCGGCCTTGCCGAGGCGGAAGCGCAGGTGGTTGGGGTGCGGGGCCTGCGCGCCCTTCGGACTGAAGAGGAGCCGGGGCGGCGCGTTGAACTCCACGACCGCCTCGGTGGCGGTGACCGGCAGGTGCTTGCCCGTGCGGATCAGCCACGGCACGCCCGACCAGCGCCAAGAGTCGATCTCGAGACGGAGCGCGCTGAAGGTCTCGACATCCGAGCCGGCGTCGACGCCGTCCTCGTCGGTGTAGCCGCGGTACTGGCCGCGCACGACCGCCGCCGGCTCGACGGTGCGGATCTGACGGAACAGCTTGGTGCGCTCGTCGCGCAGCGACGCCGCGTCGCTTCCGGCCGGCGGCTCCATGCCGAGCAGCGCGACGACCTGGAGGAGGTGGTTCTGCACGACGTCGCGCAGCGCGCCCACCGACTCGTAGAACCGCCCGCGACCTTCCACGCCGAAGTCCTCCGCGAGGGTGATCTGCACGTTGGAGATGAAGCTGCGGTTCCAGACGGGCTCGAGCATCGAGTTGGCGAAGCGGAACACCAAGAGGCTCTCGACGGACTCCTTGCCGAGGAAGTGGTCGATGCGGAACACGTCTTGTTCGGGGAACGCCTTGTGGAGCACGGCGTTGAGGGCGCGGGCCGACGCGAGGTCGCGCCCGAAGGGCTTCTCCACCACCACCCGACCGCCGACGTTGAGGTCGACGCTCGCGAGCCCGATGATCACGTCGTCGAACAGCTCGGGCGGCACGGCCAGGTAGAAGAGGGGACGCTCCACACCAAGGGCGTGCAGCGTCGTGGCCAGCTGCTCGAACGACGCCGCGTCGCGGTAGTCGCCGTGCACGAAGCAGATGCGCGCCGCCAGCTCGGCGAAGGCGTCGTCGTCGAGGTCGGTCCTCGCCTCGATCGACGCCCGCGCGTGGGCCCGGAGCGCGTCGTCGTCCCACTCCGACGACGCGAAGCCGATCACCGGCACGCGGTGCTCGCCGGACAGGGCCATCTCGTAGATCGCCGGGAAGATCTTCTTCTTCGCGAGGTCGCCCGTGGCGCCGAAGAGCACGAGCGCGTCGGAGGGGACCGGCCCGTCGGCGTTGCTCACGTGGCTGCTCGGTCGGCGGGCTGCACCCCTGGATCGCCTTCGCCCGGCGCATCCTCGGGGAGCACGGCATGGCCCCCGAACTGCTCGCGCAGCGCGGCGATGGCCTTCATGGCGACGCTGTCGTCGTCCTGGCTGGTGAAGCGGGCGAAGAGCGCCGCGCTGACGACGGGCACCGGCACGCCGCGCTCGACCGCCTCCTGCACCATCCACCTACCCTCGCCCGAGTCGCTCGCCACGGGCGCGAGACCCTCGAGGCCGGGGTGCTCGTCGAGGGCGAGCACGAACAGGTCGAGCAGCCACGAGCGCACCACGCTCCCCTGCCGCCACGCGCCCAGCGCGCCCTTCGCGTCGATGTCGAGCCCCGAGCGCGCCAGCAGCTCGTAGCCCTCGGCGTAAGCCTGCATCATCCCGTACTCGATGCCGTTGTGGACCATCTTCGTGAAGTGGCCGGTGCCCGCCGGGCCGGTGTGCACGAACCCGTCCTCGGGGGCGAGCGCCTCGAAGATCGGCTGCGCGGTGGCGACATGAGCGGCGTCGCCGCCCACCATCAGGCAGTAGCCCTCCGTGCGGCCCCACACCCCACCGCTCGTTCCGGCGTCGAGGTATCCGACGCCCGCTGCCGCCAGCCCCTCGGCGCGACGGACCGAGTCACGCCAGTTCGAGTTGCCGCCATCGATGACGACGTCACCGGGTTGCAGCAGGAGCGCCAGCGCCACGATGGTGTCCTCGGTGGGTCCGCCCGCGGGCACCATCACCCACACCACCCGCGGCGACGGCAGCGCGGCGACGAGCTCCTCGAGGGACGCGACCTCGCTGGCGGGGCTGAAGGCGTCGTAGCCCACCACCTCGTGCCCGCCGGCGCGGAGGCGGTCGGCCATGTTGCCGCCCATCTTCCCGAGCCCCACCATCCCGATCTTCATCGCTGCCCCCCAAACCCCGCTTCTGTGCACGGCCAGCACCGGTATTCGGTGGTGGGGGTGCAGAGAACGGGGGTTTTGGGCGATGTCATCGGGGGACACCCGAGCGGTCCGTGCGGTCCGCTAGGTCGGTGAGGGGGACGCGGGCAGCGCGGATGCCGCGGGCTTGCAGGGTGCGCAGGTCGCCGGTGGCCTGGGCCTGCTTGAGCTCGCCGAAGCGGAGGGGGCGACCAGGGATGTCGATGTCGGCGGGATCCTCGGACACGACCTGGGCGCACACGATCGCCGACGGGCCCCCCTTGTGGAGCTGGCCGGTGGAGTGCAGGAAGCGGGGGCCGTACCCGAGCGACGTCGCCACCCGATGACGATCGCGCAGCGCGAGGCGGGCCGCTTCGAGGATGGGCGCCGCCGGGCCATTCGGGTCCACGAACGCCTGGATGGCGAGGTGGTCACCGGGGCGCAGCTGGTGGAGGAGCTCGGCGAGCGACGACTCGCCCACGATCGCGGTGCCTTCGTCGAGCACCTTGTTGGTGGCGGCCTTGGCGGCGGCGACGTCGGGCTGGTCGAAGGGCTGCACGCCGAGCACCGCCCCCGTCAACGCCGTGGCCAGCTCGGCGATGACGACGACGCGCCCGATCGAGGCGGCGTCGGGTCCCGAGGGGAACGCCAGACCAGGATGACCGGCCCCCGCGAGCGGCGCGAGCCGGGCGAGCTGGGCAGGGTCGACGAGGAAGAGGCGGTCATCGCCGTAGACGTCCGACGCGCCGAGCGGCTCACCGACGATCGGCACGACGCCCGTGCCGTCCTTGCCGAGCGATTCGGCGATGAGCTGCTCGAGCCACAGGCCCAGCGTGGCCACGCCAGGATGGAGCACGAAGGTGGCCTTGTCGCGCCCCGCCCGCACGCCACCCGCGAGGGCAGCCGCGAGGACCAGGGCCGGGTTCTGGCTCGGCGCGACGCTCGGCCCACACTCGGCGAGTGCGGCGGTCGCCCCCTCGAGGATCGCGCGGGCATCGATGCCCGCCAGCAGCGCCGGCACGATGCCGAAGTGCGACAGGGCGGAGTAGCGGCCGCCGATGTCGGCGCGGTTCTCGAACACCTCGGCGAAGCCGCGCTCGAGGGCGAGTGCGGCGAGGTCCGAGCCGGGGTCGGTGACGACCGCGAAGCGACGGGGATCACCGGAACGGGCCCAGGCCCACTCGAGATGGCTGCGGGTCTCGATCGTGGAGCCCGACTTCGACGATGCCAGGTGCAGCGTGCGCTCGGGTGGGCACGCAGCGGCGATGCGGGCGATGGCCGCCGGGTCGGTCGTGTCGAGCACGTGGAGCTGCGGCCGATCGCCCGTGTGACCGAACGTTGCGGCGAGCACCTCCGGGAACAAGCTGGAGCCACCCATCCCCATCACGAGGACGTGGTCCACGTCGGCCACGAGGGCATCGCATCGGGCGTGCAGCTCGTCGAGCCCCGAAGCCTCCTCTGCGACGACGGGGATCCACCCGAACCGGTCCGCGAGCTCGGTTGGATCGTCGCGCCAGAGCGTGTGCTCGGCGGCGAAGAGGCGTCGCACCGCCTCGCGCTCGACGAGCTCGGCAGCCACCTCGTCGGCCGCTCCCGCAAGGGGCCCGAGCCGCGCGAGCACCTCGGAACCGAGGGTGCCGCCGCGGGTCATGACGTGGCGACGGCCGCGGCCGCGGCGTGGGCGATCTCGCCGACCTCGTCGATCACGCCGTCGGTGTGCGCGAGCCCGGGGACCATCACCTCGTACGCGCCGGGGGCGAGGGCGACGCCCCGGTCGAGCATCGCGTGGAAGAAGGCTGCGTAGCGCGTGGTGTCGGTGTGCTGAGCGGTGACGTAGTCGACGGGAGCGTCGGCACCGAGGTGCAGGCCGACGAGCGACGCCTCCTGCGTGACCACCGCGGGCAGACCGGCGGCCGCGAAGGCCGAGCGAAGGTGCGTGGCGAGCCGCTCCGCCGAGGCAATGAGCCGCGCGTAGGCGCCGGCATCGAGCAGCGAGAGGGCGGCGAGCCCGGCCGCGGTGGCGAGCGGGTTCCCGGACAACGTGCCGGCCTGGTACACGGGGCCGAGCGGCGCCACCTGCTGCATCACCTCGGCCCGTCCGCCGTAGGCGCCGATGTTGAGGCCGCCGCCGATGACCTTGCCGAACGTCGAGAGGTCAGGCGTGATGTCACAGCGTGCTTGTTCCCCACCGCGGGCCACCCGGAACCCGGTGATGACCTCGTCGAAGATCAGCAGCGCACCCACTCGATCGCACTCGGCCCGCAGCCCCTTGAGGAAGCCGTCGACCGGGGCGACGAGCCCCATGTTGGCGGCGATCGGTTCGACGATGACGCACGCCGTGCGCTCGTCGAGCGTTGGCACCACGTTGTACGGCGCGACGACGGTGTCAGCGACGGCAGCGGCAGTGACGCCCGCGGAGCCAGGCAGCCCGAGCGCGGCGAGGCCGCTGCCGGCCTCCGCGAGGAGGAGGTCACCATGGCCGTGGTAGTTGCCGGCGAACTTCACGACCGTGTCTCGCCCGGTGTGCCCGCGGGCAACGCGCACGGCCGACATCGTGGCCTCGGTGCCCGACGACACGAGCCGCACCATCTCCACGGACGCCACGCGCTCGCAGATCGCTTCGGCGAGGAGCACCTCGCGCTCGGTGGGCGCGCCGTAGGAGGTGCCGTCGACCGCCGCCTTCTGGATGGCCTCCACGATCGCCGGATGGGCGTGGCCGGCGATGATCGCGCCGTAGGACTGGACGAGGTCGATGCGGCGCGTGCCGTCGGTGTCCCACACGTACGGACCGGCGGCGCGGGCCACGAAGTAGGGCGTGCCGCCGACGCTGTTGAACGCGCGCACCGGGCTGTTCACGCCACCGGGGATGACGCGCTTGGCTCGCTCGAACAGCTCCTCGGCCGAGCTCACCTGGTGATCACCTGGGCGAGCTCCTTGGCGAGGTAGGTGAGGATGATGTCGGCCCCGGCGCGCTTGATGGCGGTGACGTGCTCGAGGGCCACCGCGTCGCCGTCGATCCAGCCGCGCTCGGCGGCCGCCTTGATCATCGAGTACTCGCCCGACACGTGGTATGCCGCCAGCGGCAGGTCGACCTCGGCGCGGGCCGCGGCGATCACATCGAGGTACGCGAGCGCCGGCTTCACCATCACGATATCGGCGCCCTCGGCGACGTCCGCTCGGATCTCCTCGAGAGCCTCGCGGGCGTTCGCCGGGTCTTGCTGATAGCCCTTGCGATCGCCGCCGTCGGCGATCGACACGTCGACCGCGTCGCGGAAGGGCCCGTAGAGCGACGACGCGTACTTCGCCGCGTAGGCGAGGATCGCGGTCTGCTGGTGGCCGGCGCTGTCGAGCGCGGCCCGGATGGCGGCGACCTGGCCGTCCATCATCCCGCTCGGCGCGGTGATGTCGGCACCGGCGTCAGCCTGCGCCACGGCGGCCCGCTCGTAGAGGCGCAGGGTCGCGTCGTTGTCGACGGTGCCGTCCGCGGTGAGCACGCCACAGTGACCGTGATCGGTGTACTCGTCGACGCAGAGATCGGCGATCAGCACGAGCTCGTCGCCCACCTCAGCGCGAAGGTCGGCCAGGGCGAGCTGCACGATCCCGTTCGGGTCCCACGCGCCGGAGCCCTCGGCGTCCTTGTGGGCAGGGATGCCGAAGAGAACCACCGCGGGGATGCCGAGGTCGGTGAGCTCGGCCACCTCTTTGCGGAGCGAGTCGCGCGTGTGCTGCACCACACCGGGAAGGCTGGCGATCGGCTGGGGCTCGGCGATGCCCTCCCGCACGAACAGCGGCGCCACGAGGTCGTCGACCGACAGGCGGGTCTCGGCGACGCGGCGCCGCAAGGCCGGCGTGCGACGCAGCCGGCGCAACCGGCGTTGGGGGAAGGCCATCGGCGTCGAGGCTACCGGCACCCCCCGTCGCCGGGCACAGCGGCCGCCACCATGCGTTCTCGGGCGGCTTTTCCGTCGTGGCGACGGAGGAACCGCCCGAGAACGGGGAACGGCTCGACGGGTCAGGCGGGGACGAGGGCGTCGAGGCGGGCGACGGTGAGGTCGGCGAGGCTGTCGACGACGAGGTCGGCGTGGCTGAAGTCGTTGAAGCGCGTGATGCGACTCGGGACCGCGACGACGGTCATGCCGGCAGCCTTGGCGGCAGTAGCGCCGTGGGCTGAGTCCTCGAGGGCGACCGAGCGCGCCGGGTCGGCATCGAGGTCGGCACAGGCGCGGAGGTAGACGTCGGGCGCCGGCTTGCCGACGCCGCCGACGAGATCGGCACCCACGAGCGTGCCGAAGTGCTCGGAGAGCTCGAGCCGTCCGATGTGACGGTCGAGCCAGGCCCGGCTCGACGACGACGCGATGCCGAGCGGCACGCCAGCCTGCGTGAGCGCGGCGAGGAGGTCGACCACGCCGGGCAGTGCGGGCAGGCGGTCGCGGATCGAGCGGTCCTGCGCTTCGTAGGCCACGTCGAACAGGGCCTGGTCGAAGCCCTGCACGCCGGCGGCCTCGCAGACGATGCCCCACCAGGTGCCGTCGTCGCCGTTGGTGCCGATGATCGTCGCCCACGCCTCGATCGGAAGGTCGTGCCCGTGCGCCGCGAAGGCCGCCACCGCCGACTCGTAGATCGCCCACTCCGTGTCGAGGATCAGCCCGTCGAAGTCGAACACCACCGCGTCCAGCCTCATCGAGCCCGAGGCAATGAGTTCCACATGTGGAACCTATTGCCTCGTGTCGTCGGGAACGGAACCTATTGCCTCGCCCGCGTGTGGGTGACCAGGGCCGCGACGAGGCCCTCGACGGTGTGGGTGGGGGCCTCGATGTCGACCGTGAGGCCGTGCTCCCGCGCGGTGGCCGCGGTGATCGGGCCGATGCAGGCGACGACGGGCGGGAGTCCCTCGACGCCGAGCACCTCGAGGCTGCGCGACACGGTGGACGACGACGTGAACGTGATGATGTCGGCACCCGCCACCGCGGCGCGCTGCGCGTCGGGGACGGTGGCGGCCACGGTGCGGTACGCGTCGACGACGTCGACCTGCCAGCCGCGCTCGCGCAGGCCATCGGGCAGCACGTCGCGCGCCACCTCGGCGCGGGCCAGCAGCACCCGCCCGGCGCCACCTGGCGGCGCGCCCAGCGCGTCGAGGAGCGACTCGGCCACGTACTGCTCGGGCACGAGATCGGCCCGGATGCCACCGGTGGCGAGCACGGCCGCGGATGACGGCCCGATCGCGGCCACCTTCGCGGCGCCGAAGGCGCGGGCATCACCGTCGGTGTCGGCGACGGCGTCGAGGAGCCGCCAGGCGCCGTTCGGCGACGTGACGACCACCCAGTCATACCCGCCGAGCTCCTTGACGGCCACGCGGAGCGCGGTCCCGCCGTCGGCGGCGTCGGCCACCTCGATCACCGGCACCTCGATCACCTCTGCGCCGGCCGCTCGCAGCAAGACGGACAGCTGCGACGCCTGCGCACGCGTGCGGGTGACCACGACCCGCACCCCGAACAGCGGACGCCGCTCGAACCACGCGAGGTCGACGCCGGCCACCTCGCCCACCACGATCACCGACGGCGATTCGAGCGCCTCGTGCGCGATCGTGCCGAGCGTGGCCCGCACCGTGTGCTGCTCGGCGCGCGTGCCCCAGCGCACCGCGGCCGCGGGCGTGTTCGGCGACAGGCCACCGGCGATCAGCTCGCTGACGATCGCGCCGATGCGGGCCACCCCCATGAGGATGACGATCGTGCCGCCCACCTGGGCGACGGCCCGCCAGTCGACCGTGCCGTCGTCGCCCACTGATGGGTCTTCGTGGCCGGTGACGACGGTGAACGATGTGGAGCTGTGGCGCAGCGTCACCGGGATGCCCGCGTAGGCCGGCACCGCCAGCGCGGACGTGATGCCCGGCACGATCTCGAAGGGCACGCCCGCCGCCGCGAGTGCCGCAGCCTCCTCGCCCCCACGGGCGAACACGAACGGATCGCCGCCCTTGAGGCGCACCACCCGCTGCCCGCGCTGCCCGCGCTCCACGAGCAGCGCGTTGATGTCGTCCTGCGGCATCGTCACCTTGCCCGGGGCCTTGCCCACGCTGATCCGCTCCGCGTCCGCCGGCGCAAGGTCGAGCAGTGCGTCCACCGAGAGGCGGTCGAACACGACCACCTCGGCCTGCGCCAGCACCTCCGCGCCGCGCACGGTGAGCAGTCCGGGATCACCCGGTCCGGCGCCGACGAGGTACACGGTCATGCGGTGATCGTACGGGTCGCCCCGCCCGCACCCGTTCTCGCGCCGCCCACACTCGTTCTCGGGCGGTTTCTCGGGCGTGGCGACCGGTTTTCCGCCCGAGAACGCTACGACGGCGCGTCGGTGGCGCGGAGCCAGACCCGGAGCGGGCCAACGGGGTGGAAGCCCTGGGCGCAGGCGACCTCGAGCGCGGGGCCGGACTCGTAGCCGACGAGGGTGGCGCCGGGGAAGCGCCGCTCAGCGATCGCGATGCAGCCGCCCCAAGCGCCTCGGCCCGCGGCCGACGTGACGAACACGTTGGAGACTCCGACGACGCCCGCAGCCTCGTTGAGGATCGCACCGGCGACCACACGCTCACCGCCGCCGGGAGCCAGAGCGACCACGGCAACCGACCGGTCGTCGAGCAGATCCGGTTGCAGCACCGGCGCCGAGTCGTCCTCGCCGCGCCACGCCTGCTCCCAACACTCGAACCCGTCGGTGTCGTCGACGACCGTCCAGCCCTGCTCCGCGCTGCCCGCGGGCTCCGCGCCCGGACGGCGCACGATCCATGTCGCGTCGAAGAGCACCTCGAAGCCGAACGGCGCGAGGTCGAGCGACCCGAAGCTGTCCTTGATCGAGCAGCCGGCCGAGGCGTCGATGCGCGCGAGCAGGTCGGGGATCGACGGGCTCGGGGCGAGCGTGACGGCATCGGGGTAGAGGGGCGGCGTGCGCGCGGCGCTCGTCCAGGCGTCGTCAGCGGTCGTCGGGCCGAGGCCGTGCGTGCGGCACACCGCGTCGCACCAGGCGGCGTTGTTCGCGGCAGCCGCGGCGACCAGCGCCGGGTCGCCCGCATCCACGGGGACCCGGGGCGCGCTCATCTGTGGGGTCGTTGGGTCAGAACGGGTACTCGCGGTCGGGTGGGCCGACCAGCACACCCCCGCTGCTCACCCGCTGCCCGTACATGGAGTCTTGGAAGCCAGTGTCGTCCACGCGGTACACGACGAGCACCGTGCCGCCGATCGCTGCGGCAGCCGGGAGCGACGGGTCGCACACGGGCGCGGGTTCGTCACAGCTCTGCGTGAGCGGCACCACCGCGCCGACTGAGCCGGCGACGGTGACGAAGCGGGCGAAGATGGACGTGCCGTAGGCCTGCGTGGTGGTCCACGCGACGAGCACCCGGCCGTTGCTCCGACTGACGGTGGGCTGGCTCTGCCGGCCGCCCGCCCGGCCGATGGGGATGCCGGCAGCGTCGAGCGTGTCTCCCGCCGTTGAGATCCGCGACCCGAACACGTCGGTGGCCGACGATGCGTACCGAGCATCGGTCCACGCGGCAATGAAGGCATCGCCACTCCATGCCACCACCGGCTCGGTCTGGTCGCGGGCCGCCCGCGACACCTCGACGCCGTCGGTGTTGCCCACCTCGCCGGTCGGGGTGACGCGGGTGGAGTAGAGGTCGACGCCGGAGCTGGCGATGTTGCGCCGGTCGGTCCACACGACCAGCCAGGTGCGGTTGCTGGCGGCCACCGACGGGTTCCCCTGCATGTTGTCGGCGTCGGACACGACCACACCCGACGGCGTGGCGACCTTGCCGCCCTTGCTCACCCGGGTGCTGTAGACGTCGGCGTTCGCGCCGCCGTCGCGGTGGTCTTCCCATGCCACGAGGAACTGCGAGCCGAGGGCGGCGACCGACGGGTTGAGCTGGCTCCCGATCGCGGCGGACACCACGAAGGGCTCCCTTTCCACCACACCCGTGGGCGACACGAGCAGCCCGTAGATGTCCCAGGTGCCGGATCGGTCGTCCTCCCACACCACGAGGAAGCTCGTGCCGTTGAACGCGAGCTGCGGCTTGCGGGCGCTCGTGCACCAGCAGTCGGGCACGTCGACCCGCCACGTCCACTCGCCCGCAGGCGTGATGCCGCGCAAGATCAGGAAGTCGTGGTCGCCGCTGTCGTCGCTCAACAGGAGCTCCTGCACCGCAACCCAGCCGTTCGGGTGCGACGCCACCGCAGTGGCGAGCACCGACGAGGGGAACGACGCGTGTGCGGGCGGCGCGGTGCCAACGCCGATCGCGCTGGCCGCGAGGATCAGTGCGACGAACGTGGCGAGGCGCGTCGACAGCCGCGAAATCGAACAGGACGACCTGGTCATGTCCACTCCCATCTCACGCCCGCCGAGAACAATCCTGCCACGCCGGTCGCACCGGCGGGGCGACTCACGCCGCGGCGAGGAGGACGTCGGCGGTGAGCTCGGCGTGGCCGAGGTGCTGGTAGAGCTCCTCGATCACGTGGACGATCAGCGAACCGTCGGATTCGTCTCGGTGCAGGAGGAACTCGCGTCCGGCTGCGAACTCCGGCTCCCCGCCTGCTCCGATCGCCTCGAGCGCCTCGAGGTCGGCGCCGATCTGGCGCACGGTGGCGGCCACCGCGGCGTGCAGCTCGTCGAGCGTGGCCGTCTTGGCGAACTCGCTGTCGCGGTCGCGCTGGCTGGGTCGACCGAGGCCCACGTGCCCGAGCCAGAACTCGCTGACACCGCAGCAGTGCAGGATCAGCGAGGCGACCGAGTTCGTGTCGGGTCCGACCGGTCGTTGGTTGACCTTGTCGTGGCCCAGGCGCTCGGCGACCGTGAGCATCTGCGTGAGGGCGTGGCGGCAGTAGCCGGTGGCCGTCGCGGTGCTCAGCTCCATGCTGGCACCGTAACCCTCAGCGGTCGAGCAGGTCTCGGCCGCCGTGGTCGAGGAGGTGGCGGGCGACGCCGGCACCGTCGACACCGACGTGGCGCAGCATCGTGGTGCCGTCGACCGCCGCGATGCGGCCTTCGATCGACAGGGTGCCGTCGCTGATCGTGGCGTACGCGGCCGCGGGGAGCGAGCAGTCGCCGCCCAGCTCAGCAAGGAACGCTCGCTCCGCGTCGACGCAGCGGCGCGCGTCGACGTCCTCGACGCGAGCCAGCAGGGTGCGCAGCCGCTCGTCGTCGGACCGACACTCCACCGCCAGCGCGGCCTGGGCCACCTGGGGCAGCACCACCTCGATGGGGAGACGCTCGCTGATCTGCTCGGCGAGCCCGAGCCGGTCGAGCGCGGTGGCGGCCACGACGACGGCATCGTGGTCGGCCGCCTTGGCGATGCGGGTGGCCATGTTGCCGCGCAGGCTCACGAAGCGGAGGTCGGGGCGGACCGCCGCGAGCTGTGCCTGTCGACGCAGCGATCCGGTGGCCACCTCGGCGCCATCGGGGAGATCGGCGAGGGTGGACCCGACGAGCGCATCACGCGGGTCGCCACGCTCCGGTACGGCGGCGATCACCAGGCCAGGCACCGAGCCCGACGGAAGGTCCTTGGCCGAGTGCACGGCGAGGTCGGCCCGCCCGTCGAGCACGGCCGCCTGCACCTCCTTGGCGAACACGCCCTTGCCGCCCAGCTCCCAGATCGGCACGTCGAGGTTGCGGTCGCCCTGCGTGTCGACCACGACGAGCTCCACCCGCACCTCAGGGTCGACCGCGCGCAGCAGCGCGGCCACGTGCTCGGCCTGCCACCGCGCGAGCGGGCTCCCCCGCGTCGCGGCCCGCAACACGGTCACACCGACTCGTTCTCTGCACCCGGAACCCCGCAATGCGGGGCTGGGGGTGCACAGAAGCGGGGGTTGGGGGTCAGTCCTCGTCCTCGAGCGCGAAGAGCTCTCGGAGGGACGCGACGAGGCGGTCGCCGCGGGGAGAGCCGACGGCGTCCTTGAGGGTGACCGACGGCTCGTGCAGCAGCTTGTTCAGGATCCCGCGGGTGAGCGCATCGACCGCGTCGAGCTGGGCGTCGTCGAGCCCGTCGAGGCGGGCGCGGAAGCGGGCCAGCTCGCCGGTGCGCACGGCCTCGGCGCGATCGCGCAGGGCCACGATCATCGGGGCGACCTCGCGGGCGGACGTGGCGCCGAGGTACCGCTGGACCTCGTCGTCGAGCAGGGCCTGCACGGCACCGACCTCGCGCTGGCGGGCCTGGGTGCCGGCGTCGGCGAAGTCGCGCAGGTCGTCCATGTCGAGCAGGGTGACGCCAGGCAGCGCGCCGACAGCAGGATCAACGTCGCGCGGCACGGCGATGTCGACGATGAGCAGCGGACGGTCCCCGCGGGCTGCGACGGCGACCTCCACGTCGTCGACCTCGAGGAGCGGGGCGGCGGCACCGGTGGAGGTGAGCAGCACGTCGACCTCGGCGATCGCCGCCACGACGTCGTGGATCTGCACGGCCCGGCCGTGCACCCGGGCGGCGAGCGCCTCAGCCCGGTGGTGGGTGCGGTTGGCGACGACGACGTCGGTGACGCCGGCCTTGGCGAGGCCGAGCACCATGGCCTCGCCCATCTCGCCGGCGCCGAGCACGAGCACACGACGACCGTCGAGCCCGCCCAGCCGGTGCGCCGCAAGGGCCACGGCCGCCTGCGACACGGAGGTGACGTTGCGGCCGATGCCCGTCTCGGTGCGGGCCCGCTTGCCGGCTTCGAGCGCATGGCGGAACAGCAGGTTGAGGCCCGGGCCGGAGGCGCCCTCGTCACGGGCCCGGTCCCAGGCCACCTTCACCTGGCCGAGGATCTCGCTCTCGCCGAGCACGGCGGAGTCGAGCCCGGAAGCGACGGCGAAGAGGTGGGCGACGGCCGGAGCGTCGTAGTGGGTGTAGAGGTGGTCGCTGAAGTCTTCCGGGGCGAGGAAGGCCACCTCGGCGAGGACGTCGCGGATGTCCTGGTAGGCGCCGTGGAAGCGCTCGGCGACGACGTAGACCTCGGTGCGGTTGCAGGTCGACAGCACGACGGCCTCGGACACGTCGTCGCGGGAGACGAGGTTGTGGAGCGCCTTGGGGAGCGCGGCGTCGGCGATCGTCATCCGCTCGAGGAGGTCGAGCGGAGTGCTCCGGTGGTTCAAGCCGATGACGACGACGGACACAGCGTGTGGGCTCCCTTAGCGGCTCTCCGTTGGGGGCGGTTCAGCGAGGCGGAGGGAACGATCGAGCAGCTCCCGGGCCTCGGCGACTCGTCCGCTCCGGATGAGGTCAAGCATCCCCGAATCCAGGGCCCTCCGCCAATCGGCAAGGGGGCGGGCCGCGCCCTCTGCAGCGAGGGCGGCGCGGGCGTCGGCGAGCAGCCCGAGGAGCGCTTCGTGCTCGGGACCGATGACCTTCGCGAGCTCGTCGCGCAGCCATCCGGCCAGGGCCGGGCTGTGGCCCGACGTGGACACGGTGACGAGCAGCGCCCCCCGATCGAGGCGGGCGGGCAGCGTGTAGGAGCAGCGGTCGGGGTCGTCGGCGGCGTTCACCCACACGCCCGCGGCCTCGCCGTCGTCGAACACGGCTTGGTTGACGGCGGGGTCGTCGGTGCAGGTGACGGCCAGGCGGTAGCCGGCCACCTCGCCCCGCTCGTACCCGCGGGTCTCGCACGTCACCGCCAGCGCCCGCAGCTCAGGCAGGATCGACGGGGCCACGACGTGCACGACCGCCCCGGCGGCCAGCAGGCCTCGCACCTTGGCGGTGGCAACCGTGCCGCCGCCCACCACGAGGACGCGCCGGGCGGAGAGGACCAGGTTGACCGGGTAGGCGGGCGCGTCGACCGGCACAGCAGCGCTCAGTCGGCGGTGGCGGCAGTGGCGGCGGTGGCGGCGGCGGTGGCGGTGGCGAGGTCGGCCAGGGTCGAGGCGAGCGCGGGGCCACCCGAGCGGCGCTGCTGGTAGAAGCTGAGGATCTGCAGCTCGACGGCGAGGTCGACTTTGCGGAGCGACACGTCGTCCGGCACGGAGATCACCGTGGGGGCGAAGTTGAGGATCGACGACACGCCCCCGGCGACGAGCACGTCGGCGACGTCCTGGGCGGCCGAGGCGGGCGTGGCGATGATGCCGATCGCGATGCCGTGCGCCTCGGCGAGCGCGGGGAGCTCGTCGATGTGGCTGACGACGATGCCGGTGATGGTGGTGCCGACGACGCGCTCGTCGGCGTCGCACAGCGCCACGATCGGGAAGCCGCGGTCGCCGAAGCCGACGTAGTTGGCGAGGGCCTGGCCGAGGTTGCCGAGCCCGACGATGGCGACGGGCCAGTCCTGCGTGAGGCCGAGCTCGCGGCTCATCTGGAAGAGGAGGTACTCCACGTCGTAGCCCACGCCGCGGGTGCCGTAGGAGCCGAGGTAGGAGAGGTCCTTGCGCACCTTGGCCGCGTTCACGCCGGCCAGCTCGGCGAGGCGCTCCGAGGAGATCGTGGTGAGCCCGGCGTGCTGACCTTCGAGGAGGCTGCGCAGGTAGAGCGGCAGGCGGGCGACGGTGGCCTCGGGGATCTTCCGGCGGCTGCGAGCGGCGGCGGTGGTGGGCTGGGCCCGGGGGCGGGGGGTGGCCATGAGTCCCCCAGCGTACCGGGGCTTGTTCACGTGTTCACGAACCCGAATGGGTCGGAATCAGCGCAACGCGGAGCGCAGCACCTTGCCGGTGGCCCCCTGGGGGAGCTCGTCGACGAACATCACCTTCTGCGGGCACTTGTAGCGGGCCAGGTTGGCCTCGCAGTGAGCGATGATGTCGTCTTCCTCGACGGCCACGCCCGGCCGGGTGATGACGTAGGCCTTGACCGCCTCGCCGGAGTGCGGGTGGGGCACGCCGATCACCGTGACCCGCTCGACGGCCGGATGCGAGGCGATCACGTCCTCCACCTCGGCGGGGTACACGTTGAAGCCCGACACGATGATCAGGTCCTTCATCCGGTCGACGAGGAAGAGGAAGCCGTCGTCGTCCACGACGGCGACATCACCGGTGTGGAGCCAACCGTCGGCGTCCACGGCGAGCCGGGTGGCCTCGGCGTCGTTCCAGTAGCCGGCGAACACGTTGGGGCCCTGCACCCACAGCTCGCCCGGGTCGCCCACGAGGGCGTCTTGGCCATCGGCGTCGACGAGCCGCACCCGCAGCCCCGGCAGCGGCACGCCGATGCTGCCCTCGGGGGCGTCGTGACCGGTGCCGGAGGTGACGACGGGCGACGCCTCGGTGAGGCCGTACCCTTCCATGATCGTGACGCCGAAGCGCTCCTTGATCGCCCGCAGCACCTGCACGTCGAGCTTGGCGGCGCCGGATGCGGCGAGACGCACGGTGGACAGTGCGGTGGGTCGCGTGCCGGGGAGCGCCGCCCAGGCCGCCCACATGGCGGGTGCGCCGCTCACGATGGTGACCTCGTGGTTGGCGATCGACTCGAGGGCGGATTGCGGGTCGAAGCGCTCGACGAGCAGCACCGAGGCGCCGGCCACGAACGTGAGCCCGAGCACCACGTTGAGCCCGAAGATGTGGAAGAGCGGCAGCACGCCGAACACGACGTCGTCGGCGCCTTGGGCCCGCCCGGGGAGGGCCTGGCACTGCTCGAGGTTGGCGAGGAGGTTGCCGTGGGTGAGCATCGCGGCCTTGGGCGAGCCGGCGGTGCCGCTCGTGAACACGAGCACGGCGAGGTCGTCCTTGGCCCGGTCGACGACGGAGATCGGCGTTGCGGCCACGAGGTCGTCGAGCAGGATCGCGCCGGGGATGTCATCGGCGGTGCTCGAGATGACGTGCTCGAGCGTGGGCACCGCGGCACGGTCGAGCGCGCCGACGGTGGCCTTGGCGGACGGTCCGGCGATGACGGCGCGGGCGCCGATCGCGGCGAGCTGATGCTGGAGCTCGGGGACGGGGCTGGTGGGGTTGAGCGGCACGGCGACGTAGCCGGCGCCGAGCACGGCGAGGTACGACACCACGAAGTACCAGTTGTTGGCGGCCACGATGCCCACGCGGTCGCCGGGGTCGAGGCCGAGCCCGGCGAGGCCGCCGCGCAGGCCGGCGGTCTGCGCCCGCAGCTCGCCGTAGGTGGTGGTCTTGCCACGGGAGATCACCGCGGTGGCGGTGTCGGGGTGGGGATCAATGATCGAGGCCAGGTTCATCGGGCGGTAGTCCATCACAGCAGGCGGGGAACTGCGGAACTCGGGTGGCCGCCCCTCGGGCCCTCCTCAAGCCGTGGGCGGTTCGTCCCGATCACCAGGGTGATGGTCGGTCGCCGCTCCCGTTCGCGCACGCGTGGGCTCCCCGCGCTCGTGGCCGCGCTCGTGGTGACCGGCGGGGTGCTGGCACCGACGTCGCTGGCACAGCGCTCGATGCCCGTCGCCGGGGCCGCACCGACGTCGGCCGCGTCGCCGTCCCCGGAGTTCGAGTCGCAGTTCGTGGGCCGCATCAACAGCCTGCGGGCGTCGAAGGGCCTCAGCCAGCTGCAGGTGTCGGGCGAGCTCGTGGGCGTGGCCCGCAACTGGACCGAGCAGATGGTGAGCAACGGCGACATCTCCCACAACCCGAACCTGGGCTCCCAGGTGAAGGGGAACTGGACGAAGCTCGGCGAGAACGTCGGCGTGGGCTACGACGTGGACGGCCTGATGCAGGCGTTCATCAACAGCTCCGCCCACTACAAGAACCTCGTCGACCCCGAGTGGAACTACGTGGGCGTGGGCGTGGTGATGACGCCCGACGGTCGCATGTGGACCACGCACAACTTCATGGCCAAGCCCAGCGGGGCGGCACCGGCGCCCGCCCCGGCCCCCAAGCCCCAGCCCGCTCCGGCCGCACCGAAGCCGAAGCCCGCCGGGCCCTCCCCCACCACGACGGCGCCCCCGCCGCCCCCGCCGCCCGAGCCGCACCCCAACGAAGCGCGGGTCACCGCGGTGCTCGATCCCCTCCGCGCCCTCGAGCGCGGCTGAGTTCGTGACGCAACCCGCCACACTGGACCTGTGACCCCGGCCATCGAGACCCACGACCTCACGCGGTCGTTCCCGAGCGGCATGGCCCTCGACGGCCTCACGCTGGCTGTGCAGCCCGGCGAGGTGCTCGCCCTGCTCGGCCCGAACGGTGCCGGCAAGACCACGACGATCCGCCTGCTGAACGGGATCCTCACGCCGGACCGTGGGCGGGCCTCGGTGCTGGGCATCGACCCGGCCGTCGACGGCAACACGGTGCGTCGCATCACCGGGGTGCTCACCGAGCACGCCGGCCTCGATGAGCGGCTGACCGCCCGCGAGAACCTCGAGCTGACGGCGCGCATGCGCGGCCTCGACCGAGCGTGGGCGGCGCGGCGCACGATGGACCTGCTGGAGCGCTTCGGCATGGCCGACCGGGCCGACGTGCCCGTGCAGGGAACCTCCACGGGTCAGCGCAAGCGGCTGGCCCTGGCCCGAGCGCTGCTGCACGACCCGGAGGTGCTGTTCCTCGACGAGCCCACCTCGGGCCTCGACCCGGCGGCCACCCGTGACGTGATCGATCTGATCGGCGAGCTGGCCACCACCCATGGCCGCACGATCGTGCTGTGCACGCACTTCCTCGGGGAGGCGGGCCGGCTGGCCGATCGCATGGCGGTGCTGCACCGCGGTTCGCTGCACGCGTTCGGGCGCCCGGAGGAGATCGCGGCGGAGATGTGGGATGGCATCGACGCCGAGATCGACCTGGGCGCGCCCATCGACGCCTCGACGAGCGCCGCCCTCGAGCAGCTCCCGTTCGTGGCCCGCGTGGCGCCGCTGCCGAGCGGGGCGGTGGTGCGCCTCGAGCGTCGGGACGACGTGCCGGTGGTGGTGCGCACGCTCGTGGAGCGGGGCGTGCCGGTCTACGGCGCGTCGGCCCGCCCGCCGTCGCTGGAGGACGTGTACTTCGCGGTCGAGGCGCGCATCGCGGTCGCGGAGGGACGCGACGCGGCGCTGTCGACGGCGGCGATGCTGAGCGGCGCCGTCGGAGGCGGACGGTGACCGCACCCACCGCACCTGCCGGGCCGATCGCACCGACCGCACCAGCCCCGTCGGCGGCGCGCAGTGGCCCGGTGATCCGCGCCATCATCGCCAAGGACCTCATCGCGGTGCGTCGGTCCAAGGCGGTGGTGATCCCGATGCTGGCGGTGCCGGCGCTGCTGATGATCGTGCTGCCCTTGTTCGTGGGGCTGAGCGCCCGCGCGGCGGACAACCCGGACGTGAGCCGGATCCTGAGCTCGATGCCCGGCGACCTGGCCCGTCCGATCCTCGACCTGCCGGCCAACGAGCAGCTCATCGTGCTCGTGAACGGCTACCTGCTGGCCCCCCTGTTCCTGATCGTGCCGCTCATGGTGTCCGCGGTGCTGGCCGCCGACGCGTTCGCCGGGGAGAAGGAGCGCAAGACCCTCGAGTCGCTCCTGCACCTGCCGATCGCCGAGCGCGACCTGTTCCGGGCGAAGCTGCTCACCGCGTTCATCCCGGCGATCGCGGTGTCGTGGATCGGGTTCATCTTCTTCTGCATCGTCGCCAACGGGGTGGCGTGGCCGGTGCTGCACCGCATCTTCGTGCCGACGCAGCTGTGGCTGGTGATGATCCTGTGGGTGGGGCCCGCGGTGGCGACGCTCGGGCTGGCGGTGATGGTGCGCGTGTCGGCCCGAGCCAAGACGAGCCAGGAGGCCAATCAGCTCGGTGGCGCGGTGATCCTCCCGCTGATCTTCCTGTCGGTGGGCCAGTCGAGCGGGCTGCTGCTGGCGCCCCTGCCGGTGGCGATCGCGATCGGCGCAGTGATCTGGTTGGTGGCGCTGCTGCTCGTGCGAGGTGGCGCCAAGCGCTTCACCCGCGACCAGCTCGCAGCCCGCGTGTAGCGCCCCGCCACGATCGCTCAGCCCTGCAGCGCGTCGACCCGAGAATGGACTCGATGATGCTCATGCAGTGGCGGAGCCCAGCTCGAGCACGGCGTTGATCACGGCCGCTCGCTTCTCGATCGTCGTGTTGACGTCGACCGTGGGCGCCTCGTCGATCGGGTCGTCGGGGTATGGCAGATCGCGTGCTCAGACGACCGCGACGAGCAGGCCGACGATCGACACGAGCACAGCCTGCTCAAGCGTCGGGTGGGGGGCGGTCGCAGGTCTGGTCGGCCAGCGTTGGGATCGGATCCAGCGGGAGTCCGACTGCCTCGAGCACCGTGGTGTTGTGGTAGCCGGGCGTCGTCTGCATCCGCAGGACGAGCCCGGTGGCGAGATCGCGATGGCGCGCGTCGGGCGCGGCAGGGTTGCGGTCCGCCGGGTCTGGCAAGGCCGTGGCCAGCAGCGCGGCCTGCTGCTGCGTGAGCCGCACCGGCGGAACCCCGAAGAACCGCCACGCCGCGCGACAGATGCCGAAGGTGCCGTGGCCCCAATCGACGACGTTGACGTACAGCTCCAGCTCGCGGGACTTGTCGAGCATCCGGTCCAGGCCGAGCGCCAGCCAGGCCTCGACGCCCTTGCGGGCCCACGATCGAGATGGCGTGAGCCACAGGTTTCGGGCGAGCTGCTGGGAGATGGTCGACCCGCCACGTGTCCGTTCGCCGCTGACAGCCCGAGCCGCCAGGTCGCGCGTCACCGCGGCGTCGATCCCCTGGTGTGCTGCGAAGCGCTGGTCCTCGGACGCGATCACTGCGACGAACACCCACGAGGACACGGCCTCGGCGTCGACCGCGACGATCGGCCCGGCATCTGCTCGCCGGGAGTAGGAGGTCGTCTCCGGCACGGACGACCGCAGCGGCAGGACCATCGCCACGGTCACGCCAGTGGCCAGAACGATCGCCGCAAGAACGACGAGGGTTGCCCGCACCACCCAGGTGCGCACTCGGCGCCGAGGTGGGGATGTTGCCTGATGGGCTGGCGGGTGGGGGGAGCGCGCC
>JBQTKH010000159.1:0-17962 GCA_052386335.1 Microthrixaceae bacterium
GGGGTTGTCGGGCACCACGAGGACGCGGCGGTTCTCACGGATCAGGCGTCGCCAGTACAAGGCGACCCCGGCCTCCGACGGGTGCGGATCACCGGCATCCACGAGCGCCTCCTCAGCAAGGGACCAGAGCGAGTCGCCGGGGCCGACCGTGACCGAGGCGACCATCACGGGCACGGGGACGGGCTGGGGCGAAGGCGCCTCCACCGGCGGGGCGAGCCGCAGCGTGGCGGACCCCGCGTCGGGCGGTTCCCCAGGCACACGTCGCAACACCGCCACCTCCCCACCCGAATCGCCGGTGAACCCCGCGCTCGGAGCGACAACGGTGAGGCTCGCGGTGAGGGAGACGCCCGCGAGCCCGCACACGAGCCGCTGCAACGAGCGCGGGGAGATCAGGTCGGCCATCGCGCGCAGGCCGCGGGTAGGGGCGCAGACGGCGAACAGCTGGAGGAGCGACGCCGCGAGGAGCCACCCAGCGACGACGAACGCCATCACGCACGCGCCCCCGATGACCGCCCGTGCGGGGCCCACCTCGTCGTACCAGGCAGATGCCTCGCCCCACGAACCCGCGCGAGGAAGGCCGACCGATCGGCCAGCGAGCGCGATCGCGGCAAGCAGCACGCCGAAGCCGGCGACCGCCGCGAGGGCTCTGCGGCGACTCGCCATCACCGCACCCCATCCGCGGCGACCGTCGCGCGCGAGCCGTCGGACCGAAGGACGACGAGCGCGTCGAACGCCTCGCCATCCTCCACGACGAGCTCGATGCCGCCGCGCACGACGTCGAGGGCGGGGACCGTGACGTCGGCATCGTCGGGCCCCGACGAGAACACGAACACGGCCCCGGTGGCGGGGCGCAGCACCGCTGCGGTGCGAAGCCCGTCACCGTCCCAGTCGCCCACCGCCACCTGATCGCCGGGCTGCCCCACCTCGTAGCGCAGCTCGCCAACCGCCACGAGGGTGCCCGACACCCCGATCTCGCCCCGGCACCCCGCTGTCGGGGGCGCGGAGGCGCACCCCGACCTCCGGGGTGCCGTGGACGACGTCGTGGTGGGCTCGGAGATCGTCGTCGTGGTGGGCTGGGAGATCGTCGTGACGCTTGGTGCGGCGAGGATCGTGGGCGCCAGCCGAGCTGCGCCGAGGCCGAGTGCCAACACGAGCACCATGGCGGCCACGAGGCCCGGAAGGCGGCGCGTCCGCGCCGGCGGCTCGTCGTGTTGGGGACGGAGCGAGTCGAAGGGATCGCTCGACGGCATCGGCACAGCGGTCGGCTGGGGGTCGGCCGACTCAGGGAGGAGGGTGGCGCCGGGCACCGCTTCGGCGATGGCCGCCGCGAGCCGGGCCGCAGTGGGTCGACGCGTGGGCGGCTCGGCGCACGCCTGGTCGGCGACGAGCAACAACGAGCGCCGCGCCCACCCCGTCCACTGGGCTCTGCGTCGCCACCGATGATCGGGGATGGGTTCGAGCTCGGCATCGACGCCGAGGAGCGCGACGATCAACGCGCCGACGCCCGCAACGTCGTCCGGCGGACCGACCGCAGGGTCGTCCACGGGAGCGAAGCCGCACAGCACCGGGCGACCGTGTGGCCCGACCAGGACGTGCGATGCCTCGACGCGCCCATGCACCACACCAACCGCGTGGAGGTCGGCCAGGGTGGTGGTGACCGCTGCGGCGACCCCGGCCACCTGTTCCACCGTGAGGCGCCCAAGACGGTCCACCGGCTGGCCAGCGAAGGCAAGACGCAGCTCCCACCAGTCGCTGTCTCCCGTCGAGCGAACCACCTCGACCACACCCGGATGGGCGGCCGCCGCGAGGCGCTCCCCGATGGCACGGAGGTGGGCGACGTCGGCCGGCCCAGTTGCTCGGCGCACGACGATCGCCTCGGATCCCTCGGCCTGGACCTCGCAGGTGTGGCTCACGCCGACACGATATGAAAGATGCTGAAAGGTGTCTAGAGCAATCTACTGAGCAGGAGAACCACCGGGGAGGCGGAGCCGGAGGGCCACCTCGTTGGCGAGGAGCCGACCGGGCACGGTGAGCACCAGGCGATCGGGGTCGTCGGGGTGGGCCTCGACGAGGCCCGGGATCGCCTCGATGTCGAGCGCGTCGCGGGGCACGCCGCGGGTGGTCCGCAGCGACAGCTGGAGCGCCTCGAGGGCGCGGCCGTCGTCGTCGAGGTACTCGTCGGCCGCCTCCACCGACACGTTCGTCGTGACCGCCTCGATGTAGCGATCGGGGGTGCGGAGGTTCCAGAACCGACGGCCGGCGCGGTGCGAGTGCGCCGCACAGCCGATGCCCTGGTACTCCCCCATCGTCCAGTAGAGGAGGTTGTGGCGGCACTCGTGCCCGGGCCGTGCCCAGTTCGAGATCTCGTAGGACTGGTAGCCTGCCGCGCCGAGCCCGTCGACCGCGGCGAGGTACTTGTCGGCCTGGTCGTCGTCGTCGGGATGACGGTCGACGTCGGCGGCGAGCGGCGTGCCCGCCTCGACCGTGAGCGCGTATGCGGAGATGTGCGGAGGGTCGAGAGCGATGACGTCGTCGAGGGTGGCGCACCAGTCGTCGAGCGACTCGCCGACGCCGCCGTAGATCAGATCGAGGTTGAACGACGACACGCCGACCTCCCGTGCGATCTCCACGGCGCGCAGGACGTTGTCGCGATCATGGGTGCGGCCGAGCGCGGCGAGCACGTGCGCGGAGGTCGACTGCACACCGAACGACAGGCGGTTCACACCGCCGGCGACGTAGGTGTCGACGAGGTCGCGCGTGACGTTGTCCGGGTTGCACTCCACCGTGACCTCGCACGCCGTCGTTCGCGGGATGCGGGCCAGCACCTCCACGAGCTCGTCCGCCGGCACCATCGACGGGGTGCCGCCGCCGACGAAGATGGACGTTGCCTCGGGCATCCCGGCCGCCACGAGCCGGTCGACGTCGGCGCGACAGGCGTTCAGGTAGGCGGCGGTGAGGTGATGCCGATCCGTCCACGTCGCGAACGAGCAGTAGTCGCAGCGCGCCGCGCAGAACGGGATGTGGAGGTAGACGCCGAACTGCGTGGAGGCGTCGGGTGTGCTCAGCTCGGGACGGACTCGATCACCGACACCGGCGCCGGGGTGAACACGATGCCGAGCGCGTCGAGCCGCGCCGCGACGAGGTCGGGGGTGACGTCGAGGATGCAGGCGATCGCGCGCAGGTCGTCGCGTCGCACGGTGAGCACTCGACCATTGAAGTCGCCGCGCTGCACCTGCACCATGCGCAGGTAGCGCGAGAGCATCTCGGCCTCGGTTCCCTCCATGCGCTCGATCGCGGTGAGGTCGAGCTTCACCTTCTCGTCGCGCCCGGCGCGCTCGAGATCGATCACGAGGTCGGCGTCACCCGGGCGGGGGCCGAAGTCCGGGCCATCGTCGCCCGGCAGGAGCTGGTCGACCGGCACGCGGTAGAAGCGCGCCAGCCGTTGGAGGCGCGGCACGGAGATGGCCCGCTCGCCGCGTTCGTAGGCACCGAGCACCGAGGCCTTGAACTCCTGGCTGGAGGTGGCCTCGACATCCTGGAGCGACAGACGCTTCTGCCGTCGGATCGCCCGGAGGCGGGTGCCGACCTTTCCGGCGTATGCGCCAGGCTCGTCCGCTTCGCCCTCGACCTCGCTCATCGCTGTCCCTCCCAGGACTCGCTGCCTGCCGTTCCGGCTTCTGTCCGGCGCGATCACAGGAATTGTCTAGCGCGTCACTGGCGCTCTGCGCGGGACCCACAGTACGCGCGTGCCGCGCGGAAGGCAACCACGCTGAGTGACCAATCTGGGTCGTTCGGCCTAGACGTCGGGGTCGCGCAGCATGGCCCTGAGCGCGCCGGCCACGATCGCCGCCGTCTCGGCCCGCAGCACGTTCCCGGCAAGGGTTACCGTCGGTACTCCGTTGGGGCGCTCCTCGGGGGCCCAGCCGCCCTCGGGGCCCACCAGGACGAGGCGATGCTGCGCCGTGAGGGGGCTGCCGCCGCGGTCGGCCAGGGCGGCCCCGGGCTCGCGGGCCAGGTCGCGGAGCTCGGCCAGCGCCGCCACCTCCGGAAGGTGCGGGCGATGGCACTGCATCGCGGCCTCACGCGCCACCAGGCGCAGACGCTCGACCGCCTTCACCGCCTTGTCGTCGTCCCACCGCACCACCGAACGCTCGGCCTGGAACGGCACGATGCGATCGATGCCGAGCTCGGTGAGCTTCTGCACGATGACCTCGGGCTTGCCCCGCTTCACCAGCGCGAACCCGACCGTGAGCGTTGGGACCGATGGCGCGGCCACGTGGATCGGGCCGAGCGCTTCGAGGTGATCGCCGAGCGCGCTCGTGCACCAGCGCCCGCGACCGTCACCGAGCACGAGCGGGTCCCCGTCTCGCAGACGAAGCACCCGCCCGAGGTGGTGACGATCGGTGTCGGAGAGCACCGGTGCGTCCAGGTCGTCGACGAACACCATCGGGCCGGGATGGTCGGCGGGATGCATCGGACTAGCGGAACGCGGAACGGATGCGCGACAGGAACCCCTCGTCCGCGGGGGCGACGTCGTCGCCGCGCTGCGCCGCGAACTCGCGGAGCAGCTGCTCCTGGTCTGCGGTGAGGTCGGTGGGGACGTCCACCACCGCGTGCACGATGAGATCGCCGCGGGCTCGATGCTCGAGGTGCGGCACGCCGCGCCCGCGGAGCCGGAACTCGCGGCCGGTGGCCGTTCCCTTCGGGATGACGAGATCCTCGGTGCCGTCGAGGGTGTCGAACTTCAGATGGGCGCCGAGCGCAGCCTGCGCGAACGAGATCGGAAGATCGCAGTGCAGGTCGACACCCTCCCGCGTGAAGCGATCGTGCGGCTGCACGCGCACGTGCACGTAGAGATCTCCGTTGCCGCCACCGCGAGGCCCGGCCGCCCCTCGTCCGGTGAGCCGCAGCGTGGAGCCGGTGTCGACCCCGGCGGGGATGTCGACGGTGTAGGTGCGCTCCTCGACCCGACGGCCGTCGCCGGCGCAATCCGGGCACGGGTCGCTGATCATCCGCCCGTGACCACCGCACCGGGGACACACGGAGTTGGTCACCATCTGTCCGAGGAACGACTGACGAACGCGCTGGACCTGACCCGTGCCCGCGCACTCGAGACAGGTGATCGGCTGCGTGCCGGGTGCGGCGCCAGTGGCCTCGCACGAGTCGCACGGCACGGCTGTCCGGACGTCGATCTGGTGACGCGTGCCGAAGATCGCCTCGTCGAACGGGAGGTCGGCGACCACCTCGAGATCGGGCCCCCGGGGCGGGCCGCTCGGCCCGCGGCCGCCGCCACCGAACACGCTGGCCCCACCGAAGAAGGCCTCGAAGATGTCGTTGATGCCGCCGCCACTGAAGCCGCCGGCCCCGGCGCTCACGCCATCCGGCCCGAAGCGGTCGTACCGCTGTCGCTTCTCCGGGTCGGAGAGCACCTCGTAGGCCTGGGCCACGTGCTTGAAGCGGTCAGACGCGGTGGGGTCGGGGTTGGTGTCGGGATGGAGCTTTCGTGCGAGCCGCCGGTACGCCCGCTTGATGTCGTCGGCCGTCGCGGTGCGAGGCACCTCCAACAGCTCGTAGTAGTCGTCGGCCACCTAGCCCTCGCTGAGACGCTGGGAGAGGCGATGGCTCACGACGGCCACCGCCGCGAGTGCCTGCGGGTAGTCCATCCGCGCAGGACCGAGCACCCCGATCGTGCCGACCGGCTCGCCCTCGATCTGGTACGGCGACACGATGAGCGCGCAGTCGGCCAACGGGGCCATCCCGGTCTCGGTGCCGATCGCGACCTGGAGCCCGCGGTCCATCACGTCGCGCAGCAGCGTGACGACGACGTACTGCTGCTCGAGGATGCCGAGCACCTCGCGCACGGTCTCGATGGCGTCGAAGGCCCGAGCGATGCGGGACGTGCCTCCGACGAAGACCTGGTCGGGGTCGTCTCCCACGGCCGCGCGCAACGATGCGGCGGCGAGGTCGCAGAGGGCATCGGTGGCCGCGTCGCCGGTGCGCGGGGGCTTCGGGACCTTGGTGCGGGCCGATCCGAGGAGGTGCGCCGCGAGATGTGCCGACGCCGCGCCGACGCGCTCCTCACCCACGCCCGCACTGAGCGGTGGTCCGCCCTCGGTGAGGTCAAGCGTGTGCTTCTCGACCGCTCCGTTCGACAGCACGGCCACGACCAAGGCGGAGGATTGCGTGAGGCTGACGATCTGGACGGATCGGATCGTGGCCTCGCTCTGCGGGGCCCCCACCACCACCCCCGCATAGCTGGTGAGGTCGCCGAGGAGGCGGGACGTGTCCTGCAGCATCCCTTCGATCTCGCCGTGGGCCTTCTCGAAGAACGAGCGGACCTGCACGGCATCGGAGCCCTTGAGGGTGGCGGGGGCGCCGAGGTTGTCGACGAAGAAGCGATAGCCCTTCTCGGTGGGGATCCGACCGGCGCTCGTGTGCGGCTGGCTGAGGTAGCCCTCGGACTCCAACGTGGCCATGTCGTTGCGGACGGTGGCCGACGACACCGCGACGCCCGAGGACTTCACGACGTGCGCGGACCCCACCGGCTGCGCGGTGTCGATGTACTCCTCCACGACGGCCCGGAGGATGGCGGCCTTGCGTTCGTCGAGCATGGTGTGGTCCTGGCACTCGATGCTACCGAGTGCCAGCCCGGCAGAGCAGGTCTGGGGGTGGCAGGCTCGCAGCCATGCGATTCGTCGTGGTCGGCGCAGGGGCCATCGGAGGGGTGGTGGGCGGCCGACTGGCCCAGTTCGGCCACGACGTCGTGCTCGTGGCTCGCGGTGCGCATGGCGCCGCCATCGAGGCCCAGGGGCTGCTCGTCCGCTCCCCCGACGACGAGGTGCGGGTGCCGGTGCCCGTCGTCGACCACCCGGCCTCGCTCACCTTCGGCGACGACGACGTGGTGCTGCTCGCGGTGAAGGGCCAGGACACGCAGGTGGCGCTCGACTCGCTCGCGCACGGTCCCGCCGACCTGCCCATCGTGTGCCTCCAGAACGGCGTCGAGAACGAGCGCCGAGCGCTGCGCCACACCGCCCGGGTGTACGCGGTGCCGGTGATGTGCCCGGCCACCTACCTCGAGCCGGGGGTGGTCGAGTGCTCGTCGGCGCCGGTGAGCGGCATCCTCGACGTCGGCCGCTACCCCACGGGCGTGGACGACATCGCGATCGCCACCGCTGCCGCATTCGCGTCGTCGACGTTCAGCTCGATCGCGGATCCCACCGTGATGCGGTTCAAGTGGTCGAAGCTGCTGATGAACCTCGGGAACGCGCTCGAGGCGGCCTGCGGACCGATCGGTCGCGCCAGCGACCTCTACCTCGCCGCGCGAGCCGAAGGCGTGCGCGTGCTGGAGCGCGCCGGCATCGACGTCGCCTCCGACGAGGAGGAGGCGGCCCGGCGCGGCGACCTCATCTCGATCCGCCGCATCGCCGGCGAACGGCGCGGCGGTGGATCGTCGTGGCAGAGCCTGGCTCGCGGCGCGGGGAGCATCGAGGCCGACACACTCAACGGCGAGATCGTGCTGCTCGGCCGCCTGCATGGTGTGACCACGCCGGTCAACGAGCTCCTGCAGCGCACGGCCAACCACCTGGCCCGAGCCGGTGCCCCGCCGGCCTCGATGACGCCCGACGAGCTGATCGCGCGGCTCCCGGCAGGAGTGCTCTAGTGCAGGCGAATGCGGCCATCTATGACCAGATCGGCGCGACCTACGCTGCGCGTCGTCGGCCCGACCCACGCATCTTCTCGGCGATCGACGAGGCGCTGGGCGACGCGACCACCGTCCTCGACGTCGGCGCCGGTACGGGCTCGTACGAGCTGGGAGGTCGGCGATTCGTCGCCGTCGAGCCGGTCGTGGTACCGCACGACTGGATCGACGGATTCTTCGCCGCCTACTGGCGCCGCCCAGAGCAGTACGTCGACCCGACCGTGCGTGCCGCGATCTCGGGCCTCGCGCTACTAGACCCCCCCGTCGTCGGCCGCATGGTGGCGGCACTCGAGGCCGATCTCGCGAGCGGACGCTGGCATGAGCGACACCACGACCTGCTCGAGCTGAACAGGTACGACCACGGCTACCGGCTGGTGATCACGGACCCCTGACTCGTCGCCCGTCACGGCAAGGCGTCGAGCACGCGCCCGCGCACCACGTCGACGCCCTCGGCCCGGAGACGACGTTGCTGGTCGGCGGGCTTGTGCGCGGCAAGTGAACCGTCAGCTCGGACCACTCGCCACCACGGCAGTCCGCCGCCATGCTCAGCGAGGAAGCCGCCGACCGCCCGCGCTGCCCCGGGTCGCCCGGCCCGTCGGGCCACCTCGCCGTAGGACACGACTTCACCCGGCGCGAGGTCGGTGACCACCTCTCGGAAGCGCATCTGCAGCGGCGTCATGCGGTCGATGCTCGCGCACGACCTACCGTGCCGGGATGGCTCCTGAGGACTCCCGCGCTCGACGCTTCCGGCTCGGACTGGTCGCGTTCGTCGGGTTCGCCGGCGTGATGCACTTCGCCAACCCACGGTTCTTCGACGACATCGTGCCGAGCTGGATGCCGGGCGCGCCGCGCACGACCACCCACCTGAGCGGAGTCGCCGAGCTGACCTGTGCGGCCCTCGTCGCCAATCGACGCACCGCACGCATCGGCGGCTGGGCCACGCTGCTGCTGTTCATCGCGGTGTACCCCGCCAACGTGCAGATGACCATCGACGTCGGCCGACCCAGCTCACTGGAGGACTGGTTGGTGTGGGCGCGCACGCCGTTGCAGGTCCCGATGCTCCTCTGGGCCCGACGAGTGGCCCGACATGCGGGGGTACGGCCCTCTCACCAGTCCTCATCCGTGTCGGGCTCGTCGCCGTCCTCGTCGTAGCGGCAGTCACAGCTGAGCATCTGCCCCCGGCAACGTGGACACTGCTGCAGGTCGCACCCGGGGTGGTGCCACCCGTCGCGCTTGACCCCACAGTCGCCGCAGCGGCCTCGCATCCGACCAACCCACCCGCTCTCTGCTCCGTACCGCACCATTCGCTGCTCCTGACCGCTGGCATGGAGAACCTCGACAGCACACGACGCAGCGGTCAGCATCTCGCGCTCACACCATGAGCAGACGGCCACGGCCACCTCCCTGGCAGGTCGAGGCGAACGGCGCCGGGGGGCACTTGCCTGCGGCCGCGCGAAGACCAGGGGCCTCGTTGGACGGCATGAAGTGGATCATTCGATGACTCCTCAAGTTGTGTGTGGGGGCGCCGTCGACAGCCGTGCGGCAGCCGGAGCGCGCAAGCCCAATGGGCGATGTAGGGCGAGGAAGGACAAGCGCTACGGCGGCTCGGCGGGCTGGCCGCTGCCAGGATGCCCAGGGTGTTCTCGCGGCACCATCGGTCGCACACCGCTGCCTTGGATCAGCTCCCAGCCGTCGTAGGTCTTGAGGTCATGGTGGTGCGGGCAGAGCGGGTCGAGCTCCGCCAGCGTGGTGTGACGCGAGTCGGCGAAGGGCACCCGATGGTCGATCTGCAGAATGGTTCGCCCACAGCCCTCGACAGTGCAGGCAGGCGACCGCCACACCAGCGCGGCCAACATCGCGGCGGTGGCCTTGCGGCTCAGCGTTGTGACGTTGAGGACGTCCACCCCGCGGGTGATGACGAGCTTCCAGGTGGCATCCCCGAGCAGATCCACCGCCGTCCGGACGGGGATCGGGCCAAGGCCGGCGATCTCGCAGATCTCCTCGCCCGCTGTCACCCCACGCTGTAGCGCGTGAAGGTCGCACCGGATCAAACCCAGGTAGCGCCCGCGCTTGCTGCCACCGACGCGCGTGCTGAGCTCGACCAGTGCGTCGAACGCGTTGGCCTCACCGGTCTCGCGCTTCCCGGCGGTGCGGTTGGCGCGGAACCGCTCCTCGATGATCGGGGCAAGGGCGGCGTGGATCTTGGCGCCGTCGGCAACCGTGCCGCGCGCCTGGAGGTTCCACGCGCCTTCGGCATCGATGAACTCGACCAGACGGCGGTGCTGGTGGATGCGCCGCTGGGTCGCCTCGGGATCAGAGTCGCCAGCCGCCTTGGCGCGCTGGGCATGATCCTTCAGCTCCTTGAAGCTGTGCTTCGCCGCCGACTCCAGCAGCGATCGCTCCGCCGCCGGGTTCACCTTTGCGGCATCCGCGATCAGGGCGCCCTGCTGCGGCGAGACGCTGCCGTCGACCAGCGCGCAGCGGGTAGCCGCCAGCGTGGGAAGCGCCTTGGACATCTCAAGTTCGGCTCTGGCCGACGACAGCGAGGTGCCGCCGTGCGCGGCGAGGTACTCGGCGGGCGAGGCGAACCCCTCGCCTTTCCAGCGGTGCGAGTCCTCCACGCGGCGAGCCACCAAGGTCTTGGCGGCGGCGATCTGCCGCCCCATCACGTCGAGCTCGCGCCACAGCGCGGGAGCCTGCGAGGCCAGCAGCTCGTCGGGGTCGATGCGTCGCAGCAAGGCCGCCAGAGCCTCCCGCTGGGCAGCCATCTCTCGATGGATCTCCATCATCACCATGCCCATCACACTAGATACGAGGTGTGACAGTCATTCTCCGTGCATTCGCCCCCACAGAGCGTGCGCTGGAGCAGGATGGGGGATGGACGTGGTGCTCCTCGACTTCTTCGGCACCCTCGTCGACTACTCGCCGAGCCGTGTCGCGCAGGGCTACGAGCGGTCCCACCAGCTCCTCCTCGACTGGGAGGGCGAGCTCGGGTACGCCGCCTTCCTCGCTCGGTGGTCGGACCTCGCAGCTGCCTTCGACGCCGTCAGCGATCTCGACGACCGGGAGTTCTCGATGTACGAGCTCGCCACCGAGTTCCTCGCCGAGGTACTGGACCGTCCTACGACGAGCGACCAAGTGGACCAGCTCGTCGCCACCTACATCGACGAATGGAATGCCGGCGTCACGCCGATCGCGGGCGTCGCCGGTGTCCTCGCCGAGCTCGCCCGTGATTACCGACTGGCAGTTGTCACGAACACGCACCACCCGAGCCTGGTTCCCGAGCACCTCGCCGCCACGGCCGTGTCACGCCACATCGAAACCGTGATCACAAGTGTCGAGGTCGGTTGGCGCAAGCCCCACCCATCGATCTACCGCGCGGCGCTCGACGCCATGCAGGTCGACCCCACCACCGCGACCTTCGTTGGCGATACCCGGGTCCCCGACTACGACGGACCCCGCACGATGGGCATGCACGCGCTGCTGATCGACCCCAGGTGGCAACACGACATCCCCGAGGAGCATCGACTCGACTCGATCCTCGACCTGCCGGAGCGGCTCAGTCTTCGAGCTTGAAGGCGGCGATGAAGGCTTCCTGGGGGACCTCGACGCGGCCGATGTTCTTCATCCGCTTCTTGCCCTCCTTCTGCTTCTCGAGCAGCTTGCGCTTGCGGGTGATGTCGCCGCCGTAGCACTTGGCGAGCACGTCCTTGCGCTTGGCCTTCACCGTCTCGCGGCTGATGATCCGGCCACCGATGGCGGCCTGGATCGGCACGTCGAACATCTGACGCGGGATGAGCTCACGGAGCTTCTCGGAGATCTTCTTGCCGTACTCCTGGGCCCGGTCCTTGTGCAGGATCGTGGAGAACGCGTCCGCCGGCACGGCGTTGAGGAGCACGTCGACCTTCACGAGATCGGACGCGAGGTAGCCCGCCGACTCGTAGTCGAGCGAGGCGTACCCCTGGGTTCGGCTCTTGAGCTGGTCGAAGAAGTCGCGCACCACCTCGGCGAGCGGGATGACGTAGACGAGCTCGACGCGCTCCGGGGAGAGGTACTCGAGCTTCTTCATCTCGCCCCGCCGCGTCTGGCAGAGGTCCATCACCGTGCCCGTGTAGTCCTTGGGCGTGAGGATCGTGCAGGTCAGCATCGGCTCATCGATGTGGTCGATCTCCACCATCGGGGGCAGGTCAGCCGGGTTGTGCACCTCGACGACCGAGCCGTCCGTCTTGTGCACGAGGTAGGCCACCGAGGGCGACGTGGCGATCAGGTCGAGGTTGAACTCGCGCACGAGTCGCTCACGGATGATCTCCATGTGCAGCAGGCCGAGGAAGCCGCAGCGGAACCCGAAGCCGAGCGCACCGGAGGTCTCGGGCTCGTAGGTGTAGCTGGCGTCGTTCAGACCGAGCTTCTCGAGGGCGTCTCGCAGGTCGGAGAACTGGTCGCCGTCGATCGGGTAGAGCCCGCAGAACACCATGGGCTTGGGGTCGCGGTAGCCGTCGAGGGCCACCGCGGCGGGGCGCTGGGCCTCGGTGACGGTCTCGCCGGACCGGGCCTCGCGCACGTCCTTGATGCCCGCGATCAGGTAGCCCGTCTCGCCCGGGCCGAGCGACGCCACCGGCGTGTGGTCGGGGCGACGCACACCGATCTCGTCGGCGTCGTGGGTGGCGCCCGCCTGCATGAAGCGCAGCTTGCTCCCGGTCTTGAGCACGCCGTTCATGACGCGGACCGACGACACGACGCCTCGGTAGCTGTCGTAGTACGAGTCGAAGATCAGCGCTTGGAGCGGGTCGGTGGCCTCGCCGACCGGAGCGGGGATGCGCTCGATCACGGCGTCGAGCAGCTCCGGCACGCCGTCGCCGGTCTTGGCGCTGATGCGCAGGATCTCGCTCGCCGGGATGCCGAGGACCTGTTCGATCTCGGCGGCGCACCGATCGGGCTCGGCGGCCGGCAGGTCGATCTTGTTCATGCAGGCCACGATCTCGAGGTCGTTCTCCATGGCGAGGTAGCAGTTGGCCAGCGTCTGGGCCTCGATGCCCTGCGCGGCGTCGACGAGCAGGATCACGCCCTCGCACGCGGCCAGCGAGCGGGACACCTCGTAGCCGAAGTCCACGTGGCCAGGCGTGTCGATCAGGTTGATCACGTGGTCGCGCCAGTCGAGCCGAACGGACTGCAGCTTGATCGTGATCCCGCGCTCGCGCTCGAGGTCCATGGAATCGAGGTACTGCGCCCGCATGTCTCGGGGGTCGACGGCGCCGCACAGCTCGAGGATGCGGTCGGCGAGCGTGCTCTTCCCGTGGTCGACGTGCGCCACGATCGACAAGCAGCGGATCAAGCTCAGGTCCATAGGGGGAGTCAGCACGCTACCGGTGCGAGCGGATGTGACGCGAACCCACGATCACCGGTACGATCCGTCGGTTCGATTCAGCAGTAGAGGACGTCATGGCCAACATCAAGAGCCAGATCAAGCGCAACCGCCAGACCGTGAAGCGCGCCGAGCGCAACAAGGCGGTCCGCAGCGAGCTCAAGACGCGCACCAAGGTGGCCGCCGCCGCGGCTGTCGAGGGCGCGGAGAACGCCGCTGAGCTCACCCGCTTGGCCGTGAAGCGCATCGACATGGCCGCGGCGAAGGGCGTCATCCACAAGAACGCTGCGTCACGGCGCAAGAGCCGCCTCATGAAGAAGCTGGCCCCGAAGGCCGACTGACCTCGGCGCTACTTCGCCAGGCTGGCCAGCCGGGCGACGAGCACCTCGAGCACGAGCGGCGCTGGCCAGGCCTTTCCGCCGCGCAGGTCGAGATCAGCGGTCGCCAGGAGATCGACCGCCCGGACGACGCGCTCGTGACCGAGTCGCCGTGTCTGACCCAGGGCCTTCTTGGCGGCGAAGGTCGATCCCTTCATGCCCAGGATGTCAGCGGCCTCGCGCTCGCCCGTGGCATCTGAGCCGTCGAGGCGCAGCATCCTGGCGTAGTGCGTGTGGAGGGTGGCGAGCACCTGGAAGGGGTGGCGGTCGCCCTGGCCGATCATCCGCTGGAGCAGGTCGAGCGCGACCTTGCGGTCGCCCCGATCGATGGCGTCGGTGAGATCCCAGGGCGGCACGCCGCCGTCATCACCGAGGAACGGCTCGATCTCGGCAGCGGTGATCTTCGTGCCGGCCCCGAAGGTGGAGCGGAGGAGCTCGATCAGGCCGAGCAGTCGGCTCGGCTCCTCGCCCACCCAGGTGATCAGCCGCTTCTTGCCGTCGTTGTCCACCTTGAGCCCGGCCTCGGCCAGGTGCTCGTTGACCCACTCCCCCACCTTGCGACCAGGGCTCGTGTCGACGATCTGGCCACCGCATCGCGTGACGGCCTCGCCCAGCGCCTTGGGGACCTTCCCTCCCTGCCACTCGATCACGAGGCGGGTGCTGTCCAGCGGATCCACGAGGTAGTCGACAAGCGGCTGCACGAGCTCGTTGCGCTCGCGCTTCTCCGTCATCCGACCCACCACCACCCGCGAGTCGGTGAGGAACGGAGGCGTCTGAGCGGCATCGACGAGCGCGAGGAGCGGATCTCGCACATCGTCCTCAACCGAGTGCGAGCCGACGTCGACCTCCTCCACCATGAGCGCTCGGTCCTCGGCGCCGACGAGCTCGTCCACGAGCTGACGCACCGCGTCGCGGAGCACCACCGCGTCGTCACCCCTCAACAAGGTGATGGGCGCGATGAGCGCGGTCACCCGGCCACCGCCGCTTCGGAGCGGGCGTGCAAGATGGCGGCCATCACGTCGGCGGTGCGACGAGCGCCGCGCACGTCGTGCGCGCGGAGCACGCGGGAGCCCAGGGCGATGCCGAGCGCGTGGGCGGCGTGCGATGCCTCTCGCCGCTCGGTCACCTCGGTGCCGAGCAGGGCGCCGATGAAGCGCTTGTTCGACGCCGACAGGAACAGCGGCCACCCCAGCGTGGCCAGGCGGTCGTGCGCGCGGAGGAGCTCGAGCGATTGGGGCTCGGTCTTGCCGAGGTCGAGGCCGGCGTCGATCATCACCCGCTGGCTCGGGATGCCGGCCGCCTCCGCCTGTCGGGCACGGGCCTGGAGGAAGCGGCAGACCGCGTCGACCACCGGCTCGTCGTACACCGGTTCCGGGTCGGGCACCCGTGGACCGAGCCTGATGTGCGTGGCGACCACCGACGCGCCGGCCGCTGCCGCGATCGAGAGGTAGTCAGGGTCGGCAAACCCACTGATGTCGTTGCCCACCACCGCGCCGGCGGCGAGCGCCTCACGCAGCACCGCGGCCCGCCATGTGTCGACCGAGAGCGGGATGTCGAAGCGGGCTCGCAGCGCCTCGATGGCCGGCACCACCCGCTCGAGCTCCTCGGCCTCCCCCACCCCCGGGCCCGGGCCGGCCTTCACGCCACCGACGTCGAGGACGTCGGCCCCCTCGGTGACGAGCTGCTCGGCCTTGGTGAGGAACGCGTCGAAGTCGTAGTACCCGCCTTGGTCGAAGAACGAGTCGGGCGTGCGATTCAGGATCCCCATCACGAGCGCACGGTGACGGATGTCGAAGCGGTGAGGTCCGAGCGCGAGGTCGGGGCATGGCAGGCCGTACACCACGCGCCACGGGAGATCGGTCACGGCGCCGAACCTACCGCGGTGCTCCCACCGCGACCTCGGGCGGCCCGCGCGGCGACGCCTCGACGACGAGACGGTCCGCGGTGGCGGTGAAGCGCACGTCGAGGGATCCGACCTGGACCACCGCTGACGGCCGAGGGGAGATCGCCACGGGCGCCTGCACCAGCGGCGGATCGGCGCCGCCGGCGACGACGACGGCACCGATCGCGTGGCGGGCCTCGATGGTGGGCGCCACGTGGGACGGCACCGATGCGTCGGCAACGACCAGGAGGTCGATCGACCCCACGCCGACCTCGCGCAGGGCCGCCAGCGCGGTGGCGGCGGAGAGGATCGTGCGCCCACCGGCTCCGCCGATCACGATCACCTCGGTGGAGCCGTGGTGCCAGCGCACGATCCCCGCACCGAGCTGGGCGCGCAACGGCGCCGGTGCCTGTGCAGTGAGCACCGCCGTCGACACGGCACCGAGCGCCAGCGCGCGGCCCAGCCGTGCCACCGGCGGGCGGGCCCACATCGCGAGCCCGAACCCCGCGGCCAACGCGGCAACGTGACGCGTGCCCAGCTGGCCGAGCGGCAGGGCCGCGGCGCGGTGCGCGACCTCGGCCACCCACATCAGAGCGAGGCGGGTGGGCACGTGGAGGACCGCAGCGACCTCGCCCCCGAGCACGCCCGCCAGCAGCCCTCCCGTGAGCCCCCACACCATCACCAGCCCGGCCACGGGCACAGCGAGGAGGTTGGCGACCAACGATGCGACCGGCAGCGGGCCGAAGACGACCAGGAGCGCGGGGGCGACACCGAGCTGCGCCGCGATGGTGACCGCCAGTGCTTCGCGCACCGCGACCGGCCCGGGGAGGACGCCGACCAGCCGGGGAGCGAGCAGCACGATGGCGCCGGTGGCCGCCGCAGAGAGCTGGAAGCCGATCGAGCGCACGAGGAGCGGATCGACCACGAGCAGCGCGGTCACGGCCAGACACAGAACGCGCAGGCGCGACGCCGGACCGCCGATCGTCACCAACGTCGTGGCCAGGGTGGCCATCGCGGCAGCACGCAGCACCGACGGCTCGAACCGGGTGACGACCCCGAACATCCCGATGACGACCAGGGTGAGCGCGAGCCGAGGCCACAGCCGGAGGCGTCGGAGGATCGGTCCGACCGCAGCCAGCACGAAGGCCACGTTCTGCCCCGACACGGCAAGGAGGTGGGTGAGGCCGGCGCCGCGGAAGTCGTCGGCCAGGGGGGCGGGCTGGGCGCGATCGTCGCCGATCACGAGACCCGTGTAGAGGGATCGCGCGGTGGGCGACAGCGATGCGGCACCCCGCTCGAGCGTGCGGCGGAGCGCGTTGGCGGTTCCGCTGGCCGGCCCGCCCGGCCGCCACGACTCGACCGCGAACACCCGCGCCCGCCCCGAGACGTGCCGCGCAACGAGCCACGGGGCGTCGGGCGCAACAGGCCCGATCTCCCCCCGCACCGTGACCCGCACACCCGCGAGGCGGGCGCGGAGGGCATCACCCGACGGCCCGTCGGCGCGCAGCTCGATCCGCCGGCCGCCCCAGCGGGCATCGGCGCGGACCCCGGCCAACGAGGGCGTGGGGTCGGTGAGGAGGATCACCTCCCCCACCAGCGGCCCCTCGTGCACTCCGTCGAGGCCCGCCAGCGACCGACCGCCCAGCGAGCTCACGAGCGCGATCGTGCCGAGGCACAGCAGCGCGGGCCGGCGCACCATCAAGGCGGAGGCGACGAGCAACACGCCGATCATGAGCGGAACGTGGCCCGGGCGAAGCGCCCCCAGCACCGAGCTCAGGCACAGCGCAACCACCCAGCGGTCGGACATGAGGGCTCAGACCGTCACGAGCGCGCGCAGCTGCTCGAGCTTGGCCTCGCCGATGCCTCGCACATCGAGGAGCTGATCGACCGAGGTGAACCGGCCGATCCGATCGCGGTGCTCGATGATGGCAGCGGCCGTCGCCGGACCGATGCCGGGGAGGGCGTCCAACGCGGCAACGTCGGCCTGGTTGAGGTTGACGACACCGCCGGCCGCGGTGCCGCCCCCGACAGGCGAGGAACCGACCGCGACGGGCGGCGCGTCCTCACCCACCTTCGGCACGTAGATGCGCTCGCCGTCGCTGACCGGCGCGGCCAAGTTGATCCGCCCGCCATCGGCCTCGAGCGTCAGCCCGCCTGCGGCAGCGATCGCGTCGTCCACCCTCGAGCCTGCGGGCAGCTCGTGGACGCCGGGGTGAACCACCGCGCCGGCCACGTGCACGATCAGGGGCGTCGAGGCGGTGGGCATGCCCGGCGCGGCGGCGAGGGTGACCGTCGTGCTGGCGAAGGGGAGGGCCACCTCGACCGGCGGCGGCGGTGGCCGCGTGAGCCACAGCGCGGCCAGCGCGACGACGATGACCACCACGCCGCCCACGACGATGCGTGTGGGCGTGGTGCCGGTGGCGTCGGCGACCTGCTCCACTCGCTCACGCCACGACTGCGGGGGCGCGGGGCGACGCAACGGCTCCTCGTCTGGCGTGGACACGTCGAGCCGCAGCGCCACGGTTCCTCCCTGAGCGCGTCGAACCGGACTCAGTGGGGGAAGTCGTTGCCGATGCTAGGAGGCTCGCTCAGCCCCGCACAGGCCCAATCCGCCGGTGGCTGACCCTCAGAACAGACGGTTG
>JBQTKH010000160.1:0-27068 GCA_052386335.1 Microthrixaceae bacterium
GTGTTCCTCGAGCTCGGCGGCAAGTCGATCAACCTCGTGCTCGACGACGCCAACTTCGCCGCGGCGATCCCGTCCGCGTCGAGCGTGTGCTTCCACGCCGGGCAGGGCTGCGCGATGCCCACACGACTGATGGTGCCGAACGCGCGCTACGACGAAGCGGTGGAGCTCGCTGCCACCGGGTTCGCGGGCGTCAGCTACGGCGACCCCACTGACGCCTCGAACCTCATGGGCCCGCTCGTGTCGAAGCGTCAGCAGGAGCGGGTGCTCGGCTACATCGAGCAAGGCAAGAAGGAGGGGGCGCGCCTCGTCACGGGTGGCGGAGTCCCGTCGCACCTCCCCACCGGCTACTACGTGGAGCCCACGCTCTTCGCCGGCGTCGACAACTCGATGGCGATCGCGCAGGAGGAGATCTTCGGACCGGTCCTCGTGATCATCGGGTACGACGACGACGACGACGCGGTGCGCATCGCGAACGACAGCCCATACGGCCTCTCCGGCATGATCACGTCCGGCGACCTCGAGCGCGCCAAGGCCATCGCTCGCCGAGTGCGCACGGGAACGCTCGGACTCAACGGTGGCATCTGGTACGGCGCCGACGCGCCGTTCGGCGGCTACAAGCAGTCGGGCATCGGGCGCCAGTGCGGCATCGAGGGCCTCGAGATCTTCACCGAGACCAAGACCGTCGGCTGGCCGAACAGCTGACATCACCAAAGGGGAACGCAGTGCCCGGACCGCTCGACGGCATCCGCATCATCGAGGTCGCCAGCTGGATGTTCATCCCCTCGGGTGGGTCCGTGCTCGTCGACTGGGGCGCCGACGTCATCAAGGTGGAGCCGATGACCGGCGACCCGCAACGCGGGCTCATCACCTCGGGCCTTCTGCCGGGCGGCGCCGGCGGCGTGAACTTCATGGTGGAGCAACCACATCGCGGCAAGCGGTCGATCGGCCTCGACCTCGCGCACCCTGACGGCCGCGAAGCGCTGATGAAGCTGGTGGAGACAGCGGACGTGTTCCTCACCAACTACCTCCCGCAGGTGCGGCGCAAGCTGAAGATCGACACCGACGACATCCGGGCGCGCAACCCGAACATCATCATCGCCCGCGGCTCGGGCGCCGGCCCCAAGGGTCCCGATGCGGAGAAGGGCGGCTACGACGGCGCCTCGTTCTGGGCGCGTGGCGGCATGGGCATGACGCTGCCCGAGCGCGCGGACGGATGGCCGTCCTCCCAACCGACCGCGGCGTTCGGCGACGTGATGGGTGGCCTCACCACTGCCGGTGCCATCGCCGCGGCCCTGCTCAAGCGCGAGCGCACCGGTGAGGCGAGCATCGTCGACGTCTCGCTGCTCGCCACCGCGATGTGGCAGCTGTCCCCGATGGTGATCGCGTCGAAGCTCTTCGGGTTCTCGAAGATCCCGCAAGGTGACCGCACACGGAACCCGAACCCCGGTGTCGGCACCTACCGCACGGCTGACGATCGCTACATCGCACTGATCCTCTTGCAGAGCGACAAGCACTGGGACGACTTCGTCAAGCGTCTCGGCGTGCCAGACATGGCGACCGACGAGCGGTTCTGCGACTCGGCTGCTCGCTCGCAGAACGGTCCCGAGTGCATCGCGCGGCTCGACGAGGCGTTCGGCTCGCAGCCGCTGTCGTACTGGCAGGAGGCCCTGGCCGACTTCGAGGGTGTGTGGAGCCCGTTCCAGACGCTCGACGAGCTCTACGACGACGTGCAGGTGATCGACAACGGGTACCTACCGTCGATGATCGCCAGCAACGGCGACGAGGTGCAGCTCGTCGCGAGCCCCGCGCAGTTCGACGAGGTCGCAGTCACGGTCACGCGCGCTCCAGAGCACGGCGAGCACACCGAGCTGCTCCTCATGGACCTCGGCTACGACTGGGACCAGATCGCCGCGATGAAGGACGCCGGCGCCGTCCTGTGACGCACCGCCGGCCACCACCCCCGGATTCTTGGGGCGCTTCGTCGCGGTCTTCCGAACGAAACGACCCAAGAACCCAGGGGGAGGGTCGATGGTGAGCGTCGACGAGCGGTTGGCGGCACTCGGGATCGTGCTACCCGGCCCGCACCCGCCGCACGACCCGCTCGACGCGGTGGTGGTGCACGGCGGCGTGGCGCGCACGTCGGGACAGCTGCCGCGCATCGACGGGGAGCTCACCTGTGTCGGCGTGGTGGGCGACACGGTCACGGTCGACGATGCACGAGCAGCTGCAGGGGTGTGCGCACTCAACGCGCTGTCCGTGTTGCGCGCCGAGCTGGGCTCGCTCGATCAGATCGAGCGGATCCTCAGCGTCACGGGCTACGTGGCGTCCGCGCCGGGGTTCACCGAGCAGCCGGCGGTGATCGACGGCGCGTCGAAGGTGCTGTTCGACCTGTTCGGCGAGCGAGGTCGGCACACGCGCTCAGCGGTCGGTGTCGCTGCACTGCCTCGCGGTGGCGCCGTGGAGATCGAGCTGACTGCGGCGATCAAGGCCGAAGGGTAGGTTCCGACCATGGACGTCAGGTCGATCGAGGACGTGGAGCCCGTCATCGAGCACAACGGCACGGTGCCCGTGTGGTGGCTGGTGGAGCCCCGCGAGATGTTCGAGCTCACGAAGGGGGGCCATCTCGAGCTGGTCAGCGAGTTCGAGGTGGCGGGCGGCGGGTACGTCGACCCGCACAACCACCCGACGCACGAGTTCTATTACGTCACCTCCGGGCGCGGGTACATGGAGATCGAGGGCGAGACCCGCGAGATCCGCCAAGGCGACCTGGTGCACATCCCGCCGATGGCAATGCACTCGTTGCGCCCGGTGAGCGACCACGCGCCGATCCACTGCTTCGCGTTCGCGGTCGCCACACCCGACGCAGGCGAGATCAACTACACCGAGCACTGATGCCCGGTGACCTCGCCGCCGAGCTGCGCGCGCTCGGCGCCGCCACGCTCGGCGAGTGCGACGCCCGACCGAAGATGCCGCGCATCAAGGCGGCCTGGCCCGGCGCGACGCTCGCGTGACCTGCCCTCACGGCTCGATGCGCTCCCGCCGACAACCTCGCGATCCACGTCGCCGTCGCGCGCGCGACCTCCGAGGGAGCGGTGCTCGTCGTCGACGCCTCAGACATGCCCGAGCGCGGCTACTGGGGCGAGGTTCTCACCACCGCAGCCGAAGCTCACGGCATCGCGGGGCTGGTGATCGACGGCGGCGTACGCGACGTCGCCGCCCTCGAGGCGCACGCGTTCCCAGTGTTCTCCTCGCTCGTGTCACTGCCAGGCGCTGCGAAGGTCGCGGGCGGCACCGTCGGCCGCACGGTGCGCGTCGGCGGGGTCGACGTCCAGCCAGGCGACTGGATCGTGGGCGACCGCGACGGCGTGGTGGCGATCACCGCAACCGACCTCGCCGCCGTGCTGGATGCCGCCCGCTCACGTGCCGCAAACGAGCAACGGCTCTTCGTCGAGCTTCGAGGTGGCGCCACCACCATCGAGCTGCTCGACCTCGACCCCACGCAGCTCGACGAGGAGGCCACGCCGTGACCGACACCTACACCGTCCATGCCGAGCCGCTCACCGCCGAGGCCTTCGCGCCGTTCGGCCAGGTGATCGCCACCGGCGACATGGCGATGGAGCTGCGCGACGGCGAGCGCTTCCACCTGAACGTCCTCTCCTACGACCGCCACCCGCTCGTGTGCGATCACCTGAACCGCCACCACCGCGCCACGCAGGCGCTCGTCGCGCTCGCGGGGCGGCCCACCCTCCTCGTGGTCGCCCCGCCTGAGCTCGACTTCTCCACCCGTGATCATCTCGCCGGCGTGCGCGCGTTCGTGTGCGACGGAACCGCGGGCGTCAACATCGCGCTGTCCACGTGGCACTGGGGCCCGTACCCGCTGATGGACCACGTCGATCTCGTGAACGTGCAAGGGGCAGGCTTCGCCGATGACAACGAGGTCGCGCACCTCGAGCGCGACCTCGACGTGGTCGTCTCCGTCCAGCTCTGACTCGTGTCACGAGATCGGGCACGTCGTCGCGGATTCCGTGACACGAGGACCCCCGTCGCTCAGGATGCGAACGGGCCGCGCACCTCGTAGGTGAGACCCGAACCGGAGGTGCCGCGCTGCGAGCTGAAGTACAGGCGCGTCCCGTCGGGGCTGAACGCGGGACCGGTGACCTCCGAGCCGTCCTGGCCGAGCACTCGAAGGAACGGCGACACCGTGTCGTCGCGCGAGATCCGCACGAGCTCCATGTTCCCGCCGTCTTCGGCGACGAACAGGTCGCCTGCTGGCGTGCCGACGACGTTGTCCACTCCGCTGAGGTATGGGTGTGGCGCAGTGCTGGCGTCGTAGCGCACGCGGAGGGTGTTCGGTCGCGCCCGCACGTCGAGCTCCCAGACGCGGTTGTCGCCCTTGGTGGTGAACCATAGCCGTCCGTCGCCGTACCACGCGCCCTCTCCGCCGTCGAACGGTGTCGCAGAGTCGGTCTCCGTCGTCCACTCGACTCGAACCTCGCTCACGACCACCGCTGCCTCGAGTACGCCCGTCGACAGGTCGCCCCACGTGTCGGGACGGAACCGGCGGAGCCTGCCGGCGGGCGCGTCCTCAGTGAGGTAGACGACCTCGCCGTCAGGATCGCAGGCGGCTGCCTCGTGCTTGAAGCGGCCCATGCCAGGGTGCGCGACCGGATCGTCGCGACCGAACGGGTCGCACTCCCACACCTGACCGGCGTCGTGCTCCTCGCACGAGAGCCACGTGCCCCACGGCGTCGCTCCTCCGGCGCAGTTGGCGACCGTCCCCGACAGGATCGGGTACGCATCGACGACGTCTCCCTTCGTGTCGAAGCGCAGTGCGCCCGCACCGCCGAAGACGGACTCGCTGTTCGACACGTACACCCACCCGCCGTCGGGGGCGGCGAAGCAGGCGCCTCCATCGGGTGCCGAGTGCCACGCGTACGACATCCCCGGCACGATCTCTCCGGTCGTCGCGACCACTCGAGCGCTGAACCCGCGCGCCAGCTGCAGACCGAGCTGATCAGGCGCTTGCAGCTCGCCGTAGTCCACCGGTCCGCGCGTGGTGGTGGAGGTTGTCGGCGCGGCAATGGAGGACGACGTGGAGGGCGACGGCCCCCGGCGGCTGCTGGACCCGTCGTCGAACAGCCGTGACGCGACGAGCCCGGCGCTCGCGGTGGCGCCCGCCCCCAGGAGCAGGAACGAGCGGCGATCCATCCCTATCGCCGTTGGGCGGTGGGTCCGCCCCGCTCCATGAGCCAGACGATCAGCGCGGCGCCGAGCACGGCGAGCACGAGGCCGCCGGATCGACCGAAGAGGAGGTTGCCGACCACCCCACCGATCACCGAGCCGCCGATCCCCACGAGGATCGTCATGGGGATGCTCATCGGATTGGGGCCTGGGATGACGAGGCGGCCGAGCGCGCCGACGAGCAGTCCGGACAGGGCGAGCGCGAACAGGTAGACGATCACTCGCCGAGTATCCCAGCCAGCGGCCCGGGATTCGTGGCGCGTCGCTCCCCTGCCGGAGGCTCAGGGCATCAGCAGGCTGAAGTCGATGCTGCCGGTGAAGAGCCCACCGGCGAAGCCGCCGTCGGTGAAGAGGGTGGTGGCGGTGGTGTAGCTCGAACGCGGGCTGTTCAGCATGATGATCGCCCACGCCTGCTCGTCGGGCCGCGAGTTGCGCCCGACCGGCTTGGGGAACTTGGCGAAGAAGTCCTCGCCCATGCTCTCCACGAAGCTCGGCATCATCGGCGTGTCGGTCGGTCCGGGGTTGATGCTGTTGAGTCGCACGCCGGTGGGCGCGAGCTGGTAGCCGCGCCAGGCCACGTAGGCGTTGATGGCCTCCTTGGAGAAGCCGTAGCCGTTGAGCGAGATGGCCTCGTCCTGCGTCTCGCACCACGCTGCCGCCGACGCGAAGTCGGGCGTCTCGAGCAGGGGCTTCAGCTTCTCGAAGCTGCTGTTCCAGCCCATGCCTGCGGCCGAGGAGATGAACCCGATCGAGGAGCCCTCGGGCATCAGTGGCAAGACCGCTTCGGTGAGGTGGCGGTGCCCCACGAAGTTCACGAGCACGATCTTCTGGCCCGGTGCCGTGGTGGGCAGGCCCGCGCAGTTGAACAGCGAGTCGACTGGTCCGCCGATCGCCGCGACCGTCTCGTCGATCTGCGCGGGGTCGCTCAGGTCGCACAGGTGGAAGGCCTTGACCGGAGCCGGGCCCTCCTTGATGTCGATGCCGTGCACCTCTGCACCGAGCTCGGTGAGCAGGGTCGCGCATGACTCCCCCATGCCCGACGCAGCGCCGGTGACCACGACGCGCTTGCCCTCGTACTGCAGCGGATCCTTCATGGTGGTTCCCCTCGATCGATTGTTGACGCGGACGTTAGTCGGGGGCCGGACGGGGTTCTCTCGGCAGCCCGAGCACGCGCTCCCCCACGATGTTCTTGTTCACCTCGGTGGTGCCGCCGGCGATCGTGAGCGACCGCGAGCTGAGCATCCCCGTGCCCCACGCCCCATCGAGCGCGCCGATCCCGAGCACGTCGAGCGCGGTGAGTGCGACGGCCTGCTCCGAGCGAGCCCACGCCAGCTTGATCACGCTGCCCTCGGCGCCGGGCGCGCGGCCGCTGAGCGCGGCACCGAGCGAGCGCTTCGCGAGGAACTCGAGGTTCCGCGCGTCGCTGTAGCGCGCCGCGAGCGCGTCGCGCGCAAGGGGTGCGTCGGCCGGACGCGTGCCGTCGGGACCGGCCCGCCCCGCGACCTCCATGAGCCGGTCGAGCTTGCGCCGCAAGCTCAGGTACAGGCTTGCGACGCCGGCTCGCTCGTTGCTGAGCGTGCTCGTGGCGACCGTCCAGCCCTCGTTCAGCTCGCCGAGCATCGCGTTGATCGGCACACGGGCGTCGGTGAAGAACAGCTCGCTGAACCCGGTATCACCCGCCATCGTGACGATCGGCCGGGCCTCCACCCCCGGCGTGCGCATGTCGACCAACAGGCAGGAGATGCCCTTGTGCTTCGCGACGTCAGGGTCGGTGCGCACGTAGAGCTGGCACCAATCGGCCCGGTCGCCGTTGGAGTTCCACGTCTTCTGCCCGTTGATGACGAAGTGGTCGCCGTCGAGCACGGCCCGACAGCGCAGCGACGCCAGATCAGACCCGGCCGCGGGCTCGGACATGCCCTGGCTCCAGATCTCGTCGCCGCGCAGCAGCGGTGCGAGGAAGCGGTCCTGCTGCTCAGATGTGCCGAAGGCCATGATCGCCGGGGCGATGTTCGCGACACCGATCGCGTTCACCGGACCAGGCGCCCCCACACGGGCCATCTCCTCGTTGTAGACGAGCTGCTCGGTGAGCTCGGCGCCGCGCCCGCCGAACTCCACGGGCCACGCGATCGCGCCGTAGCCGGCATCGACGAGCGCCGCGTTCCACGCGCGGTGTGCGTCGAAGGCATCGTGGCTCCAGTGGTCGCGCAGCACGTCGGCCACCTCAGCGGTGAAGTGGGCATCGAGCCACGCGCGCAGCTCGGCGCGGAACGCCTCCGGATCTGCCGGCTTCCCGTCCACGTCAGCTCGACGAGCTTGGTGCGCCGCGCCGCACGTCGCGGTACGGCACCTCGCGGTCGGCCGCGAACTCTCGCGGCATGCCGAGCAATCGCTCGCTGATGATGTTGCGCTGGATCTCGTTGCTGCCACCGCCGAGCGACAGGCCTTGGCGCCAGAGCGTGAACTCGCCCAGCCGGCGCGCGATCCCGTCGGAGTCGACCGGGCACACCACCGCGCCAGCGCCCGCGAGCTGGAGCGCGATCTCATTGCGACGCATCCCGTTGGTGGCGCTGAAGAGATTGAGCAGAGATGCCGCCGGGGTCGCCATCTGGCCCGTGCCCACGCCCTGCGTCACGCGGCGGATCAGCTGACCGCCGACGACCTGACGGATGTGCGCCTCCGCCACGAGCTGGCGCGCGTGGGTGTCGGTCGCTCGACCGGTGGATCGGATCAGCTCCGCGAGGATGTCCTCCTCAGTGGAGTCGTGTCCTTGGCTGCGCCCGCTGGTGTACGGCGACCCGCCGCCGACGGCGTTGCGCTCGTGCACGAGCAGCCGCGTGGCGACGGTCCAGCCGTCGTCGACCTCGCCGACGACGTCGCTCGCGGGGATCACCACGTCGTCGAAGAACTCCTGGCAGAACTCCATCGAGCCGTCGACCTGGCGGATCTGCTCCACCTGGATGCCTGGCTGGTGGATCTTCACGATGAACATGGTGAGGCCGCGATGCTTCGGCACATCCCAGTTCGTGCGCGCGAGGCACATGGCGTAGTCGCTCTCGGCCGCCCCCGAGCTCCAGATCTTGGAACCGTTCATGATGAACACGTCGCCATCGCGATCCGCGCGCGTGAGGCATCCCGCCAGATCAGAGCCACCGCTCGGCTCGGAGAGGAACTGCACCCACAGCTCGTCGCCCTTCAGGATGGCGGGCAGGTGCCGTGCCTTCTGCTCGTGGGTGCCGAAATCGACCAGCGTCGCAGCGAGGATCCCGAGGGTGGGCACGTTGAGCGAGAACGGCATGTCGTAGGACAGCGACTCCTGCGTGAACGCCAGCTGGTGCTCGAGCGTGAGCCCGAGACCGCCGTACTCGGCCGGGAAGCAGATCCCGGCGAAGCCACCGTCGAAGAGTCGGCGCTGGAGGACGGCTTCGAGCTCGCGCCGGCCGGGGTCTCCGCGGTCGACGACGCCCGGGAGAGCGGGGGGCATGTTGTCGGCCAGCCACGCGCGGGCGCGCATGCGGAACGAGTCGACGGGCTCGACCGTCGCGCTCACGATGCCGCCCCCAGGAGCGCCGTGGCGATCCGATCAGCGTGCTGCTCCGGCGTGCCGTAGGTGAGGCGGTTCACGGTGGTGCGGCGGAGGTAGAGGTGCAGGTCGTGCTCCCAGGTGACACCGATGCCGCCGTGGAGCTGGACGCAGTCCTGGATCAGCTCGGTGGCGTGCGGCCCGATCCAGGCCTTGGCGACGCTCACGAGCTGGTCCGCGTCGGGCGCCTCTGTCGCGACCGCTTGTGCGGCAGCGGTCGCGGTGGCCTGGCATGCCTCCAGCCACATCTTGTCGTCGGCGACGCGGTGCTTGAGCGCCTGGTACGACGACAGCGGCCTGCCGAACGAGTAGCGGTCGCTCAGGTATTCGAGGGTGACCTCGAACATGCGGTCGATGGCACCGACGGTCTCTGCGCACTGCAGCGCGACCGCCACCTGGAGCTGGTGCTCGATGTCGCCCGCTGCGGCCCCGAGCGCGCCAACGATGGCCGACGCCGGCAACGCCACGCGATCGAAGCGCACCTCGGCAAACCGGCGGATGAGGTCGAGCCCCTCGAGCGCCGTGATCGTGACTCCTGGAGTGTCGACCCCCACGAGCACCTGCGTCGGTCCTTCGGGCGCGCTCGTGCTCACCAGCAGGTGCTGCGCCTGCGCGCCGGCCTCCACGAGCGACGCGATCCCGTCGAGGACGTACCCAGACCCCGAAGCAACCAACGTCTGTGAACCCTCACCTCCGCCATCCGGCCGTGGGGGTTCACAGACGTTGGTTGTTGTGGCCCAAGCTGCTACCCGGGAGCCGTCCAGCAGGCCCGGCAGCACCTCCGCCTTCTGCGCCGCGGACCCTGAGCGCGCGACCGTGCTCGCCACGACGTTGACGGGCACGAGGGGACCGGGCGCGACGAGCCGACCCATCTCCTCGGCAACGAGCACGAGGTCGAGCAGGCCGTGCTCGCTCAGGCTGCCGCCGCCTTCGGACTCGGGCACGAGCATCGAGGTCCACCCGAGCTCCGCGCCGCGACGCCAGTAGTCCGAGTCGAACCCGGCGGGGTTCGACTCGAGCGATCGGACGGTGGTCAGGGGGCTCTCGGCGGTGAGGAACTTGCGGGTCGTCTGCTGGAAGAACTCCTGGTCCTCGCTCAGCTCGAGCTCCACACACCCTCCTCGCGGCCCCGGGTCGGCATCGCTTTCGCCGTCGTGGAGGGGCAGCCTATAGTCATCTAACACAAACGTCATCATCGCCCAGGGGGGCCCACATGCCGTCTCGTCAGCTCGACTTCCCGGTGTTCGACGCCGACAACCACATGTACGAGACGGAAGAGGCGCTCACGAAGTTCCTGCCGGCGGAGTACGCCGGCATCATCGACTTCGTCGAGGTGCGCGGTCGCAAGAAGATCACCGTCAAGGGCCGGATCAGCGACTACATCCCCAACCCGACCTTCGACCGCGTCGCCGCCCCCGGCGCGCAGGAGGAGTACTTCAAGGTCGGCAACCCCGACGGCAAGAGCCGCCGCGAGATCATGGGCAAGGCGATCGATGCCATCCCGGCGTTCCGCGAACCCGGCCCCCGCCTCGAGCTCATGGACGAGCTCGGCCTCGACCGCGCCATCATGTGGCCCACGCTCGCGAGCCTCGTCGAGGAGCGCCTGCGTGACGACCCGGACGCCACCCACGCCGTCGTGCACGCGCTCAACCAGTGGATGCACGAGCAGTGGACCTTCAACTACGAGAACCGCATCTTCCCGGTCCCCGTGATCACGCTGCCGATCGTCGAGAAGGCCATCGACGAGCTCGACTGGGTCCTCGAGCGCGGCGCCAAGATCATCCTCATCCGGCCGGCGCCCGTCCCGGGGTTCCGTGGGCCGCGGTCCTTCGCGCTCCCCGAGTTCGATCCCTTCTGGGAGCGCGTGCAAGAGGCCGACGTCGTCGTCGGCATGCACGCCTCCGACAGCGGCTACCAGCGCTACATCAACGAGTGGGAGGGCATCCGCGACGACGAGTTCACGCCGTTCAAGGGCGGCTCCGGCTTCGCAGCGATCACCGGCGCGCAGCACCGTTCGATCATCGACACCGTCGCGTCGGCGATCGGCCACGGCATGTGCACCCGCTTCCCGCGCCTCAAGATCACGCCCGTCGAGAACGGCAGCGGCTGGGTGCGCCCGCTCCTCCACGACATGGAGCAGGCCTACGCCTTCAATCCGCACATGTTCGAAGAAGACCCGGTCGCCGTGTTCAAGCGGAACATCTTCGTGCACCCGTTCCACGAGGACGACCCGGTGGGCCTGTGTGGCGAGATCGGCGCCGACAACGTGCTCTTCGGCTCGGACTACCCGCACCCCGAGGGCATGTCGGATCCGATCAGCTTCGTCGACGACCTGAAGGGCTTGTCCGACGAGGACATCGCCAAGGTCATGGGTGGCAACCTCAACCGCCTGATGAACGTCGCGTAGCGGAGCACCGCCGCCGTGGCGTGGGACTTCACCACCGACCCTGAGTTCCAGGCACAGCTTGACTGGATGGACGACTTCGTTCGTCGGGAGGTCGAGCCGCTCGACCTGCTCTTCGGACGGTTCACCTACCACCGCATCGAAGAGCCGCTGAAGACGCTCGTCGACGGGCTCAAGGCGCAGGTGCGCGAGCGTCGGCTGTGGGCATGCCACCTCGGCCCTGACCTCGGCGGCGAGGGCTACGGGCAGCTGAAGCTCGCGCTCATGAACGAGATCCTGGGGCGCTCGGGGTGGGCGCCGATCGTGTTCGGCTGCCAAGCCCCGGACACCGGCAACGCCGAGATCATCGCGCACTACGGAACCGACGAGCAGAAGGCGCGCTGGCTGCGACCGCTTCTCGAGGGCGAGGTGTTCTCCTGCTACTCGATGACCGAACCGCAGGGCGGGTCGGACCCCACGATGTTCACGTGCCGCGCCGTGCGCGACGGCGACGAGTGGGTCATCAACGGCGAGAAGTTCTTCTCGTCGAACCTGCGCGAGGCCTCATTCCTCATCGTGATGGCCGTGACCGACACCGAGGTGAGCGCGTACCGCGGCATGTCGATGGTCCTCGTGCCGAGCGACACCCCCGGCATCGAGGTGCTCGCCAACATCGGCTTGGGTGCCGAGACCTGGGGCGAGGGCATGCACGCCCACGTGCGGTACACGAACGTGCGGGTGCCCGCCGAGAACCTCCTCGGCGGCGAGGGCCAGGCATTCGAGGTTGCGCAACGTCGCCTCGGCGGCGGCCGCATCCACCACGCCATGCGCGCGGTGGCCGGGGCCCGCAAGGCGCTCGACATGATGTGCGAGCGGGCGCTGTCGCGCACCACGCAGGGCGAGCCGCTCGCCAAGAAGCAGATGGTGCAGGAGATGGTGGCCGACTCCTGGATCCAGCTGCAGAGCTTCCGCCTCATGGTGCTCCACACCGCCTGGCTCATCGACCAGTCGAGCACGGCCGAGGCCCGTCGTCAGATCGCCGCCTGCAAGGTGCTCGCCGCGGAGGTGCTGAGTGACATCAGCCAGCGCGCGCAGCACCTCCACGGGGCGCTCGGCGTGTCGAACCTCATGGGGTTCAGCACCGCCGTCGGGGCGATGATGGGGATCATGGACGGACCCACCGAGGTCCACAAGGTCTCCGTGGCCCGCCAGGTGCTGAAGGGCTACGAGCCCTCCGCCGACCTGTGGCCCAGCGAGTTCGGTCCCCGCAAGGTCGTCGATGCCCGGCGCCGGTTCGATGCCATGGTCGACGCGATCGGGCCCGACACCAACCAGCGCGCCGCGTTCGACGAGCTCCTCCAGCGCTCCGCCGGCGACGACGAGACCGTCAAGCAGATGCAGGCCTACCTCGACGCCACGATCTAGCTGTCGACGCCGAAGCGGAGCTTCGTCGTCGAACTTGGCTGAGCGGGCCTGCGGCCCGCGCTGAGGGCTGGCTGCTCACGTCCGGCGGAGCCGGCCGTTCGCGGGCGGGGGGGCTCCGGCGGAGCCTCTGCCCCCCGCTCCCCCCGCCGTACCAAACCCCCGCCACCCACGTGACGTCAGGTGACTCGCTGGTGGGCGTCGGCGATGAGGTTGGGGAGCATGGTGGCCATTCGGGTGAGGATCTCGTCGTCACCGCGGCGTGCCGCGAGCTTGGCGATCAGGGCCATCGCGGCCGCTTCCTTGTAGCGCGTCAGCGCGTGGAACCAGTCGAGGTCCACGACGGCGCGGCCGGTCTCGGCCTCGTAGGCCGCGAGCAGCTCGGCGTCTGACGGCATGCCCGAGTCGACGTCGGCGGCGACCACCGGGTGCTGCGCCTCGTCGGTGAAGAACAGGAACCACGACAGGTCGAGCCGCGGATCGGAGCGGCTCCAGATCTCCCAGTCGACGATGGCGCGCACGTCGGTGCCCTCCGAGAGCATGTTGCCGAGCCGGTAGTCGCCGTGGACGACGACGTCGGGCAGCGGCTCGGGCGCGGTGGCTCGCAGCGCCTCGGCGCACTCGAGGTAGCCGGTGCGCACCTCGTCGGGCACCGTGTCGAAGGTGCGGGTCCAACGGTCGACCTCACCGATCGGCGTGGTGACCGGCTCGTCGCCGAGGCCAGCCGCCTCCGGGTCGACCCGGTGCAGCGCCGCGAGCATGCGCACGGCGGCGAACGCACGACCGCGCACGATGTCGTCGGGACGGCGGTTGCGCACCGCCTCGAGCAGCGGCTCGGCGCACTCTCCCGCCACCAGCCCGGTGGCGAAGAAGGGCGGGATGTCATCGGGCGCACCAGCGTCGGTGAACAGCAGCGGCGGCACGCCCACGCCGGGCTGGCCGTCGAGCGCGCCGATGCAGCGGGCCTGGCGGAGCACGTCACGGTTGCGCAGCGGAGGCAGCCCCGGAGGGGCCACCTTCAGCACGGCCGTGGAGTGCTCGGATGGGCCCCCGACGATCGTGGCGGCATAGACGAGCCCCACCGTGCCGCCCTCCATCGGCGCCAGGCCGGTCACCTCGCAGCCCGGCGCCCAGGCCTGCGCCGCCGCCGTGGCACGGGCCTGAAGATCAGTGAGGTCGAGCTCTCGCCGCTGAGGCATGATGCAATCTAACAACTGCGTCAGGTCAGTGAGGGAGGAGGTCCGGCGATGTCGTTTCCGGGAGTGCACGCCCGCACGCGCCCCGACCATCCTGCCGTCGTGATGGCCGCCACCGGCGAGCGGGTGACCTACCGCGAGCTCGACGAGCGCTCCAATCGCCTGGCGCACCTCTGGCACGACCGAGGGCTGCGGCGAGGTGACCACGTGGCCATCCTCCTGCCGAACGATCCTCGATGGTTCGACGCGGTGTGGGCGGCGCTGCGCTCGGGCTTGTACTACACACCGGTGAACTGGCACCTCACGCCAGCCGAGGTGGCCTACATCGTCGAGGACTGCGGCGCTCGCTCGGTGCTCACGGCCGCGACCTTCGCCGACAAGGTGGCGGGGCTCGACATCGAGATCCCCCTCGTGGTCGACGGCGACATCGCCGGGTGGGAACGCTACGAGGAGGCGGTGGCCACCCAGCCAACCACCCCGCTCGCCCGCGAACCGGAGGGCGCGGGGATGTTCTACTCCTCGGGCACCACCGGCCGGCCGAAGGGGATCCTGTTCCCGCTGCCCGATCGCACCGTGCACGACGAGCACCCCATCCTGAAGTACGAGAGCCCGATCGCCAACGGTCCCGACGACGTCTACCTGTCGACGGCGCCGATGTACCACACCGCCCCGGTGGTGACGTGCTCGCTGGCGCACCGCACCGGGGCCACCACGGTGATCATGGAGCGCTGGGATCCCGAGGCATGTCTCGCGGCCATCGAGCGCCACCGGGTGACGAGCGCGCAGTTCGTGCCGACGATGTTCGTGCGCCTGCTCAAGCTCCCCGCCGAGGTGCGCGAGCCCTACGACGTCTCCTCGCTGCGCCTCGTCACCCACGCGGCGGCGCCGTGCCCCGTCGAGGTGAAGCACCAGATGATGGCGTGGTTCGGCCCGATCATCTGGGAGTACTACGCGGGCTCGGAGAACGTCGGCTCCACCCTCATCGGCCCCGAGGAGTGGCTCGCCCACCCGGGCTCGGTGGGGCTGCCTCGCTTCACCACCGTGCACAACTGCGACGACGACCACCGCGAGCTGCCGGTCGGCGAGGTGGGCAACATCTGGTTCGACACGCCAGGCGCCGCCTTCGAGTACCACGGCGATCCCGACAAGACCGCCGCCTCCCGCAGCCCCGAAGGCTGGTTCAACCTCGGCGACGTGGGCTACCTCGACGCCGACGGCTACCTCTACCTCACCGACCGCCAGTCGTTCACGATCATCTCCGGCGGCGTGAACATCTACCCACAAGAGGCGGAGGACGTGCTCGTGATGCACCCCGCGGTGGCCGACGTCGCGGTGTTCGGCGTGCCCAACGACGACCTCGGTGAGGAGGTCAAGGCCGTGGTGCAGCTGCTCGACCCGACCCAGGCCGGACCCGACACGGAGGCCGAGCTGCTCGCCTTCTGCCGGGAGCACCTCGCCGCCTTCAAGTGCCCTCGCTCCATCGACTTCGACCCGGCCCTGCCGCGGCAGGACACCGGCAAGCTCTACAAGCGCCTGCTCAAAGACCGCTACTGGGGCGACCGCGCCTCCCGCATCGTCTAGGACTATCTCGTGCTCCGCTCTCCCTCCTTCCCCGACTTCACGCCCACCAGCGGCAACCTGATCCGCTCGAGTGCCGAGCGCTTCGGCAACAACGTGTTCGCCATCCTCGGCGACGACCGGCTCACCTACGCGCAGGCCGAAGCTCGCTCGGCCGACCTGGCCAAAGGGCTGCTCGCGTCGGGCGCCGGCAAGGGCACCCGGGTGGGGCTGCTCGCCCCCAACTCGCCCGAGTGGATCATCGGCTGGCTGGCCGCCACCCGCATCGGCTGCGTGGTCGCGCTCCTCAACACCTACGGCAAGGCGCGCGAGCTCGGCTGGATCCTGCGCCACGCCGACATCCAGGTGCTGCTGACGGTCGACGCGCACCTCGGCCACGACTACCTCGAGCGCCTCGAGCAGGGAGCGCCCGACCTGGTGGGACAGACACACGAGCAGATCTTCATCGAGTCGCACCCGTACCTGCGTGCCGTGTGGACGTGGGGCGAGGGCACCCGCTCGTGGGCCGGAGCGGTCAGCGATCTCACGGCGCGGGGTGCGGCGATCACCGACGGCCTGCTGCGCGAGGTGGAGAGCGAGGTCACGCCCGCCGACCCGATGGTGATGGTGTACTCCTCCGGCAGCACCGCCGACCCGAAGGGTGCGGTGCACAGCCACGGGGCGAGCGTGCGCCACGCGCACAACCTCGGCCAGATGCGCGACCTCAACGCCGACGACGTGCTCTACACGCCGATGCCGCTCTTCTGGGTGGGCGGGTTCAGCTTCACGCTCATCGCTGCGATGCACGTCGGCGCCGCCCTCGTGTTCGAGGAGCAGTTCGAGCCGGGCGCCACCCTCGACCTGATCGAGCGCGAGCGCGTCACGCAGGTGCTGGGCTGGCCGCACATGGCCAAGGCGCTCGTCGACCACGCGTCGTTCGCCTCGCGCGACCTCTCCGCGATCCGCGGAGGGTCCTACGCGGCGCTGCTCCCGCAGGAGCAGCAGGCGGAGGCGGAGATCCCCAAGGCCAACTCGCTCGGGATGACCGAGACGCTCGGGCCGCACACCTTCGACAGCAAGGAGAACGCGCTCCCGCCTGAGAAGGAAGGCTCCTTCGGGCTCTCGGTGCCCGGCGTGGAGCACAAGATCGTCGACCCGGTCACGTTGGAGGACCTGCCGGTGGGTGAGACCGGTGAGCTCTGGCTGCGCGGGTACTCATTGATGCTCGGCCTGCACAAGCGAGAGCGGGCCGACACGTTCACCCCCGACGGCTGGTACCGCACCGGCGACGGCGGCTACTTCGACGCCGACGGGCACTTCTACTTCACCGGCCGGATGGGTGATCTCATCAAGTCGTCGGGCATGAACATCACGCCGCGCGACGTCGAGGTGGTGCTCGAGGCGATGCCCGAGGTGGTGATGGCCTTCGTCACCGGCGTGCCGCATGCCGACCGCGGGCAGGACGTCGTGGCCGCCATCGCGCTGCGCCCGGGCGAGACCCTCGACGCGGAGGAGGCCCGCAAGCGCGTCAAGGAGGAGATCGCCAGCTACAAGGTGCCGCGCCACGTCGCCGTGTTCGCCAGCCAGACCGAGCTGCCCTGGCTCGACTCGGGCAAGGTCGACCGCCGCAAGCTCACCGCGCTGCTCGAGGAACGCTTCGGGGAGGGGTGATGGAGTTCGACCCGCTCAGCGAGGAGTTCTTCGAGAACCCCTGGGAGATGTACCGGTGGCTGCGCGAGGAGGCGCCCACCTACCACAACGAGCGGCTCGGCTTCTGGGCGCTGTCGCGCTACGACGACTGCGTCGAGGCGCACCGCGACGTCGCCACCTACACGTCCACCCGAGGGCTCAGCCTGTCCCAGCTGTGCAGCGCCGAGTTCGGCCAGGTGGCCGAGGCCATCGGCTCGATGATCATGATGGATCCTCCGATGCACGATCGGATGCGCAAGCTCGTGAACCGCGCGTTCACGCCGCGTCGCATCGCGGAGTGGGAGCCGCTCGTCGAGCAGGTGATCGGGGGCCTGCTCGACTCGCTCGCCGGCGCCGAGCGCTTCGACGCGGTCGTGGACTTCAGCGGTCCCTTCCCCGTGGAGGTGATCTGCACGATCGTGGGGGTCCCGGCCGGCGACCGTCAGCAGATCCGCCACTGGACCGACCGCATGCTCGAGCTCGAGGTGGGCAGCCCCTTCCCCGGCCGAGAGGGCATCGAGGCCGGCATCGCGCTCACCGCCTACATGGAGGCGCTGGTGGCCGACCGCCGCCGATCACCACAGGACGACATGATCGGCCACCTGATCGAGGCCGAGGTGGAGCGCGAGGACGGCGAGGTGGAGCACCTCACCGACGTGGAGATCGCCCGCTTCCTCAGCCTGCTCACCGCTGCCGGAAGCGAGACCGTCACCAAGCTCGTGGGCAACGGCGTGATGACCTTCGCGGAGTACCCCGACGAGCTGGCGCGCCTGCAGGCCGATCCGTCGCTGGCGCCGTCCGCGGTGGAGGAGCTGCTCCGGTGGCGGGCACCGTCGCAGTACCAGGGTCGGTACGCCATGCGGGATCGCGCCTTCAACGGCGTCACGATCCCCGCGGGCAGCCCGCTGCTGATCGTCACCGGCGCCGCCAACCGAGACCCGCGTGCCTATGACGACCCCGACCGCTTCGACATCGCGCGTGAGGGTCCGCTCGGCATCGCGTTCGGCCACGGCATCCACTACTGCATCGGCGCCCACCTGGCCCGGCTCGAAGGCCGGATCGCCTTCACCGAGATCTACCGTCGGTGGCCCGACCTGCAGGTCGACCTCGACAACATCCAGTGGGTGCACATGGCCAACGTCGCCGGCCCGTCGTCCGTCCCCGTCACCACCTAGTCACCATCACCCCAGGAGAACCCTTCGATGCAGCTACGTCCCGGCCTCCGTCTCGAGAGCGCCACCTGTGACACGCAGGTCGTCGTCGTCAAGACACCCAAGGACGTCGACGACGTCGACGTGCGCTGTGGCGGCGAGCCCCTGCGCGAGATCGACAGTGGCGGCGACCGTCTCGCCATCTCCCTCGAGGGCGAGCCCACGCTGCTCGGCAAGCGCTACGCCGACGACGAGCTCGGCCTCGAGCTGCTGTGCACCCAAGGCGGCGACGGCGCCCTGTCCATCGGCGACACCCCCCTCCTCGTCAAGGGCGCCAAACCCCTCCCCTCTAGCGACTGAGGCTCCGCGCGTCCTGAGCGATTCGGGCGGAACATCCCGATTTGCGCAGGAACCGCGGGCGGGGTGTCGAACAAGGGGGCGTGGCATCCCTCTCGACGCGCGCACGCGCGACCCTTCTCGCACTCGTCCTGCTCGGCGCGGTGGGTCTCCCATCGATCGCACGGGCTGACGGGATCCGGGTCGACGCCGGCACGGCCTGCGTCGGGAACCCGCCGCGCCAGACCTTCGATCCGCTCTCCCCGCCGTGCGTCCCCTACTGGGACAACGAGACGGACAACGGCGGCGCCACCTACCAGGGCGTGACCGCCACTGAGGTTCGCATCGCCGTCGTCATCGACGGCGGGATCAACTACAGCGGCGCCTCGGACCCCACCAACCGGGGAGCTCCGCGAGAGAGGATCTACGACCTCGCCCAGGACAGCAACACCTGTCGAGCGCAGAGCACCGGCGATGCAGGCTGCACGCACCTCACCACAGAGGGGCTGCGCACCTGGCAGCAGTACGTCAACGATCGCTTTCAGTCCTACGGGCGCTACCTCCACTTCTACGCCGTGTTCACCGCCGGCACTCAGCCGACACCGGAGCGCCGACGGGCCGAGGCCGCGTGGATCGTCGAGGAGATCAACCCGCTCGCGGTCGTTCCCCTCGTGACCGAGGGCGCCGAGGGAGCGCTCATCGAGGCTCTCAATGAGGCGGGCGTTGTGAGCTTCGCGGACACCATCCTTCCGAGCGACGAACAGCTCGACGCGCGCCCCGGGCTGGCGTGGAACTTCGGGGCATCGGCAGAGCGAGCGGCCTCGAGCTTCAGCGGGTTCGTCTGCACCAAGGTCGTCGGCAAACCCGCGGTTCGAGCTGGCGGCGAGCTGGCCGGGAAGCCGCGCGTTCTCGGGCTGGTCACCACCACCGATGGCGGCGAGCCCGGCCGCGTCGCTGCAGCGGTGGGCATCCGGGATGGCGTCGGCGCCTGCGACGGTGCGATCGCCGACTACTCGATGTTCGAGAACTGCTGCCTGGCTCAGGACAACGGTGACCTTCCTGATGCGGAGCTCGCAGACATGGTCCGGTTCAAGCTTCGAGGCATCACGACGGTGCTGGTGGCTGGCGCCATGAACAACAACTACTTCCGTGCCGCTCAATCGATCGGCTACGAGCCAGAGTGGGTGCTGCTGGGTGACGGCATGCTCGACAACCGCGGCTCCTATGCCCTCGCCGGTGATGTCGTTCCCGGCAACACGATCGTGATCTCCGCGCAGGTGGTCGAGGCACCGGAGCCCCTGTGCAAGCAGGCGTACCGGGAGATGAACTCCTCCACATCCGACTCCGACCTTTCCTACACCTGTGACTACTACCGACCGCTGTTCCTGATGGCCGTCGCCGTACAGGTCGCGGGGCCGAACCTGACCCCCACCCAGGTCGACAAGGGTCTCCACGCCATCCCGCAGGGAACCGTCAGCACCAGTCCGGAGGTTCCCACCTGCTGGTTCGCCACCGGTGAGTACAGCTGCGTGAAGGACGCACACCTCGGTCGCTGGGACCCGCTGGGACAGGTCACGCCGACGTCGACCCCGGGCTGCTTCCGGGCTGTGGAGGGCGGGCGCCGGTACACGGCCGATGGCTGGCCCGCGGGCAACATCGACGCCCAGTGGTCGCCCACCGACCCCTGCAGCACCTACAGCGCGTCGTACCGCATCAACCTGGCGTAGCCGTACCCCAGGCTGAGGCAATGCGTTCCGTTTCGACGGACACGAGGCAATGAGTTCCGCATCCGGAACCTCGCGCCTCGAGAGCACCGGATCGGAACCCATTGCCTCGCCGACCGGCGCGTGGTGCGGCGCGTAGCGTGCAACCCGACCGAGGGTGAGGCGGACGCATGAGCGCGATGTTCGAGGAGCTGGACCGGCGGCAGACGCCGATGGGTGAGATCAGCCTGCGGCGACGATTCGAGCCGACGCTGCAGGTCGACATCTACGAGGCGATGCTCGGCGAGGAGCACCTCATGTCGAGCCTCTTCACCGTGGCGGAGATCGCGCTGGCCACGCTCGGGCTCGCATCGATCGACAGCGACGAGCTTGACGTCGTCGTCGGCGGGATCGGACTCGGCTACACGGCCCGGGCGGTGCTGGATGATCCGCGGGTGCGCTCGCTGTTCGTCGTCGAGGCGCTCCCCGAGGTGATCGAGTGGCACGAGCGCGGGCTGCTGCCGCTGTCAGCGGATCTCACGGCGGATCCGCGCTGTCACCTGGTGCACGGCGACTTCTTCGCACTGGTTGCGAGCGCTGCATCGTTCGGTCCTGACGCTCCCGAGCGATGCCATGCGGTGCTCGTCGACATCGACCACACGCCGCGGCACCTGCTGCACCCCAGCCACGCGCCGTTCTACGAGGTCGCCGGTCTACGCCGCCTCCGCGAACGCCTGCAACCCGGCGGCGTGTTCGCGCTCTGGTCAGACGACCCACCCGACGCCGACTACCTGGCCGTCGTCAACGAGGCCATCGGGCCATGCACAGGACACGTGGTCACCTTCCCCAACCCGCACACAGGCGGCGAAGCCGCCAACACCGTCTACGTGGCGCGGATCACCGGTACGTAGAGCGACGCGCGTCAGTCGGGCTTCGAGCCCGGGGGGAACGCGCAGAACTCGTTGCCCTCCGGATCGGCGAGCACCGTCCAGCGCGGGTGCGCTTCCACGAGTGATGCGCCGCGGCTCAGGAGCTCGTCGACGTCGGCGAACACGTCGATGTGGACGCGGTTCTTCACGGTCTTGCCCTCGGGGACACGGAGGAACCAGAACGAGGGTCCAGGCTCGTCGATCGGATCGAGGGCCATGTAGGGATCGTCCTCAGGTCGGTCGATCCCCTGCGCGCGGAGCTGCTCCAGGTCCTCGGCAGAGTGCGGCCGCACCCGGTACCCGAGCACGGGAGCCCACCAGTGGGCGAGCGTCCACGCGTCGCTGCAGTCGACGCAGATGTCCTTCAGGTTGCTCATCGCCCCAATGGTACGGACGTCGCTAGCCAGCTGAGGACGGGCCGATGATCGTGAAGGCGAGCTGGCAGGCGGCGGCGAGGTCGCCGTCGCGGCCGTCATAGATCTCGACCCTCGTCACGACCGAGCGGCGGCCCCTGCGCAGGACGTGGCCCACGGCATGGGCGCAGCCGTGGGTGATGCCGGCGAGGTAGTGCACGGTGATGTCGGAGGTCACGACGATGGACTGGTCGTCGAGGCCCACCATCGCCATGCGGCCGCCCACGATGTCGGCCAGCGTCGCCACGAGGCCACCTTGGAGGGCGCCGCTCGGGTTGGTGAGCGAGTCGTCGACCTCGAGCTCGATGGCGAGGTCGGCGCCGTCCACCTCGACGTCGTGCATCCGCAGACCCGAGAGCAAGTGCTTGCCGCTCGCGAGGATCTCCTTGTGGCGGGCGATGGCGGCCGCGATGTCGGTCACGATGGCTCCTCGTCGTCGTACGGCTCAGCAAACGCTGACGCCCCATCGGCGGCCAGCCCGTCGTAGAGGTCCGTGATCGGCACGCCGATGGTGGGGACCTCCGCTCGGCTCGCCATGATCCCCTCTCGCTGACGAAGGCCGAGCATGCTCTCGCGCCGGCCCGAGTAGGTCGTGGGCTGACGCAGCATCCACATCACGCCTTCGGCCGCCACCTCGCAGGGCTCCCACGTAGACCGATCGGCACCCGGCGTGTTGGCCACGAAGCCCTCCGACGCCACGGGGAGGTCGATGCGGAAGCAGTTCACTGCGATCGCATCGCCCTGCAGCTGTCGGGCGAGGTCGACTGTGAGGCGCTCGAGCGCGATCTTCGACATGCCGTAGGACATGAGGCCCGGGAACGGGACGAGCGCAGCCACCGAGGACACGTTGAGGATGCGGCCGCCACCAACCGCCTGCAGGTGCGGCACCGCGGCGCGCGACGCGAGGAACGGCGCTTGCAGGTTCACCGCCATGACCAGGTCGTGTCGGTGCAGCGGGATGGTGAGGTCGCCGACGCAGGTGATCGCCGCGTTGTTGACGAGGATGTCGAGGCGACCGAGCTGCGCGACGGTGGTGGCCACCATGGCCTCGACATCGTCCGGGTCGGCCAGGTTGGTCGGCACCGAGATCGCCTCGCCTCCGGCATCTCGGATGCGGCCGACCGTGTCGTCGAGGGTGCCAGGCGTGCGTTGCGGTGTCGCCGCGGTGGAGCGCGCCGCGCACGCGACGCGCACGCCCGCCTCGGCGAGGGCCACAGCCACCGCCGCGCCCACGCCGCGCGACGCGCCGGTCACCAGCGCCACCTGGCCTTGAGGTGCTGGCATCGTGGTCGTCAGCGCCACCTCGGCCTCCGTGCGACGATGGAGTCGTGGAGCGGTACCGCAGCATCGTCTACGACAGCAACCGCTGGGAGGGCTTCGAGCTGCGGCCCGGCGACATCATCCTGAGCACGCCACCCAAGTGCGGGACGACGTGGATGCAGATGATCCTCGCCCTGCTCGTGCTGGGCGAGCCGTCGCTCCCCCGGCCCCTGTCGGCACTCTCGCCCTGGCTCGACATGCAGAACCGGCCGCGACGCGATGTTGCGGCGGACCTCGAGGCCCAGACCCACCGTCGCTTCATCAAGACCCACACCCCGCTCGACGGCCTGCCGGTCGATCCGTCGGTGACCTACATCTGCATGGGTCGCGACCCGCGCGATGTGGCCTTGTCCATGGACAACCACATGGACAACCTCGACATCCCCGCCTTCCTCGCAGCGCGGGAGGCGGCGGCGGCGATCGACGGCGTCGAGCTCGAGCCGATCATCCCCCCGCCACCGCGCCTCGACGACCCGCGTGAGCGGTTCTGGGCGTGGGTCGACAACGACACGCCGCCCACTCGGTCGGGCTCGTCGTTGCTCCGCACGCTGCGGCATCTCGAGACCTTCGTGCACGCTCCGGCCGGCCTCGACATCGTCCTGATGCGCTACGAGGCCCTGCAGCGCGACCGCGGCGGCGAGATGCGCCGGCTGGCTGAGCGGCTCGATCTGCCCGTGGACGAGCACAAGTGGCCCGCGCTGGTGGACGCGGCCGGCTTCGACCAGATGCGCTCGAACGCGGCGACGACGGCCCCGAGCGGACACGCGTCGCAGTGGAAGGACGCCGAGCGGTTCTTCCACCGCGGCACCAGCGGGCAGTGGCGGGAGCTGCTCGACGAGGCCGACCTCGACCGATACCGCGCCCGAGCACGGGCGATCGGTCCCGACGACGTCATCGACTGGGTGCATGACGACCTCTGAGACGCAGCTCATCGGCGCAGCGCCTGGGCCAGCGCCGTGGCCCCGACGATGGAGCGCAGCACGTCGTTGAGATGGGTGCAGGTGCTCGTTCCCGTGAAGTCCGACGCGACGAGTGCGCGGAGGGCCTCCACCGGCTGACCGACGACGCGCCCAGCGCTGTCGACCGCGCCGGGGCACTCCGGCCACGGGAGCACGCGTGCGGCCGCCGTCGCGTTGAGCACGGTGAGCGTCGGGTCCAGCGTGGCGGTCAACGTGTACTCGTGGAGCACGTCCTCCACGCCGTCGGCGCCGAGGTGGCTGTCCCGGAAGTGGACGTCGAGCTCGAGCGGATCGCCGGGATTCAGGTCGAGCCGACGCCGCCGTCGGACCGAGCGCGGAACCATCGGGGGCAGATCGTGCCAGGCGAGCGGATCGTCGGGCGAGCCCAGATCGGGGGCGGGCGGACCGATCGGGATCGGGAAGATCCCGGTGCGGGCCAGTGCGTCGAGCATCGTCGCGCCACCCGCCCATCCGGCGCACAGGTCGGTCAGGCGCTCCCCGGCCTCGGGCGGCAAGGCGAACGCCGGCTGCTCGCGGGACGACCCGTACATCGAGATGAGTGCCGCCATCGGGAAGTCGTCGAGCAGCTGGAGCAGCACGGTGCCGCCCTCGCGGTGGACGGGGAGCAGCTCGTCGAGGCGTCCGCGCATGCCCTTGCTCATGTGACCGCCGACGAGCTCGCGCAGCTCGGGAACGGCGGGCTCGGTGTCGATCGCCACGATCGTGCCCATCGCGTCGACGGTGGCGGTCAGCGCCACCGCATCGACCACCTCGGTGGTGCCATCGGTCCGAGTCAGCAGGTCGCGCCCACTGGCCACGACCTGCTGGCCCTCTCCCGGCTCGCCCCGGCGCTGGTCGATGCTCGTCGTCCGGCGCACCGACCCCGGCCGCCGCGGGGGCGTCCACCCCAGGGGCTCGTGCGGCCCATGCGGCAGCTCGGCAATGAGCGCCAGGCGGTCGTTCACGACCCGCCGCCCCCGTCCATCCACGTTCTCGGGCGGTTCAGGTGTCGCTGTGCCCACGAGATCGCCCGAGAACGAGTGGGGGAGGTCACGGTTGCGGCTCGAGCTGGCGGATCATCGACTCTTGGGCGAAGGAGGCGACGACCTCGCCCGCCTCGGTGAACACCTCGCCGCGCCCGAAGCCACGGCCGTGGGCGACGACCGGGCTCTCCTGGGCGATGAGCAGCCACTCGTCGATCTGGAACGGCTGATGGAACCACAGCGTGTGGGAGGTGACGGCCGTGTGGAGCGTGACCGTGGAGTCGGCCTGCGACACCCCGTCGAACGGGCGCAGCGAGGTGCCGATCAAGGTGAGGTCGGTGGCGTGCGCGAGCAGCGCCTGGTGCACTGCTCGGTCCGCGGTGATCTCCTCGGCCTTCATCCACATCTCGTATCGGGGAGGACCGGCGTCACGTGCAGCGAGGTCGACGCCGCCGACCACGCGCACCTCCCACGGCACCATGGGCACCTCGACGAGCGACGCGGCGGAGGGCGCGCCGACCACGGGGGGTGCGGCGGTGTGGTGCAACCCGTCCTCGTCCGCGTGCATCGACACGATCGCGGCAGAGATCACCTTGCCGTCCTGCGTGGCGGTGATCTGTGTGGTGCCGAACGTGCGGCCGTCCTGGAGCCGGTCGACTCGGTAGCGCATGGGCTTGGCGGTGTCGCCCTCACGAGGGAACAGCACGCTGATCGACTTCACCGACTTCTCCGGCGACGCATCGGCAGCGGCGGTGATCATCTGGGCCAGGATCTGGCCGCCGAACACGCGGTGGTAGCCGATGTCGAGGTTCTGCGCCTCCACCACACCGGGCTCCACCTCCGTCAAGGTGAGACAGGCGACGAGACCGTCGAGATCAAGAGGCATGCGACTAGCTCTCCTCGAGGAGGTCGGCGAGCACGACGCGCCGCAGGAGCTTGCCGGTCTCGGTGTGGGGGAGGTCGTCTCGGAAGGCGATCACGTCTGGGGTCTTCGACGATCGCAGGCGCGCCTTGGCGAACTCGCGCAGCTCGGCAGGATCCACCTCGACGCCTGCCCGACACACCACGGCAGCGGCGATCCGCTGGCCCCACTCGTCGTCGGGCAGGCCCACGACCGCGCACTCGCGCACCGCCGGATGGGTGAGGAGCACGTCTTCGATCTCGGCGGGGGCGATGTTCTCGCCGCCGCGGATGATCGTGTCGTCGCTGCGTCCCTCGATGAAGAGGTACCCCTCGTCGTCGACCCAGCCGCGATCCTTGGTGGGGAACCAGCCCTCGTCGTCGACCGACGCGCCGTGGCCGAGGTACTCGCCCGACACCTGCTCACCGCGCACCCAGATCTCGTCGTCACGGATGTCGACCTCGATGCCGGGCACGAGTCGCCCGACCGAGGACAGGCGTCGTCGAGCGGCCTCGTCACCGGCCAGCGCGGCCCGGTGGTCGTCGGGGCCGAGGATGGCGATCGTGCTGCTCGTCTCGGTGAGCCCGTAGGCGTTCACGAAGTCGGTGTCGGGGAACGCCTGCAGCGCGGCCTCGAGCACCGTGGCCGGCATCCGGGCGCCGCCGTAGGCGAGCGACCGGAGCGTGGGCGTGGCGGCGCGCTCCCCGACCCCGAGATGGTCGACGACGCGCGCCAGCATCGTGGGCACCACCATCGCGTTGGTGATCCCCTCGTCGCGCACGGTCGAGAGCCAGGTGTCCGCGGTGAAGGCGGGGAGGTACACGATGCGACGAGCGGAGTAGACGTTGGACAGGACGTTGGCCACGCCGGCGACGTGGTACGGCGGCACGCTGACGAGCGTGGCGTCTCGCTCGTCGGCGCCGCCGAACTCCACCGAGCCGATGACGTACGACGCCAGGTGACGGTGACGCAGCACCACGGCCTTGGGGGCTGCGGTGGTGCCGCTCGTGTAGAGCAGCACCGCGATGTCCTCGCCGTCGGCCTCTGAGAGCGCGGCGTCCACCGGCTCGCCTGTCACCTTGTTCCACTCGTCGATGGTGAGGATCGTGGACGCCGCACCCGCAAGAACCGGCACCGCCGACTCCTCCGCCACCACGAGCACGTCGTCGTGCGCGGCGAGCACCGAGCGCAGCGCGCCCTCGCCGAGCCGGTAGTTCAGCGGGATGACCGGCACGCCGGCCCACGCCGCGGCGAACAGGGCCACGGGGAAGGCTTCGTCGCTCGACCCGACGTAAGCAAGGTGAC
>JBQTKH010000161.1:0-24891 GCA_052386335.1 Microthrixaceae bacterium
TCACCCCGGCGAGCCACCCTGACGACATCCCGCTTGAACTCGGGAGGGAACTTCTTGGGCATCGGAACATCCTTCCCGCCCGGACACACCGGGCGTAAGAGATGTCAACCGAACCTGCAGCAATCCCTGCCTCGGCGCTGTATGCCGAGTACGTGGCGGGCTGGGAAACGCCGGCGCAGCCGAATCGCCTAGGCCTCACCCTGATTGTCACTCGCGGTCCCGCCGTCGAGCTCGTTGGCGTAGTTCATCTAGGGGCGAGCGACGACGTGCTCACTGTCAGCTATGGGGTCGCCCCTGACCGGCGCCGCCTCGGTATCGCATCGAGCGCTCTCTCGCTGGTCAGCACGTGGGCTCTTCACAACGCGTTCGCGCGCGTCGAACTGGAACTCGGGGAGGACAACGGCGCCAGCCATGGTGTCGCGCTCCGGTGTGGCTTTCGGCCAACGGAACGCGTCCGTGCGCAGCGGACTGAGGATGGCGTCTGGCGTGGTCGCATCTGGTCACTTTCTGCCTGACCGACCGGGACGGTACCGCCACTCAAGTGCCGTTCGAGAACGCTCCCATCAGGCGCTCAAGAAGCCGCCCACCATGACATCGGCGAGCCAACCGAACGGCGCATACCCGGGGCGCTCGGTCACGCGATCCAGGGACACCGAAGCCGTCGTGACCGCATCGCGTAGCCGGCGGTAGGGGGCACGATGAAGACCAGGGCGGGTTGTCAGTCCGGTTGCCGATCAGCGCGGAGCATGTCCATGAGAAGCCCGTCGGACCACGAACCATCCGCGCCCCGCTCGTAGGACCGCATCACCCCGACCGGCTTGAAGCCGACCGACGTGTAGCACGAGATGGCGGCCTCGTTGTCAGCAGCGGGGTCGATGACGAGGCGTTCCCGCCCGCCGTCTCGATTGCGAACTGATGCAGTTCCTCGTCGGCGAGATCCTCGGAAAATTCCTCGTCGAGGTCGTCTCCTCGCCACCGCTGCGCAACCTCGTCGGTCCTGCGGATCTCGATGATCCGCTCGCGGTCGGCGTCAGTCACAGGTCGGAGTGCAACCTGTCGGCCGCGCAGCTCTGGGAGGTCCACCGGTCCAGTGTTGCGCGGCAAAGACCACCGGCACGCCTGGACGCGGCGTTTGGAGCTACTCAAGCCCGCTCGTCTCGCTGCGCGATGGGGGCTGTGGGACCGGACCGATTTCGAGCGGGTTCGGGACGCGGCCATGACAATGGGCAATCGCTCGTACGCGGCGCGGCGCTTGTGGGCTACCTCGCGGCCTGCCTCACTTTGTCGGCGAGGGCGACGGGATCGACCTCGCCAGCGGTATCGACCTCGATGACCGGCCATCCGCCGGCCAAGGGCTCGAAGGTCTCAGGACTCCATAGCTCCGCGGGGTCTTGGTGTTCGGGGACGTACCCGGAAGGTCGGCGTCTCGCTGCGTACCTCGCCTCCAGCGTCGGCCGATCACATCTACAGAAGACCTCCACCACGGCTCCAGGGAGGCTGGACACCGCGTCACGACTCTGATCCCGCCGCCACACTGCCTCCAGCACAGCGCCGCCCGTCACCTCGGCGGCCACAGCCAGCAGGACTTCCACGGCCGCCCGACCGAGCCGACGGGCGTCATCGAGATCAGCCACGGGCAGAACGGAGATGAGGGCAGCCTTGATGGTGTCCTTCGCAAAGATCGGCCAGCCCAGCTCGTCGGCGAGACCGCGGGCGACCTGCGTCTTCCCGCTCGCGGCTGGTCCAGAGACAATCAGGTAATGCCGGTCGACCCCATCAGAACCCACAGAGACGATCCTTGCTCCCCGGACACTCGTGCGCTCGGGATTGCCGGATGAAGCGGTCTCCCCGCTCCGCCGTGATCATCCGCTCGGAGCCGGCGGTCCGGGGCACGAGTGGCGGCAGGCAATAAACGCTCGGCCCGCAGTCGGGTAGCCGCGACACTGGCCGAGTGAGCGACCTGCGCCTAACCCCTGACGTGCTCGAGCGAATGGCAACACACGTCCGGTACGAGTACGAGCGGATGGCCCTCTGGACCACGAGGGCGCTGCGGCCCGACTGGCTGAGCCAGGAGGTTGCCGACGATGACCGGGCCCGGCTGGTCGACGCCTTCGGCCAGGCGACGCTCGAGTGCGGGCTGCTGCACCTTCGCGTGGTCGTCGACTTCCTGAGCCGCGATCGGCCCGGCCCGAAGGATCACCAGCGTGCGCTGGACGTCGTTGCGGCCGACTACTTCGAAGGCGGCTGGGCGCGCCGGCCCGCAACGCTGCTGTCGTCGAGCGGCGATATCAGCGAACACCGCACGCAGGCTGACGAGCTCCACCGGCGGCTGGCGCACATTTCCCAGCACCGGCTCGACGACGAGTCGTCAGAAGGCGGGTTCGTCTGGCAGGGCTTCCTTGAGCGCCATGTCCCCGTTGTCGGGGCGGCGGTGACATCGTTCCTCGAAGATCTCGAGCGACTGCACCCGGAGCGCTACGCCTGGTTCCGCCCTTCCTGAGCGACGCGCGTTTCCGAGCGAGACAAGCCCCCACATGAGGTGGCAGTCGATCCGGGAATGCTCGTCGCCGCCATCGGACGAGTGTGTGGGCGGTCTCTCCTCGTCGTCGTCTCGGCGTATCGAGCGGGGCACCGCGTCCCGCAAGTGCCGGTGAGGGACACCAGATAACGCGCCGACCGATCACCAGATCGCGGGCGCCGTCGAGCGCAAGAGAACGGCGCATCTGTGGCGCGTTCTGGTCGTGACAGGGTGTGGCACAGATCGCCGAATCGGGCGCGGGACTACGCGGTCGACACCGCTTCGCTCGTGACGTCGTCCTCTCGTCTGCGGACGAGAGCCAAGCCAATGAGAAGAAGTGCCCCTGCAGCTACAGCCGGTGCGGCCAGATGGGCTATGAGAACGGTCCCATACTCTGCCTGGGAGACCTCGACGTTTCCCATGAGGACGAACCGCACGTCCTCTCCGAACGCTGCAGTCCAGTAACCATCGATGTCCGAACCCACCGTGACGGACCACAGGGCCAACTGGTCCCACTCGACGAGCGGCCGGGTGATCACGGTCACAACGCTCGTCAAGGCTGCGACAGCCGCTACACCGATGAGCAGCACCTTCCGTCTGCCAGCTGCCTTCCCACGAGCGGGCAGCGCTACGACAAGCGCGAGGCTGACGACCGCTGCCACGACAAGAACGGCACCGACGATCCGATGCCAGTCAGTCCACTGGTCGCTACGTCGGAGCGGGTCTGGCAGTTCGGCAACGGGAAACCCCGGCGCATGCGGCCTATAGATGTCGGCGAGGACGAGTCCGGCGACGGTCGCAACGAGCGCGGCGGCGACACCAATGAAGGCGATGACGACGGCGGCACGCCATATCCGGTGCATCTCGGAAGTCTGGCTTAGACGCCACCTCGACCGCGACCTATCGACGGCTCTGGCTCCTGCCTGGCGCCCAGAACGCGCGCCCGATAACGCGTCTGACGACCAAACGACCGCCCGACATAACGGCGCTTCGGGGGCGGCTGGACTTTGGGGCTCAGCCGTCTGACTCGACGAGTTCGGCAAGTCTCCTGAGGCTCTCGCCGATATTCCGGATGTTGTATTCGGTTCGGTCACCGAGCAGCTTCTTCCCCGGTGACCTCGACGCCTTGGTCTCCGGCGGTCGGCGGCATCGTGGAGGTGGTCTCGCGTGCCTGGTCGCTCACCGTCCGGCGAGGTGGAGCAGCAGGTCGCGGCCCGTCAGGTCTGGCTGCGATGGTCTGCTGCGGGAGCGCACGCCGGGAAGCCGTCGGACGCCGTCGACGGCGAAGCTCAGCCGTTCTTGAGGTATGTCTCGTGGTCGTCCGATGGCGGTCCGGACGTCTTCGTGGTGGATGACATACTCGGCGAGTTGAGCGCCGGGGCTCAGTCGGTCGAAGCGCCACTTCCACCGGCCGACGTCAGGCGCGCTGAGGCGGGTGATGATCACATCGGGGTCGGTTGGTGATCGGCGTCGAAGGCGGTCGTTCAGTCGGTCGACGTTGAACCGTGATGACGCTGCGAGGAGGAGCAGGCGGACGGTTCGGATCGAGCGGACGGGAATGGTGGGCCCGGCGAGCAGGTGTTCCCAGGCGAGGACGTGTGCGGCGACGTCAGCGACCGTCCAGTGGGTGCATGGCGTTGGCCGGGCCCAGTCGGCCGCCTCCAGGCTGAGGAGCAGTGCGACGAGGTCGGCCCGTTCGGCTCGTTGGAGGTCGCGGACTAGTTGGACCTGTGCACGGTCAGCCATTCGGCCTCCTGTTCGCCCATGGGGGTGCACGGCGCCTCGCCGAGGAGCAGTTCGCGCGCGATGCGATGCCAGTTCGCGGTGGCGTGGAGTCGGCCGAGCACGGCGAGGAGGCCGACGGTGATGCGCTGGAGGATGATGGCGTCCTTGGGGAGGCCGCCCCAGCGATCGACGGCGCGATGCTCGGGGCCCTTGATGAAGTAGGTCTTGACCGTCGCTGTGGCCCGTTCCGGGGTGATGATGGTCGGCTCGTCGGATGCGAGATGGCTCCACAATGCGGCGGAGAAGCTGGCGATGACGTCGTCGCTGAGCGGGTTGCCCTTGGCGAAGTAGCCCAGTTCTTCGCTCACCTGCCGGAGCTCGACCGGGTCCGCGTCGAGCGCCGACGCGGTGATGAGACGGGTGAACCCGTCCCGCACTCGCGGTGTGAGGCGCTTGACCATGCCGAAGTCCAGGAACGTGACTGCGCCTCGTGACTCGAAGAGGTAGTTCCCGGGGTGGGGGTCGCCGTTGAATGCCAGGTGGTCGTGGATGCTGCGGAACACGAACCGGAAGATGGCTTCGCCGGCCTGGTCCCGTTCGGCCTGCGAGCGTTGCTCCCACACGGCGAAACGCTCACCGGCAGCGAACGCTGTGGTGAGGACACGGCGCGTGCTCAGCTCGTCGAGCACCTCGGGGATCTCGATGAAGGGGTGCTCGCGGTACCAGTTGGCGAAGTCGCGTTGGTTCGCGGCCTCGATGCGGTAGTCGAGCTCTTCGGTCAGCCGGTCGCGCAACTCGGCGGTGACGGCTTTGGCATCGAGGTTGGGCCACATGGCAGGCATGAGCATTCGCCCGAGATCCAGTTGGGCAAGATCCGCCTCGATCAGCTCAGCGACGTCGGGGTACTGGACCTTGACCGCAACCACAGTCCCGTCAGAGAGCTCGGCCCGGTGGACCTGGCCGATCGACGCTGCCGCGACGGGCACGGGGTCCCAACGTGCGAACACCTCCTCGGGTCTGGCGCCAAGCTCCGCTCGGATGACGTCGGCGGCGAGCTCCGGTGCCATCGGTGCGGCGCTGTCCTGAAGCTGCGCCAACGCTGCCCGAGCCTCTTCTGGCAGTGCGTCGCCGATGACGCTGAACAGCTGCCCGACCTTCATGAAGGCGCCCTTCATGTCGCCGAGGGTCTTCGCGACGTCCTGCGCATTGCGAAGACTGACCGCCGCATCCAGCTCGGCACGGTCCTCGAGCCCCAGCGATCGCCGCCTCACCCTGTGTACCAGGGAACGACCCGCGGAACGCACCGTGACCGCACCGATGCTGGCCCAGCGCCGAGCGAGACGACGCAACCGCCGGTCCTTGCCGACCGCCACCGACCCGGCGACAACGCCCCCGATTGCTGCCGCCTTGACGAACCTCCCCATCACGGAGGCGTATCATACAGTTGTATGAGTAGCGGCGCGACCAAAGACCGACTGGTGCAATCCGCATGGGCCGTCATACGTGACGAGGGACTCGATGCTGCGACATCCCGCCGGATCACGGACAAGGCTGGCGCCAATCTTCAGTCGATCACCTACCACTTCGGGTCGAAGAATGAGCTCTTGCGCGAGGCGCTCGTTGACCAGCTCCGCTCGTGGAGCGAGCCGCTCACCAACGCGATTCATGCCGGTCCCGACGATGCCGACCGCGACACCACAGTTGCCGCCGCCGTCGCCTCGACAATCGCTCGATTCGCCGAGCAAGGAGACGACGTACGGGCGATCCTGCGCGCCCTTCTCTCCGATCGCGACCTCCCCGGCGTTCGTGATGCCTTCGCACGCTGGCTCGGCGATTTCCGAACGCTCGTGGTCTCCTCCATGGAGACACAACAGAAGGCCGGACTCATCCCAGCAGACGTCGACGTACGCGCGCTCGCCGGAACCTTCACAGCGCTCGGGATCGGCGTCATAGCGCAATCAGATCTCGATCCCGGCGCGCCAGCGGTCCCCGACCTGGTCGCGCAGTTCCTCCGACTCCTCGTCCGCCCCGAGCCATGACGCGCATGCAGTCGCCGATACCCAGTGGGCTGCCCCCAAGGTGCCTACTTGAGGACGCGAGATATCACCCGCTCCGGATCTCGTCGCGCCAAGCCGTCTGGGAGTCCCTAACGGCGCGTATGGCGGCGTCATCTGAGTTCTTCTAGGGAGCGAGCGGGGGACGGTGCTCCCAGAGAAAGTCGACATACCAGCTGGGTACGTCCATCGAGCGAGAGACCATCCAATGCACCCGGCTGGCACCGATGATGACGAGCGCACATCGGAATCCGTTTGCGGCGACGTCTGCGTCCAGACCGGCAGCGCGGTAAGCAGGCATGGGGTCCTCTGCTGTGCTGAGCGCGAGGTGTGCCAGGTCAAATCCAACCGGCTCCCATCCAAACGTCGCCCAGTCGAAGGCGACAATCTCATCGGAGGCGACGACGAGGTTGCCGACGCTGTAGTCGCCGTGGGACAAGACCTTCGGCAGGCTGTTGAGCCGCTCGCAATACGTCCCGCGCCGATTCCAGAGTTCGACGGCCCTTGCGTCTGCGTCGATGGCGTTCCAGTCGAGATCACTTGCAGCGAGCCGACGACCGATCTGGTCCGTCGCGAGCCACGGCCGGTCAAGGGGTGGCTCGAACAGCACCTGCCAGCTCGCCAGGGCTTCCGCAGCTTGGCGAGCAGTCGGTTGCGGCCCTCTCACGGCCTCCAGGAAGAGCGACTCGTCAAAGACGCCGAAACACTTGGGTGCGCGGAGCCCGGGACCCGACGGGAGGAGGCCCGACTGGTACGCCTCTGCCTCCCGGAGCCAGTAGGCCCAGTGGCGTGGGTCCTCTGCCAGCGCGGCGTGACGACCGGCATCCACTGGCCGCAGCTCTTTTCGTATGAGGGTCGTCGAGCGCCGGTTGCCGTCCTTGCTTCCGAGATGTACTCGAAGGCGAACAGTGGTTCTGGTCGCGGCGCCTGTGCTGGGCCGCACTGGCTCTGATGCGACTGCCTCAACGACTTCCGCGTGACCGCCAATTGATGCGGCGATCTCGTCGGGCAGCGCCGCGGACATTCGCGCACGATACGAGCCAGAGCTGCTGGTTGCTGGTGAATTCGCATCCGGACGGCGGGCTACCGCTGGAGAGGTGTCCAGCATGGCGCCGCACCCGATCAGGCGCTCCGAGCTACGCGACCCACCTCGAGGAGCGGGACAGAGAACGGCGCGTATTCGCGGCACGTCATATACGGGCGATGGTCGGTGCGTCTGCGAAACTATTGCGCGTGGCTCGAACCATCTCGCCAGATGGGCCTGGCTCTTGATGGCGGTCGCGTTCGTCACCTCAGCATCAGGCCTGACTGCGGACCAGCTGGTCGGCAGGTTCTTCGAAGGCTGGGCGATCCCGCTCACCGCCGACGAGCATCTCGAACTGCTGCACGCAGCGACGCACGTCGGGTTGGCCGTCGAGGACGGGCAGGTCGTCGGCTTCGTCAACGCGCTCTCCGACGGTGTGCTTTCGGCCTACATCCCGCTACTCGAAGTCCTTCCCCCATGGCGCGGACGAGGCATCGGGAACGAACTCGTCCGCCGGCTCCTCACCGAGATCGGGCGGCTCTACATGATCGACGTCATGTGCGACGCCGACGTCGTCCCCTTCTACGAGCGGCTCGGCTTCCAGCAGGCCAGCGGAGGTGTCCTTCGCCACTACGACCGGCGAACACGGCCCGACAGGATCCCATGAGCCCTCGTCGTCGCTGGGTGCTCGCACCGATCACCGCGGGAGCATTGGGCAGACACGGTCTGGCGCTGCGTTCAACCAGCCCGGAGGACGACACCGCACTGGCAGCGCTGCTCGACCGGGCCTACGTCGGGACGATCGACCACGATCCTGACGCCGACCATGTTGGCGAGCTGGAGACGTGGCGGCGGGTCGACGGCGCAGACGACGAAGCCAGCGCGGTCGCCTTCGACGAGGAGCTCGTTGGCGCATGTCTGATCGGACGTGAACTCGACGCGCCCTTTGTCTATGAGATCGCGGTGGTCGAACAATTCCGGGGCCGCGGCGTGGCCCGCGCCCTCCTGGATCGGTCATTGCGTGTCCTGGCGGCCCGACCTGAGCCGCACCTCGCCGCCTGGGTGACGGCAGGCAACGTCGCGTCCGAGACCCTGCTGTCCCAGGCAGGGTTCCTGCCAGTCACCCCACCCGTCGAGGGAACCGAGGCGCTGGGCTACTACCGGGCAGCGAGCGCCGTCCAAGTGGTTCACCCCCACCCAGACAGCGCGCTGGCCGTGAGCTTGGAGCCTGACGGCCCGACACTCTGGATCGTCGACAGTGACGCGCAGGAGGACATCGTCCAGGTCCGAAACGTCGAGGTCCGCGTCCGACACATCGCCGTCGACTCTGCTCAGATCCCTGACCTCGCCGCGCGGGCAATGCCGCTCCGCCACGCGGCTTGGCTGCTCATCCACCGATCGAAGACGTGAAGGCTCACCCAGCCCCAGACCACTGCACCCCGCACCTTTCACTCCGACCTATCGACAATTCGAGCGGTCCACGGGACGCAAGACATCGGCGCTTTCGCGTGGCCGACCCGGGGTGCGGGGTTCTGCTGTCAGACTCCGGGCCGTGGGAGCGAAGGAGCGGTACGAGGCGTTTGCAGCGTTCGAGGCTGCGGGCTCGTCGTCGATCTACGAGCAGCTCTCGAACGCCATTGCTACTGATGACCTGCTCTTGGCGCTTATCGAGGCGCTACCGGAACCAAAGCAACAACCGAACCTGTTGCTGGCAGCGTCACAGCTCCTCGGCGCACCGATGGGTTCGCCACCGGAGACGCTCGCGTTCATCCACGACCACCGGTCCGAGGTGCATGATGTCATCACGAGCCACTCGACCCAGACGAACGAGGCGGCCCGAACAGGCACCTTCCTGCCGCTCCTCGCCGCAATGGACGGGCCAGTCGCGCTGATCGAGGTCGGGTGCTCGGCCGGACTGTGCCTGTACCCGGACCGATACGCGATCACCTACGACGAGATGCCGCCGATCGGACCCGCCGACTCAGCGGTCCGCTTCCCGGTCAGGACCTACGGCCCGGTACCCGTGCCGACACGAAACGTCGACATCGTGGCTCGAATCGGCATCGACCTCAACCCGCTCAACGTCCGTCGACCGGAGGACGTGGCCTGGCTCGACGCATGCATCTGGCCTGAACACACCGAACGCCGACAACGACTCCGTGCCGCCGCGGCGCTGGTCGCATCCGACCCACCCGAGTTGGTGCGAGGCGACGCGGTCGAAACGATCGACGATGTCCTCGGGTCCCTCCACCGGGATGTCACCCCCGTCGTGATCCACTCCGCCGTGCTCGCCTACCTGACGCCGGACGCCCGAGCAGAGTTCAGCCGCCGCGTCCTTCGCCACGCCGGCACCCGTTGGATCTCGAACGAGAGTCCCGGCGTCGTGCCCACCCTGGACACGTCCCTCACACCCCCCGCAGATCGTGGCGCCGCCGCCTACTTCGTCCTCGGAGTCGACGGCACCGACGCAGCAGGACTCAGCGATCCCCACGGCCAGTGGCTGAAGTGGAACGTCGGTCACACACAGATCGCTCCCACCTAACGACGACGCCCGTCAGTCAGCGAACCACCAGAGAACGGCGCGTAGCGAGCGGGCGGAAATGGTCGGCTCCTCGAGTCTCAGACGCGACACTGTGCAGCATGGCTGATGCCGAGATTCGACTCCTTGGCGTTGGAGATGAGGAGCTGCTTCGGTCGACCCGCCTTCACGGGCTTGCTGATGCTCCAACAGCGTTTGGTGCGACGCTGGCAGAGGCAGAAGCGCGCGCGGGTGAGTTCTGGACGAGCCAGGTGCGCGGCAGGCTGGGCGACCATGCCTGTGCCACCTGGGTCGCGGTCGACAGCGCAGGTCACGGGGTCGGCATGCTCGCGGGCGTCGAGCAGCCCGACGCGGTCGACGTCATCCAGGTGTGGGTCGATCCGACGTGGCGTGGATCAGGCCTCATCGAAGAGCTGTTCGGGGTGCTCTTCGCGTGGGCCCCGCACGATCGAGTCGACATTGCTGTCGCCAAGAGCAACATCCGCGCGCGGGCCGTCTACGAGCGCCTTGGGTTCAAGTTCGTCAGGGAGCGACCGGGAGCACACGAGATCGAGATCGAGATGACACAGGCACGAGTGGCACCGCGCTTCTAGCGGTCGCCCCGAACATCGACACGGCGAAGAGCTCGACCGCGACAGACCGGCGCTGATGGGACCGACATCCTGGACCCCGCCCCCGCTTCAGGACTCATCGATCTCAATGCCGAACAAGACGATCGAGCCGTCTGCGACGAGTTGACCGATCACCACCGCCACGGCAATCAGAGTTCCCGTCGTCACGAGGTACCTGTAGTCCTCGCGGCCGGTGAACATGGCTGGGAACTCGTCGAAGGACTCGGCGAACGCGTCGGCAATCGGCGGCAGGTCGATCAGCAGGAAGTCGCTACTCGAAGGTTCACCGTTGGGACCCCGTGCCTCGCCGAGTTGGGCGTCAAGCTCAGCAAAGAACTGTGGGTCAACCCGGACGACGCGTCGCGTCAACGCTTCGCTTCGGTGGATTCAGTCGCGGCGATTCGAGCATCAGCCTTGCGTCGGGCGCGAGCGAGCAGATCTGCTGACACCTTCGCCGGATCAGTGACGAAGCCAGCCCGAACGACCGCATCGCGCTCGTTGGGCGTCATTGCTTCGAGTTCGGCCGCAGTCCAGATCCGGTCGCAACTCATGGCCTCATGGTACTAGGCGCGTGGGACAACTCCGGGGCCTGTACCACCCCTCGGGCACCCGTCAGCGGTCGCGATCGGCACATCGGGGCCGAGGAGTGCTGACAGCTGCTGACAGGCCGGCAACGTACGACCGAGTGGCACGAGCGTCGGCCAAGGAATTTGCCACGTGGAGCGCGACGTTTCGCCTGGTCAACGGGCCTAGTGAGATGTCGCGCCACCTGTCGATGAAGAGCACCCCCAACGGGATTCGAACCCGTGCCGCCACCTTGAGAGTGAGAAGGCACCCGTCTGTTGGCTGTCACCCCGGACGATACCGTCCACCAGTTCCGCTGCGTACAGCCGCATGCCACGCGTTGTGCTGACAGCCTGCTGACGCATCCACGAGCCTTGACCCCCCCCGGTCGCTCGGCAGGCGCGTCGGCCACGTCACACGGCTACGGGGTCTTGACAAGCCCGCCGCGACGCCGCCAAGCAACAAGCCCGAGGCCCGCGAGCGAACCGATTGCGGCGATCGTCAGGCCGCGAGAGTCAGTCCCGTCAAGCGATGCTGATGTTCGACCGCCCCCGCTCACGGGCGGCGCGATTCGCTGCTCGGTTTGTCCGGCGACGTTTCCACTGGGGCCGGTGGACATAGGCGGCATCACAGGGGTGGACACGGTCCTCTGACGAGAGGCCGATGGCCGGGCGTAGGGACCCCGGGCAGGAGTGATCGCGATGGCCTTCGGCGATACGGCCCGCTGCGATGACCCCGGTGCATTCGACAGCGGGCAGCCGGCGGGAGGGTCGGTGCCAAACACGGGACGCTGCATCGTCCCAGCGGTGTCGTCGACGAAGACGTCGAAGACCACCATGCGTTTGGGGTTCGGAGCCGACGCCGACGCCGAGTTCGTGACGAGCAAAGACCCTTGACCGTCGAAGGCCACACTCACGGGCCGGTCGAACGGCACCGGGCGTGCTGCGTTGTCCTCTGTGGAAGGGAACCTCAGTTCCTCCACGCGTGTCACTCCGGTACCTGGGCGAAGAATCGACAGCTGGTGCGGACCATAGAGAGCGACGTAGAGCTTGCCGGAGGCGCCGAAGGCGAGACCGAACGGCGAAGACCTCACCGGATAGCGGAAGACCTCTTCGAGCTGCCCGGCCGACGGGTCATCTGTCGCGGGGACTCGGTACACCAGCCCGGCCCCGGCCGTCGGCCCATAGGCCGAGATCGCGACGGTGAAGTACAGGTGGCCGTCGGTGGGGTGGAGTCGTATCCCCGTTGGGCCGTTGATGTAGCCAGCCAATCTGGGATCCTGAAACCACAACGTTGGTACACCTCCGCCCGCCGGGACACGCCAGATCGCGGCGAGGTTCTGATCGGTGACGTACGCGGCCCCGGCATCGTCGAAGGCGAGGTCGACCGGCATGGTCGTGACGCCTCCGACCGCAGCGGGGAACTCCGCGTACACGGTCTGGGCGCCGGTAACCGGGTCGACGCGCACGATCCGACCGTGCATGTCGACGACATAGGCCCGCCCCTGGCCGTCGGCGGCAACGCCGAACAGCGCCATCGCGGAGGCAGGCATCATGCGCGGGATGGTCACGGCGTGGTCGAGCTTGCCGCTGGCGTCGAAGGCGAACAGCTTCGGATCGGTGGTGACCTCTGGGGGGAGGCCAAGGGTCGTCACCAGGACACGCCCGCAGTCGACGGCAATTCCAGCGGGTTGGCCTGGTGTTGGGACGGAGGCGAAGACGCGCGAGTCGCCCACCGAGCGCTCACCTGCGCCACTTGCGGGCGCGGCCACCCCGGCCAGGACCGCGGCCACCCCGGCCAGGATCCGACATATCTTCATTGGTCTACCTCTTGCTCTCGTGACGGACGGGAAGCACGGACAGTTCGGCGACGGCATGAAGCACTCGCGCAGCCGGGGTCGCTTCCCCGACGAACGCGTCAACCTCTGCAGCGGACGCGACTGGGTCGAAGGCCCAGCCTTCGAGCACAACGGCCACGCTTGCGTGATCGCGCAGCACGCTGACGTGCGTCACGCCGAGCGCGGCCAGTCCGGCTGTCGAGGTGGCCCCCAGCGAGAACGTGTCGCCATCACCGGGGACGAGCAGAAGAACCGTTGCCATACAGGCCGAAGGTACGGACGCTTCGACCCGGGATCATCGGGGACCTCCCTCACCCGGCGACGCCACAGCCCGGTGGATAGCCTCGTGCCAGTGGACACGTTCGTTGGACGAGATCCGGAGTTGTCCGCAGTTCGCGGCGTGTGGGAGCGGTCTACAGGCGAGGGAGGAGCGGGCGCGGCCATCGTCGTTGGCGAGCCGGGCAGCGGTAAGACGCGCCTGCTGGCCGAGGCTCGCCACGTGCTAGCTGCCGAGGTTGAGTTCCACATCTGCGGATTCGAAACCGAGCAGGCTGTCCCGCTGGCCGCGGCGGCGACGTTGTTGCGAACGCTCTCTCTCGATGGAGACGCTGGATGGATCGAGGGATGGTCTGCGGAGGGCCGAGGTGCCTCGCTCGGACCGCTGCCACTGTTCGAATCCACTTACAAGGCGATGGCAGGGCCGCAATCGGTGCTGTTGGTCGTCGATGACCTCCAGTGGGTCGATGGGCTGTCGATGGCGCTGTGCCACTACCTCCTACGGGCGGCGGCAGCTGCTTCGCTCCCCGTGTGTCTCTTGGGCGCGGGCCGACCGGTGTCCGACGTGGAAAGGTTCACGACGTCTGTGAGGCAGCTTCTCGAGCCTCAGCGATCCGCGGCGATCGAGCTATTGCCCCTCAGCATCTCTGCCGGGGCGGATTTCGCACACGAGGCCAATCCTGCGCTGAGCGAGGTGGAGGCAATCGAGGTGGCCCACAAGGCCGCTGGGTCGCCCTTTTGGCTCGAGATCCTCGCCCGATCGCAGGATGGCGACGCAGATGTCGAGCAGCTACTTGGACGGCGCCTTCGTGGCGTAGCCGCCGACAGCGTGGCGCTTCTCGCCGTCCTCGCGGTGGCGGCGCGACCGCTGCTCGTCGAAGAAGCGGCGGAGATCAAGAACTGGCCTTCGGGGCGAGCACGCGACGCGGCCGCGGATCTCATCCGCCGCGGTGTCGTCAGCGATGGAGTGGGCGGGCTGCGAGTCGCTCACGATCTTCTACGATCGGCGGCCGTACGCCAGTTACCTCCCGTCCCACTGCGCCGCGCCCATCAACGCGTCGCTGAGTGGCTGGGAGAGGAGGCGGACGACGACCCGCGCCTGCTGCTCGAAGCGATCAACCACTGTCGGGCCGGCGGAATCGACGCACTCGCGCTCGCTGGCGTCCTAGCGGCATCACCTGGACGGAGCATCATCGGCGAGGCCGGTCTCAGCCTGTTGAGTGCCATCGTGGATGACGCCCCGCTTACGGCTGAGACCACATCGGCTCTCCATCAGAACGTCGCCGCCTTAGCAGCAGAGCTAGGCCGGCACAGCAACGCACTCACCCGATGGCGTGCGATCGCCGATCGTTCGACTGACGACCGTGACTGCTCCCGCGCTCTTCTCGCGGCCGCTGAAGCGGCCTTCTTCTGCCAGGACGCACAGCAAGCACGAGCACTCGTCGACCGTTGCCGACACACGCCGCTCGATCGCATCGCCACGGCCGAGCTCGACTGCATCGAGGCGGGCGTCCTTCGCTGGCTCGAGCACCAACCCGACAAGGCGCGACACCTGACCAACCGCTCGCTTAACACCGTCAGGACGATGGCGAAGCGCTCGGGAGGAGTGGAGCAGATGGATTCCGCCGCCCGACGCGTCTATCTGCGCGCGCTCACCTCTGCCGGCGATGCCGCCCGCATCGACGGGGATAGCGCTTCTGGGCTGGCGGTCGCGGAGGAGCAGATGACCGTCGCCCGGGGGTTCAGCGACGACCAGTTCATCTCGGGCGCTAGCGCCGCGGGTCTGGCGCTGCTGCCGACGGACGTAAGGGAGGCCGAGCACAAGCTCCGCGAGGCGTGGACTGAGGCGAATCATCACGGCCTAGTCAACTCGGCGATCGAAGCGGGTTGGTGGTTCGTGCGGGCGCTGCACCTGCGCGGCGCGCTGGCCGAGGCTGAGGGTGTGGCAAAAGAGTGCATCGACCTCGGACGTCGAATCGGCGAGCGTTCGCGGACGCTGACGGAGATCGAGGCGTTCATTCCCGTCCTCGAGACGTCCACGGGGAACTGGAGGTCGGCCACGGAGGAGCTCCGCCGGTTGGCCGCCGCCGAAGCGGACCCTCATTACCGCATCGGTCTCCACTTCCAACTTGCGACGGCGCTGGCCCGCTACGGCGACGACCCGTTTCGTGACGAGATCAGCGAACGGTTGGTGACGGCCCGGGCCGGTGCGGAGGAGGTGGCATGCAGTCGGTGCCTCAATGACGTGCTCCTGCGTGGCACCGAAGCGTGGGCCCGCGTCGGAGATGTTCCCTCTGCCTCGGCATGGCTAGCTGATTATGAGCAGCGCCCCGAGGTTGGCCCGCGGCCGTGGCGTCACCGGCGGGCGTCGGTTTCAGTGTGCGTGGCGCGCGGCGAGGCCGACGCCAGCGTGGCGGGACTCGAAGACCTACACCGCGAAGCGGTGGCGAACGGCATCGAGCTCGAGGCTCTGTGGGCGGTACTCGATCTTGGTGCGGTTCTTGCCGGCCACGATCCGGATCGCGCCAAGGCCGTGTTCGAGGGGGCCGCCAGCGACGCCGACCGCCTCGGCGCGACCAACGAGCGCCGCCTCGCCGAACAGAGGCTTCGCCGCCTCGGCGCGAGAACGTGGAGCCGCGGTCGCGTCGGCGAACTGCTGAGTGATCGCGAGCTCAAGATTGCGGCGATGGTCGCCGACGGATGCTCGAATCCGGAGATAGCACAGGCGCTGTTCGTCTCGCGCAAGACTGTCGAGCGACACGTCTCGAACATCCTGGCGAAGGTCGGCGCGCGCAATCGCGCGGACCTCGCCCGCCGGATGGCCGAGGGCAGCCTTGGCTCGAGCTGACTTGGCCCGTACGACGTCCACCCACCGATACCGTCGGGGTGAAGCGCGCTCCAAGACCTTTGACTTGGTGAAACCAGTCCAACTTTGGTCAGCGTTTCCACGTCTACATCGTGCCCGACGGCTTTAGGCCCGACGTCCCGCGGACAGGGCCCGACCGAGACGCCGGTCGAGGGCGCACATCTCGTCCGCCCCACGACCCCGACTATGACCTCGCCACCCCGCTGGAGAACGACGTCTGTGCTGACAGCTGCTGACAGGCTGGCAACGTACGACCGCGTGGCACGAGCGTCGGCCAAAGAATTTGCCACGTGAAGCGCGACATTTCGCCTGGTCAACGGGCCTAGTGAGATGTCGCAGTGACCGCCGGTGCAGAGCACCCCCAACGGGATTCGAACCCGTGCCGCCACCTTGAGAGGGTGGTGTCCTAGGCCACTAGACGATGGGGGCTAGCAAGCCCAGTGACGATAGCCGCGGGCACCTCAGCGGGGCACGTTGACATCGTGGTGCCAGCCACACCCCCACACACCCGCTGCCCACCTCCCCCACCCTTGCGGCATGGTGTCAACTGAGGCCATGGGCGCGATCAGGTACCTGGCGGGGCGGGGATTGCGGGCGAGCCGCGGCGGCTGGCTGCTCGTGCTGGTGCTGACGACGGTCACGGTGGGGGTGAGCACCGGCGCGGTCAGGGTGGGGCGAGCGACGCTGCAGGCCCACCCACGACTCATGGATGCCGTCGACGCTCCCGATGTGACGCTCGGGATCGGCAACCCCGACAACCCCGAGCCCGGCTCGTTCGTCTCGGTCGATCAGCTCCGCGCCCTTGACGGGATCGCGCGGGTCGACCTCGCCCGCTCCACGCTGGGCACGCAGGTGGACGACGAGGGACGGCTCGACCCGTCGAACACCACTGGGTTGATCGTCGCCCTCGAGGGCACACCGACGGTCCCGGTGCTGCGAGGCCGATGGCCCGCCGACGACACCCCCGACGAGGTCGCCATCAGCACCGGAGCGGCCCGCCTCTTCGACGTCGATCTCGGTGATCGGATCACCTACGCCGTCCTGACCTTCGCGGAGGTCGATGAGCTGATGCAGGCCGGCGCCGATCGGGGCGGCACGACCGTGGACCCAGTCGTCGTCGGCATCGTGGGCTCCACCGCGATCGACGGACCCCCAGAGGCCCCCACCGACGGCTCTCTGCTCATCGCCGGCCCTGCGTTCCTCGACGCGCACCCGGGGGTCGGCACCTATCAGATCGCCAGTGTCTGGCTACAGCCGGGCGCCACGATGGACGCGCTGCTGCGCGAGCTCGAGATCCAGTTCGGTCCAACACTCGATGTGACCACTCGCACCGAGGTGGAGTCCTCCGTTCGTCGAGCCGTTCGTCCTGAGGCGATTGCGATCACGGCGCTCGGGTTCGCTACCGCCCTCGCAGGTCTGGTCATCACCGCCCAGGCCATCGCCCGCCAGCTCGGCGCCGATCGTGACTCGGTGACCCTCCTTGCGATCGGCGTGTCGCGCCGCCAGCGGGCCGCGGAGCGCTGGCTCCAGGTCGCGCTCACTGTGGTGGTCGGCACGACCATCGGCCTCGTCGCGGCCATCGTCGTGGCGGATCGACTCGGAGCGGTGGGTGTGGCCGATGCATTCGACCACCTCGCCGTCGCCGATCCCGAGGTCACCATCGCGGCACTGGGTGCGACAGCCATGGCCCTCGCGCTCGGCGCGCTCGCGCTGGTGTCCGCTTGGCGAGGCGCGGCTGCCCTGCCCGGGCGCGTCCGCACCGCCCCCTCGTTGATCGCGTCGCTGGCCGCGCGAGCGCCGATGTGGGTACGGACGAGCGTCACCCTCACGGATCGTCGCAGCGGCACCGCCTCCGCAGCCCGGGCCGCGATCGCCGGCACGGCCACCTCGGTCATCGCCGTCGTGGCCATCATCACCTTCGGGTCGAGCCTCGACGCGCTCGTGTCCACCCCCGCCATGTACGGCCAGGACTACGACCTCAGCGCGTGGGACGGCTACAACGCGATCGATGACGACGAGATCACCGAGACGCTCCTCGCTGACGACGACGTGGACCGCGTCTCCCGGACCGCGGTGTCCGGCGGAACGGTGGACGGCCGGGAAACCGAGCTGATGGGCCTGGACGACCTCACGATCGGGCCGAGCCGCACCTCGGGCCGAGATCCCGCCGCCACCGACGAGGTGCTGCTGGGGCGCCGCCTCGCTCGGCGGCTCCGCCTCAACCTGGGGGACGATGTCGTCGTCGCCGTCGGCGGGCAGACCGAGCGCTACGAGGTGGTGGGGACGGGCGTGGTGCCCGCCAGCGGTGGTGACGGCGCGGTGTTCACCCTTGATGGCCTCCGACGGGTGGCGCCGGAGGCTCCCGTCGGGAGCCAGCTCGTGCGCCTGCGCGACGACGCGCACCTGGATGCGGTGGTGGGTCGGTTCAACGAGGTCTTCGGCTGCCAGGCTGACTGCGAGCTGACACCGCCGTCGCCGCCCACCGACATCGCCTATCTCGACCGCGTGAGCAGCCTGCCCGAGTGGTCGGCCGCAGCGATGGTGGCAGTGGGGGTGGCGATGACGATCCACGCGCTCGTGCTGGTGGCACGCCGCAGCCGCCGCGCGGTCGCGGTGCTGCGCTCGATCGGCGCCACCCGGCGCCAGGCGGCCCGGTGCCTCTTCACGCAGGCCACGGTAATCGTGGGGGTCGCAGTGGTCGTCGGCCTCGTGCTTGGCCTCGTCGCCGGACGCGCGGTGTGGCAGCTGTTCGCGAACGAGCTGGGCGTGGTCCCCACGCCACAGCCGGACTTGGGGGCCACAGCCAGCGCCGTCACCGGCCTGATCGCGCTGGCCCTCGTCGTGGCGTCCGTGCCCAGCTGGCTCACCGCCCGCCGCCCCCCGGCTGTGGCCCTACGGGCCGGCTGAGGGCCGATCACCGGGTCGGATGACCCGCGGGCTCGTCGGCGCTGCGAGATGCGATGAGCGACCGTTGACCGCTCGATCAGGCGATGTCGGGGACCCAGTTCCCGTGGAACCCGAGGGGCACGCGGTTCGGGAGGAGCACCCTGGCCACCGGGCCCTCGGACGGCTCGGCGGCCGGTAGCACGACGAGCTCGCTGCGGTCGGTGCCGGCATCGTGCACGAGGCTGATGAGCCAGCCGTCATCCTCGGCAGCCGTCTCGTGTCGAGGCACCATCACCCACTCACCGGCGACACGGCCAGCACCGAGGTCGATCACCGTCGCCTCGCCGCTCTTCCCGTCGATGCGCACGAGTCGACCACCGAACGCGTTCTCGTCGCCTGCTCGACTGACCTCGGAGGCGTAGGCCCACCGATGGGGGCGGCCCACGACGCGCTCATCCACACGCGGAAACTCCACGGGCTGATCGGAGAGCTGCTCCTCGGTGACGGCGCCGGTGAGCGTGTCGATCGTCCAGCGCCAGAGGAGGGGCGCACCGTCGTCGGGGCCGAGGCGGTGGCGGTCGAACATCCGCTCGTACCGCACGACGTCGAGCACCACCTGGTCGCCGTCGTCGCGGGCGTTGAGGGGGTGGAACACGTAGCACGGGGCGACGTCGAACCAGCGCACCTGGTCACCCCGGCCGCCGAGAGGCAGCAGGCCGACCCGAGCGGCGTGAGCGTCGTTCCAGATGTACGGGAAGGCGCCGCCGCCCATGGCCAGGTCGAGGTCGAAGGTGACGGGCAGGTCGTAGACCACCATCCACCGCTCGGTGATCGAGCAGTCGTGCACCATCGGGCCGTCGGGCACCTCGATGGCCTCGACCTGGCGCACCCGGGCATCGGGACCGACCACCACGTACTGCAGGTGCGGGAGCGCCCAGTGATACGCGATGGCGTGCAGATCACCCGTGGAGGGGTTGACCTTGGGATGGGCGGTGTAGCCGTTGGGGAGGGTTCCTCCGAGGTCGGTGTGCTCGAGGGTGTCGAGCTCGTAGGAGAGCTCGACGGGACGGGCCCCCGCCTCGACCAGCGCGAGGGTGCGGCCCGCGAGCCCGACGACGTTCGTGTTCACGGTGTCGAAGCCGCCGTGGCGCTCACCGGGAGCGGGCGCTTCGCCGAGAGCCTCGCTGACCGCCGTAGAGCGCACGGACCTGGCTCGATACCACTCGGCGCGCCCATCGCGGAGCCGCACCCCGTGGACCATCGCGTCGCCCGTGAACCAGTGGTAGGTGGCCGGGTCGACCGGCGTGACGGGATTCGGTCCGTTCCGGAGGTATCGACCCTCCAGCTCCGGCGGCAGCTCGCCCACCACCTCGAGGTCGACCGCTGTCACATCACCGGCAATCGGGGCGTAGGGCCCCTCGAGCCACTTGCTCGTCGTCGCGCTCATGCGTCGCTCCCCTCGGCCGGCAGCTTCCTGCTTCCTGCTTCGACAACTAGCTCGGGGGGGAGGACTCGAACCCCCAACGACTGGACCAGAACCAGCTGTGTTACCGATTACACCACCCCCGAATGGGCGGGCCGCAACCATACCGAACGGCTCGGCACGGCCGCACACCGGCCGGTCGGGGTCAGTCGTTCACGGCGGCGTCGAGGTGCAGCAGTCGGTTCCAACCGATCACCCGTCCGACCGAGACGGCCACGGTCTCACGGACGATCTGGCGCAGCTCGGCGCCGCGGCTGAGGCGAGTGTCGGTGGGCGACACCGACGCGTCGAGCCCCAGGTCGTCTGCAATCGCGCCCACCCGCAGGGCGTGGTAGCCGTCGGTGACGAGGACCACGTCGGTCAGGTCGCGGTCGCGTAGGAAGCGGGCCGAGGCCGACAGCGACTCGTACGAGTTGGTGCCGCCCACCTCCTTGAGCAGGCTCTCGTCGGGCACGCCATGCGCGCGCAGGTAGTTGTAACCCGTGGTGGCCTCGGTGAAGCGATCGCCGGCCTGACGACCGCCGGTGACCACGATGAGCGGCGCCAGGTCGCGCTCGTAAAGGGCGAGCGCGTGGTCGAGGCGGTCCCGCAGCACCGGCGAGGGTGCGCCGTCGTACTGCGCAGCGCCGAGCACAATGATCGCATCGGCTGGGCGGGCACCATCGTGGCGGCTCGCTCGGTACACCTGAACGAAGGTGATGGCGACGTAGCCGACCACCCCGATGAGCAGAACCAACAACAGGCGCGAGATCAGTCGTCGGCGACGGCGACGGCCGCGCACGACGGCGGGCTGACTCGGGCCATCGGTGAGCATCCTCAGAGCCGCTCGCGCGCCGCTCGAAGTCGGTCGAGCGTGCGCGGACGACCGAGCGCCTCGAGCGACTCGAACAGGGGCGGGCCGACCGTGCGCCCCGTGGCGGCCACACGGATCGGTCCCTGGGCCTTGCTCAGCTGGGCCTGTCCCTCAGCGTTGACGAGCCCCGCCGAGACAGCGGCCTCCTCGATGCCGGCACGGATGGCCTCCGCAGTCCACGCCGTGAGCGCGTCGAGCGCGTCGATCGTTGCGTCGAGCATCTCGGGCGCGGCCTTGCCCTTCACCATCGCCTTGGTCCACGACTCGTCGTCGATCACGACGGGCTCGTCGAGCAGGAACGCGATCATCGGCTCGACCTCGGTGAGCAGGCGCACGCGCTCCTGGATGAGCGGCGCGATCGTGCTGAGCACCGCGAGCGCATCGGCCCCTCGCGTGAGGAAGGGCGTGGCGCGAGCGAGGAACTCGTCCACCGACAGCGCTCGGAGGTACTCGGCGTTGATGTGCTGGAGCTTCTTCACGTCGAAGAACGCCGGCGACGGCGTGACGTCCTCGAGGCGGAACAGCTCGACGATCTCTGCCAGCGGGCGGATCTCCACGCCGTCCTTGGGGCCCCAGCCGAGCAGCGCGAGGTAGTTCACCATCGCCTCGGGCAGGTAGCCCTGCGCGGCGAAGTCGGCCACCGATACCGCGTCCTTGCGCTTGGACAGCTTCTGACGACCCTCGTTCACGAGCATCGGCAGGTGCGCGAAGACCTCTGGGCGGCCGAGGTCGAGCGCATCGCGCAGCAGCAGGTACTTCGGCGTGCCCGGCACGTGGTCCTCGCCGCGCACCACGTGCGTGATGCCCATCGCGGCATCGTCCCAGGCGTTCGACAGCAGGAACATCGGCATGCCGCTCGACCGGAGGAGCACGAAGTCCTCGATCGTCTTGTTCTCGAAGGTCACCTCGCCGCGCACCACGTCGACGAACGAGGTGGTGCCCTCGTCGGGCACACGGAAGCGCAGCGCGGTGGCGTCGGTCTGGGCCAGCCCGCGGTCTCGACAGAAGCCGTCGTAGCCGGGCGGGCCGCCCCGCTCCTTGGCGCGGGCCTGCACCTCCTCGCTCGTGCAGTCGCACCAATAGGCGCGGCCCCGGCCGAGCAGGTCGAGCGCCGCCTCGCGGTGCGCGTCGAGGTTGTCAGCCTGGAAGACGAGGTCGCCGTCCCAGTCGAGACCCAGCCAGCGGAGCGACGCGAGGATGTTCTCGGTCAGCTCGGAGCTCGAGCGCTCGCGGTCGGTGTCCTCGATGCGCAGCAGCATCTCGCCGCCGGTCCGCCGAGCGACGAGCCAGTTGAACAGCGCTGCGCGGGCGTTGCCGACATGGAGGTACCCGGTCGGGGAAGGAGCGAAGCGCAGGCGCGGTGGTCCGGAGGTCACGTTCCGAGGGTATCGGTCGTGGGTCGAGCCGAGATCAGTGGGCGACGGCGGGGAGCTCGCCGAGCAGGCCGCGCCAGTCGCGCCGGTGCGCGTCCGTCACCTGGGCGGGCGTGAGGCGCAGCACGTCAGCAGGCACCATGTCGGCCAGGCGGCGCTGCTCCGCGTAGTGGTGCGGGTGCCACACCTCTTCGAAGAGCGGCTTGCGCAGCTCGACGAGCTCGCCAGGAGCGTCTGCGAGGAACCCCCAGATCGTGAGCGCCACGGTGAGGTCGTGCACGATCGGCGCTCGCCCGAACAGCGAGGAGCGCTTGAGCGCCACGGCAGACGCTCCGGCGAGGGCGTCGCGCTCGTGCTCGCCTGCGGAGAGCGTGAGCTTGCCAGCGAACTGGCGGATCAGTCGGAGCACGTAGCCCTGGTCGGGGCCTTGGTTGCCGAGGCGATCGCCGCGCGGCTGCCCGCCGATCAGATCGCCGGGCCGGTCGGCACGCCACGGGTCGGGGCGCCGGGGGGGCGATGCGTAGGCGCGGAGTGGACGGGTCTGGTCGACAGGGACGTGCTCGGGAGCGGCCACGACGCGAACCTACTGTCCGGTGTGGACGAGACCCCAGACCAGCGCGTCGATGAGGGCCTGCCACGACGCCTCGATGATGTTCGTGGACACACCGATGGTGGTCCACGCTCGCTCGCCGTCGGTGGAGTCGATGAGCACGCGCACGACCGCATCGGTGTCGGCCACGCCGTCGAGGATGCGCACCCGGTAGTCGGTGAGGTGGATGTGCGCGAGGTGCGGGTAGCTGCTGACGAGCACGCGCCGCAGTGCCTGGTCGAGGGCGTTGACCGGCCCGTTGCCCTCCCCCACGGCGATGAGCCGCTCGTCGCCCACCCAGAGCTTGACGGTGGCTTCCGTGTCGATCGTCGGTCCATCGGCCACCTCGGTGGCCGGCGCTCGGTGATAGGTGGTGACCCGGTAGCCCTCGATCCGGAAGTAGTCCTGGGTCCACCCGGCGGCCTGACGCATGAGCAGCTCGAGGCTGGCGTCGGCCGCCTCGAACACGAAGCCGCGGGCCTCGAGCACCTTGAGCTCGTCGGACAGCTTGCCGGCGGCCCGGTCGTCGAGGTCGACGCCGAGCTCCTTGGCCTTCATCGCCATCCCCGCACGGCCGCCGAGGTCAGACACGAGCACGCGGGTGCCGTTGCCGACCTGTTCGGGCTCGATGTGCTCATAGCTGGCGCCACCGGCCTTGCCGAGCGCCGAGGTGTGCAGGCCGCCCTTGTGGGCGAACGCTGACTGGCCGACGTAAGGGTCGGCCGAGTGAGGCGGCAGGTTCACGAGCTCGGCAACGTGGCGGCTCACGGCGGTGAGCCGCTCGAGCCGGCCCTCGGGCAGGCACCGCACCCCGAGCTTCAGCTCGAGGTTCGGGATGCACGTCATGAGGTTGGCGTTGCCCGTGCGCTCGCCGTAGCCGTTGATCGTGCCCTGGAGCTGGGTGGCCCCGCCGAGCACCGCGGCGATGGAGTTGGCCACGGCGCAGCCGGTGTCGTTCTGGGTGTGGATGCCGATCTGCTGGGCGGCGCCGAGGTAGGCCGACACCTCGCTCGTGATGCGCTGCACGTCGTGGGGCAGCGAGCCGCCGTTGGTGTCGCACAGCACGACGCAGTCGGCCCCGTTCGTGGCGGCGGCCTCGAGCACTCGCAGCGTGAACTCGGGATCCGCCTTGTAGCCGTCGAAGAAGTGCTCGGCGTCGAAGAACACCCGGAGCCCAGCTGCCTTCAGGAAGGCCACCGACTCCCCCACCATCGCCACGCCTTCGTCCAGGGTGGTGCCCAGCGCCTCGGTGACGTGAAAGGCCGAGCTCTTGCCCACGATGCACACGGTGGAGGTGCCCGCGCTCACGAGCGCCTGGAGGGTGGGGTCGACGTCGACCTTGCCCGCAGGCCGGCGGGTGGACCCGAAGGCCACGAGCGTGGCGGTGTCGAGGTGGAGCTCGGTGACGGCGCGCCGGAAGACCTCCTCGTCCTTGGGGTTGGCCTGGGGGTAGCCCCCCTCGATCCAGGCCACGCCGAGCCAGTCGAGCTGCTCGGCGACCTTCAGCTTGTCCTCGACGGTGAGCGAGATCCCCTCGAACTGCGCCCCATCCCGAAGCGTCGTATCAAAGATCTCGATAGATGTGGGGAGAGGGGAATCAGCCACGAGCGCGCTCTGGGGTGCGGCGGGGGGCGTGGGGGGCAGAGGCTCCGCCGGAGCCCCCCACCTGCGGAGGGGCGGCTCCGCAGTCCCC
>JBQTKH010000162.1:0-35642 GCA_052386335.1 Microthrixaceae bacterium
CGACGACGGCGAAGCCCATCGTGTCCTGGTAGCGGTCGGCGATGCGCGTCACCACACCATCGCCGCCGACCAAGAGCACCCCGGAGTGCGTCGCGAGGTAGATCCGACCATCCTTGGGGTTGAGGCCAAGTCCGTGGAGGTGGACGATCTCCTCTGGCGAGACGAACCCGGGCGCCGGGTCATCGTCCTGCCCGGTGACTCGCCAGGCAACGACCCCGCCGGCCAGGCCCAGCGCCACCATGCTTACGAGGAGTCGCCGGGTCCGAGCAGCCCGGGGCTTCGCCGATCGGACGGTCACAGCTCCTCGAGCAAGGACTTCATCTCGGCGATCTCGCCTTCCTGGACGGACTTGATCGCCTTGGCAAGGGCGAGTGCCTCAGGCGACTCGCCGTCCGCGATCTCCTGGTCTGCCATCGCGACGGCACCCTGGTGGTGAGCCATCATCATCTCCACGAACATCCGATCGAACTCGACGCCGGACATGGCTCTCAGGGACGCCATGTCCTCCTCCGACATCATCCCGGATCCCGAGCCTGCCCCACCATGGTCGATCCCGTCAGTGCTTCCTTCCGCGGTCGCCCCCCAGGCCCGGAGCCAGTCTTGCATCTGCTCGATCTCCGGTGCCTGGGCGACCTCGATCCGCCCGGCGAGATCTCGGACACGTTGATCCGCAGCGCGCTCGTTGGCGAGCCGAGCCATCTCGATGGCCTCCTCATGATGTGGGACCATCGACTGCGCGAAGCTCACGTCCGCGTCGTTGTGGGACGCGGCCGCGACGGACTGCTCCGACGGTGCACCCGAGCCGACGAGAGATGGGTCGTCCGACGAGCACGCAGCGCCCAGGATCACGACGAGACCCAGGGCGACGGGTACGGCTCGGATGCGCATCAGGGGAACCCCTCCTTGGCTGGTGGTGTCGACACGATAGCCGTACTCCGACATTGTGTAGTAGCCAGCAGTCGAGGAGGATCCATGCGTCGGCGACTGGCGCGGTCGAGAGCGGGCTGGCCTCCGCGGCGACGAACGCGCGCTCGACTTGATACCCCCTATGGGTATAGTCGTGGTCCGATCGGGAACTGTGAAACGAGGAGAGTCGATGACGACCACAACACCTGTCGATCGCCCATCGCTGAGCCGTCGGGATCGGATCCTCGCCGTCGTGTTCGGGCTCTGGATGGTCATCGGCCTGTTTCTCGACGGGTGGGCGCACGACAACGGCAAGCCGGAGTCGTTCTTCACCCCCTGGCACGGCGTCCTCTACGCCGGGTTCACAGCGGCCGCGTCGGCCGCCCTGCTCGTCGCCCTGCGTTCCCGAACGGCGGGTCGACCCTGGCGGGAGACGCTGCCCGCCGGACACGGGTTGACGCTCGTCGCTCTGGGGGCGTTCGGGGTCGGGGCCGTGGGCGACCTGATCTGGCATGAGACCCTGGGCATCGAGGTCGGGGTCGAGGCCCTGCTCTCGCCTACCCACCTCTTGCTGCTGGCTGGAGGCCTTGTGGCGCTGAGCGCCCCGTTCCGGGCTGCCTGGGCGAGCGACGACCTCGCGCCTGACCTGCGGACGTTCGCTCCCACCGTCCTCGCGCTCGCGCTGCTCACCGCGCTGGTCGGCTTCTTCCTGCTCTATCTGTCGCCGTTCATCAACGAGGCAGCCGGCACGCGCTTCGCTCGCCTCTCGGGTGCTACCCACGAGCACCCGAGCAACGAGGTCGGCGAACTCCAGCAGCTCCTCGGCATCGCGTCCATCCTGATGACCAGCGTCCTGCTCGCTGTCCCAGCCCATCTCATGCTGCGCCGGTGGCGACCGCCGTCGGGTGCCTTCACGGTCCTCTTCGGCGTCGTGACCTTCTTGTTCGTCGGGCTCAACGAGTTCAGCCAGCCGTCGTTGATCCTCGCCGGCGTCGCGGCCGGCGCCGTGACTGACGTTCTCACCGATCGCGCCGCTCCACCGGTAGCGATCGCGGCCGGCGTGACGGTGATGTGGCTCGCATACTTCGGGCTCTACCAGCTCGCCGAGGGCGGCGTGGCATGGACCGCAGAGCTCTGGGTGGGAACGACCGTTCTCGCCGGACTCCTCGCCGCCGGCATTGGCCTGCTGGTGCAACCGTCCACGATGGCACCCGCCCTCGCCCCGACCCGCGACCTGTCGACACGAACATCGACGCCCCCGCGAACACCGGTCCACCCCACGATGTCGTAGGCCTCCGCCGAAGTGCTCCGCCGGACCGACCTCTCCCGCCTGGCGAACGCGGCACTGACCGGTTCAGAGGTCTGGTCTCCGTGGCGAGCTCCTCCCATGCCGCAACGGCCCGCTGCGCGTGCGCGATCTCGGCCACCTCGTCGACGTTCTCCATGGGCGGCCTCCCTCGTTTCAGGGGTGCGACGCGGCGGGCGGCGCCCCGTCCACCTCGAAGAACAGCTCGTCGGGATAGCACCACCACCAGCCCTCCCCCGGCTCGTAGGAGCGAATCAGCGGATGGTCGTCGTGGGCCTGCCAGTGGGCGGTGGCGTGACGGTTGGGTGAGTTGTCGCAGCACCCGATGTGGCCGCAGCGCATGCACATGCGCAGGTGGACCCACTGCCCGCCCGTGCGCAGGCAGTCTTCGCAGCCGTCGCTCGATGGGTTGACGTCGGCGACGGTGTCGAGGTGGCTGCAGGTGTCAGCCATGGCGGGTACCTCCATCGGGTCGTTCGAGCACGGCTCGATCCCATGCGGCCGTGGTGGCGGCCGCCTCGTAGGTGCGCTGCAGGAACTCGAGCAGCACGGCGTCGGGGTCTGCGGCGGTGCGGACGAGCTCGTAGGGGAGGATGAACTCGCCCAGCTCCTCGTCCCAGCGGGCGCCGTCGACTCCGATGGGTGCATCCCGATAGCCGGGCGGGTCGGGGTAGGCGTAGGCGTAGAAGACACCCTCCTCGCCGGGCGGCCCCGGCCAGTAGCCGGCGCTGCTGACCTCGTGCGAGTAGGCCTCCCACATCACATGCGGCCCGCAGTTCGGGGCACCGCCCGGGTGGGGTGGCGCGGTCCGGCCCGAGAAGCGCGTCGAGGCGAGGTCGAGGGCCCCCCAGAAGACGTGCACCGGGCTCGACTTGCCGACGAAGCGGGTGCGAAAGGCCTTGAAGACCCGCTCCATCTCGACGAGGGCCAGCCAGAATCGGTGAACGGCGTCACGGTCGTAGCTGTCGTGGAGCCGATCGCCGGGAAAGGGGATCGCGTCGGGGATCTCGACGGGCACCGGCCAGATCTCCGTGGCCACGTCGAGGTCGTGGAGCATGCCCATGACCGCGGCATAGAAGTCGGCCACTGGGCGGGGCTCGAGGTCCAGGGCGCGGGTGGCGCCGGCGGCCGTGGTGATGTCGAGGCGATGGTCGACGAAGTCGAAGTCGATCTGGAAGGAGGGCCCGGTCGGGTGCGGCATCAGCGACGTGGTCAGCCCGCGCGCGGACAGGTAGAGCGGCACGTTCCACCAGTGGTTGGTGGGTGGCTCGTTGGCCAGTCGGACCTTGCCGACGATCTGCGTGTAGAGCTGCAGGGTGTCGCGGGTGTCGTGCCAGTCGGCGACCGGGATCGCGGGCCATCGCGTCGAGTCGGTTGAGGTCATCGCGCTCCTGTCGCCGGTGCAGTCTCGCCGCGCAGGGGTGGGGGCGCAGTCGGACCTCGACCGAGGTGGTGATCGCCTGACCCGTCGAAGCCGGCGAGGACCGCCTCAGCGGCCTCGCCGATCGCGTCGAGCTGGCTCGGTGTGAGCCGGTCGACGAAGAGGCGGCGCACGGCGGCCACGTGCCCAGGCGCGGCGGCTTCGATCTCGGTGCGGCCGCGCTTGGTGACCACCACGAACGCGCCTCGCCGGTCAGTGTCGCAGCGCTCCTTCTTCACCATGGCGCGCCCCTCCATGCGGGCGACGTGGTGAGACAGGCGGCTCTTCTCCCAACCGAGGACACCAGCCAGCTCGAACAGGCGCATCCTTCCGTCTGGCCGATCAGTCAGCGCCACGAGCACGACGTAGTCGGGGTAGGACAGCCCCGAATCACCGGCCAGCTGGCGGGCCAACGCACCCTCGAGCCGCATCTGCATGAACTGCAGCGAACGCCAGGCACGCTCCTCGGTCGCCGTGAGCCATCGGACGTCGTCCATGACGAGGATCCTACCTGGGAATAGTTGATGTATCGACTATGTTGGATGACGTATCCACCGCCCGACGGACATCTCGCCATGCAAAGGACGATGCCATGAGCTTCTCGCCAGTGCGCCTCAACCACGCCGTGCTCTTCGTTGCCGACCTCGACCGAGCGGAGCGCTTCTACCGCGAGCTGTTCGGCATGGAGGTCGTCGCACGCGAGCCCCGTGCCAACGCCGCGTTCCTACGACTGCCTCGCTCGGGCAACCACCACGACCTGGGGTTGTTCGGGATCGGCGCCGACGCCGGACCGAAGCAACGTGGGATCGGCCTCTACCACCTGGCCTGGCAGGTCGACACGATCGACGAGCTCGCCGCCGCCCGCGATGCCCTCATCGCAGCGGGAGCCTCCACCGGTCAGTCCAGCCACGGTGCGACGAAGAGCCTCTACGGCGCCGACCCCGACGGCAACGAGTTCGAGATCATGTGGATGCTGCCCCGGGAGGCGTGGGGAGCGTACGAGAACGCTGCACCGATCGATCACCTCGACCTCGCTGATGAGCTCGCCCGCTGGTCGGGCGTGTCCACCGCCGGAACCATCGTCACCGACGGGCAAGGGAAGGAGTCATGAGCGCCTCCACGGAGCCGGTCATCGCGTGGCGCGGCTCGACCGATGCTGATGCGCCGCTCGTGGTGCTCTTGCATGGCCGGGGCTCGAACGAGGCCGACATCATCGGCCTCGCCGACCACCTGCCCGCGGGCCCGGCCTATGCCGCGGTACGGGCACCGATCGCCGAGGGTGGCGGCTACGCCTGGTTCGCCAACCGCGGCATCGGGCGACCCATCGCCGAGTCGCTCCGCTCCACCATGGACTGGTTCCGCGTCTGGCTCGATGAGGTCGCGCCCACGTCCCGTCCCGTGGTGGTGATCGGCTTCAGCGGCGGTGCGGCATTCGCCGGTGGACTCCTGTTGGACGACCCCACCCGGTATGCCGGCGCGGCAGTCCTCTATGGCACCCTGCCCTTCGACGCCGGTGTGCCCACCACCCCGGGCCGACTGGCCGGTGCACGCGTGCTCGTGATCCACGGCGACCAGGACAACGTCATCCCACGCGACTTGCTGGACCGCACCTGGGACTTCCTCGACGGTGACGCCGAGTCGGTCACCACGGCCGTACGAGACCCCAGCGGCCACGGGCTCAGCCCAACCGCGCTCACCGAGCTTCAGGGATGGCTGGCCAGCACCCTCGACCAGGCGAGAGCAAGCACATGACGACGCACCGACCCTTTGAGAGCCGCCTCGGCGGCACCGAGCTCCCCGCCATCCGCCGGGAGACCGCTACCCGATCCACGGACGTCGCCTGATGGACCTCGGACTGACCGGACGCGTCGCCGTCGTCACGGCCGCCTCGAAGGGCCTGGGACGAGCCACCGCGCAGGCACTCGCCGACGAAGGCGTCAAGGTCGTGCTCAACGCCCGCAACACCTCGGCAATCGAGGAGCTCGCCGCCACCATGGACGACGCCGTCGTCGCCCCAGGGGACATCACCGACCCCGAGCTGCCGGCCAAGCTCGTCGACGCCGCCCTCCAACGGTGGGGCCGCATCGACATCGTCGTCGCCAACGCCGGCGGCCCGCCCACCGGCCGAGCTCTCGATGTCACCGACGAGCAGATCCTCGATGCCGTGAACGCGAACATGCTCGCCTCCGTTCGCCTCGCGCGCGCCGCGGTCCCTCACATGCGGGATCAGCGCTGGGGACGGGTGTGCTTCATCGCCTCGGCGTCGGTGCGCCAACCGATCCGTGACCTCGCCCTCTCCAACGTGTCCCGCACGGCGCTGTGGGCGTGGACCAAGACCGCCGCGCAGGATCTCGCTGGAGACGGCATCACCGTCAACCTCGTCGCCCCGGGCTTGCACAAGACCGACCGGCTCATCGAGCGCGGCGTCACCGGCCGCGCCGGCGAGCCTGCCGACTTCGGAAAGGTCGTTGCCTTCCTCTGCTCCGAGCAGGCCAACTTCGTCAACGGCATCGCACTCGGCGTCGACGGTGGCGCCGTCACCGGCCTGCTGTAGCGGCCCTGATCCCGCCGTTGCCATTCCGGTCGTTCGCTGGCCGTTCTCGTCACCGTCGAAGAAGGACCACCCGAGATCGCGAGTCGAAGCGGTGACCGTTGGCTCTCATCATTGGTGTCCGGCTGTCACGTCGAGACCACTCCCGGGCCCTCGGGATGAGGACCCCGAGGATCGGAACTCGCTCGCGCACAGGCACCCCCAAGGAGTCATACAGCTGTCTTTGCGTGCGCTTCCTCCGACCGAAGCGCAGGTCCGGAGCGCGCGTCCAGCACCCTCCCGTAGAGGTCGAGGTGGTCGCGGACCATGCGGTCGGCGGTGAAGCGAGCCTCGACCCGAGCCCGGCACTCGTTGCGGTCGAGGTCGGCGACGCGCCTGATGGCGGCCACCATCTCCGCTTCGTCGTTGCAGAGGAAGCCGCTGCGACCGTGCTCGACGATCTCCGGTGCCGCTCCCTCGGGGAAGGCGAGGACCGGCGTTCCGCACGCGAGCGCTTCGATCATGACCAGCCCGAAGGGTTCGGGCCACCGGATCGGGTTGAGCAACGCGTGTGCGCCGCCGAGCAGCTCGAGCTTCGCGCTCCCGTCGACCTCACCAAGGTAGATCGCATCCGAGCCGAGGAGCGGTTCGATCTGCTCGGTGAAGTAGCGACGCTCGTCGGGCTCCCACATCTTCGCGGCCAGGAAGATCCGCCACCCAGCCGCTCGCGCGACCGCGATGGCGCGGTGGGCGCCCTTGTCCGGGTGCATCCGGCCGAGCAACACCACGTAGCCCCCATCGCCGAGCCCAATCGGAATGCTGGCGGCGTCGATGCCGTGGTGGATGACGGCGGCCACGGGGATCTCCGGGGCGGACCGGCGCTGGGAGTGGGAGATGGCCACCACGGAGGCGCCCGCGGCGGCCAGGCCCCCGTACCGCTCGCGCAGCTCGGGGGTGAACGGTCCGTGCGCCGTCGTGATGACGGGCATCTCGCACTGGTGAGCGCACGCCCACTGCGGGCCGGACAGGGTGTGGTCGTGGATGAGATCCACGCCGGCCAGTTCCCGGTAGGCGCGAGCGACGTGAGCGACTTCCGTCGAGAACTCGGCGCTCGTCCCGAGCGCGCTCGCGTACAGCCACCGGCGTTCCACCGCACAGGTCGAGTCACCCGTCGTGAACAGCACGACCTCGCAGCCGGCTCGCGCGAGACCACGGGCGAGCTGGTCGACCACCAGCTCGGTCCCGCCATACACGCGCGGCGGAACCGGTACCCACGGCGGCGCGATGAGGCCGACGCGCATCGGTCTCGACGCCCCGATCCGGTCCGACGCCGCTGCAACCTTTGGCGTGCCCGGTGGGTGCACCCATGAGGCCCCAATGGGCGCGGCAGGTTCGTCGTCTTCACCGTTCATAGGGTCATCCAAACTCGCCGGTGGCGCTGCCTCCAGGGGCGAAGGTCCTGATTGATGCCAGTGGCGGCCGGTCGAAGAACGACTCGGTGACCGCGGCGACCGGCGGTCGACCGGGCGAGATCGGCCAGGCGCCTCTCCGCGTCCTCCATGATGACCTACGGTCGCAGCCGACGCATCCGCATCCGGCGGCGTCGAGCGCGCCACCACCGGCGAGATCCACGGCGCGCCGCGATGCGGAACCGTTGGACCTTCCCAGAGGAGGCCGAGCCCGTGACCAACGACATCGGGGCGCCTTGGACGGTCGACCCTCAGCGCGTGGCCGATGCCCTCGCCACCGACTTGTCGAGCGGCCTCACCACCGACGAAGCCACCCGGCGCTGGGAAGCGCGCGGACCCAACGCGCTCGTCGAACAGGCGCAACCAGGGCGTTGGCAGATCTTCGCCCGCCAGTTCGCCAACACGATGACCGTTGTGCTCGCGCTGGCCGGCCTGGTCACCGTGGTCGTCGGCGACGTCAAGGACACCATCGTGATCGGTGTGATCGTGGTGCTCAACGCGGTCGTCGGCTTCGTGCAGGAATACCGCGCCGAGCAGGCCATGGCCGCGCTCAAGCAGCTCACCATCGGCACCGCCCGCCTCGTTCGTGACGGCCAGCTCGTGGACGTGCCGACACCACAGCTCGTGCGCGGCGACCTGGTGGAGCTCACCGCCGGAGACGTGATCCCTGCGGACCTGCGCCTCGTCGACGTGCGCAGCCTGCGCGTCGACGAGGCGGCCCTGACCGGAGAGTCCGAGCCGACGGCAAAGACCGCCGACACCCTCCGGGCCTCGGACGCGGTGATGATCGCGGACCGACACAACATGGCGTTCAAGGGCACCGCCGTCACCTTCGGTCGCGCGCGGGGCGTCGTCGTCGCGACCGGAATGGGCACCGAGCTCGGGAAGATCGCCGCCATGCTCCAGACCCACGTGGCAGAGCCCACGCCGCTGCAGCGGAGCCTTGCGGTGCTCGGCCGCCGGATGGCAGCAGCCGCGCTCGTCATCTGCGCCGTCGTGTTCGCGGCCGGGGTCGCGAGGGGCGAGCCCGCTGAGACCATGCTCCTCACCTCGGTCAGCCTGGCCGTCGCCGCGATCCCCGAAGGCCTTCCCGCCATCGTCACCGTCGCCCTCGCCCTCGGAGCCCGACGCATGGCCGAACGCCACGCGGTGATCCGTCGCCTTCCGGCGGTGGAGACCCTCGGGTCGGTCACAGTCATCTGTGCTGACAAGACCGGCACGCTCACCGAGAACCGGATGATGGTCGAACACGTGTGGACACCGGTCGGCGGCTACGCCGTGACCGGCGCGGGCTACGCGCCCGCCGGCGACCTCACGGGAGGCGAGGATCACGTGGCCGACCCCTACCTCGCCCGCCTCGCGGGAGTCGCTGCCGCCTGCAACGACGCCACCCTCCACCCGCCGGACGGGGCCAACCCCGAGTGGACGATCACGGGCGACCCGACCGAGGGCGCGCTCGCGGCCCTCGCCGCCAAGCTCGGCGTGGAACGAGTCGACCTCGAACGTCGCTGCCCGCGCGCTGCGGAGATCGCGTTCGATGCCGACCGACGCCGCATGACCACCGTGCACCACCGGGACGGTGCCTGGTGGGTTGCTGTCAAGGGCGCACTCGGCGCGCTCACCCCCAGACTCGATCCGGCTGATCTCGAACTGGCCGCGGTCGCCGACCGCGCCGCCGACGCGTTGGCAGATCGCGGCTACCGAGTCCTCGCCCTGGCCGAACGGCATGCCGTAACGCCGCTCGAACCCCTCGACGATCTCGAACAGGGTCTGCGCCTGCTGGGCCTCGTCGCGATCGCCGATCCGCCGCGCACCGAGGTCGCGGACGCCGTCGCGTCGTGCCGGGCGGCGGGGATCACGCCGGTCATGATCACGGGCGACCACCCGCGGACCGCGCGCGCCATCGCCCAACGCCTCGGACTCCTTGACGACGACTCTGCCGAGATCGTGACTGGCCACGATCTCGACGGCCTCGATGACGACGCCCTCCTCGCCCGCATCGCGGATGTTCGCGTCTTCGCCCGAACCAACCCGGAGCAGAAGCTCCGCATCGTCGATGCGTGGAAGGCGAAGGGCGCAGTCGTCGCCATGACCGGCGATGGCGTCAACGACGCCCCAGCCCTGCGGCGCGCCGACATCGGCGTCGCCATGGGCACCATCGGCACCGACGTCAGCAAGGAGGCGGCCGACATGGTGCTGGCCGACGACAACTTCGCCACCATCGTCCACGCCGTCGAGGAGGGCCGCCGCATCTACGACAGCATCCGCCGCTTCGTGCGCTACCTGCTGACCACGAACTCGGGCGAGCTCTGGGTCATGTTCCTCGCACCGTTCCTCGGCATGCCGCTCCCGCTGCTGCCCGCTCAGATCCTGTGGATCAACCTCGTCACCGATGGCCTGCCCGCAGTGGCGCTCGGCCTCGAGCCGGCCGAACCCGACACCATGCAGCGCCGGCCCCGCTCCCCACGGGAGTCGATCGTCGGCCGCGGGCTCTGGCAGCACGCCGTGTGGGTCGGGCTCCTGATGGCCGCCGTCGTCCTCCCCCTCCAAGCGGTCACCCGGGCCGCCGACTGGCCGTGGCAGACGATGGTGTTCACCACGCTCGCGCTGCTCCAGCTCGGTCACGCCCTCGCCGTGCGGTCCGAGCGCGAATCGCTGTTCCGGCTCGGACACCGCAGCAACCCGTGGATCGGACGGGCGGTGGCCGCCAGCGCGGCCGCGCAGCTCGCCACCGTCTACGTCCCCGCCTTCCACGCCCCCTTCGGCACGGAGGCGCTCACGCTCCCGCAGCTCGGCGTCGTGCTCGTGCTCTCGACCACCGCCTGCGCCGCGGTCGAGATCGAAAAGGCGATCCGCCGCCGGAGCATTCCAACGGGCGCGGTCGCCCCGTGAGCATGCTCGGACCGGCGACCACGTCGAGTCGCGCGACAGGGGTTGTGAGGCGATCTCCCTACGCCGGCATTGCCCGGTTCAGGTGATGGGGGTCGCTGACTCCTGTCAGCCTCTCAGCCCCGAGGACTCCCTCTCACGCCTCACAACCTTCACCGTTGACGCTACGTCTGGGCGACACCGGTGGTGAAGGGCCGAAGGTCCCTTCCTCGAGGCGAGTGCGCCTCACCCACGAGATGAGGCCGCAAGCCGGCTGAGGAGGTGACCATCGACCCTGGTGGCGAGCTCGGGTGCGGAAGACGATGATCGCAGGAGGTGACTGTCATGCCCTTCGCAGATCGCGTCGATGCAGGGCGCCGGCTGGCCGATCGCTTGGGGTCGAGACCCGGCGATCTGGTCGTCCTCGCGCTGCCCCGAGGCGGTGTCCCGGTTGCCGCCGAGGTCGCCCGCGCCCTCGATGCCCCCCTGGATGTGATCCTCGTCCGGAAGCTTGGTGTGCCCGCGCAACCCGAGCTGGCCATGGGCGCCATCGGTGAGGGCGGGATCCAGATCGCCAACGAGGACGTCATCCGCCTGGGGCGGGTCACCAGCGAGCAGTGGACTGCGATCGTGGAGCGAGAGGGGGCTGAGCTTGCGCGGCGAGCGCAACGGTTCCGAGGAGACCGACCACGCGTTCCCGTCGTGGGCCGCACCGCAGTGCTCGTCGACGACGGCATCGCCACAGGCGCGACCGCGATGGCCGCGTGTCGGGTGGCTCGCGCGCTGGGAGCCGCACGCATCGTGCTCGCTGTCCCCGTCGCATCGCGGAGTGCCGTCGAGGCGCTCCGGCCGGCCGTCGACGAGATCGTGTGCTTGGAGACGCCCATCGAGTTCCGTGCGGTCGGTCAGTGGTACCACGACTTCTCCCAGACGACCGATGACGAGGTCGTCGCAATCCTGCGGCGGTTTGCCCATCGCGTCGCGCCGACCGCGGTGACGGCGACCGAGGTCGAGGTGCCGGTGGGCCAGTCGCTGTTGGCCGGCCGCCTGACGGTGCCGAGCCAGGCGAGGCTCACTGTCGTGTTCGCCCACGGCAGCGGCAGCAGCCGACACAGTTCCCGCAACCAGTTCGTGGCCGACGTGCTGCACCAGGCTGGTCTCGCCACGCTGCTGTTCGACCTACTCACTCCCGGCGAGGAGCCTGACCGAGCGAACGTGTTCGACATCGAGTTGCTCGGCCGTCGGCTCATCGAGGTCACTCGATGGCTCCGAGCGAGCTCGGCAACGCAGCACCTCGATGTCGGCTACTTCGGCGCGAGCACCGGCGCCGGCGCCGCCCTCTGGGCAGCCGCGGAGCCAGGGCTGGACGTCGTCGCGGTGGTATCTCGTGGCGGACGGCCCGACCTCGCAGGCGCCGCCCGCCTCGCGGCGGTGCGAGCACCGACCTTGCTCATCGTCGGCGGGCGTGACGAACACGTCCTCACCCTGAACCGGAGCGCGGCGAGCCTGCTGCGGTGCGAGCACCGGGTCGCCGTGGTCCCCGGCGCGAGCCACCTGTTCGAGGAGTCGAACACGCTCCAGGTCGCGGCCACCCTCGCCCGCGACTGGTACACGGATCACCTGGCGGGTCCCGCTGGCACCGGTGGGAGCGGGCAGCTGCTGAGCGGGCGAGGCACCTGACCATGGTGTCTGGGGCAGCCACCCTCGAGCTGCTCGCGGCTGACGCGGTCGAGCTGACGGGCGCTGCCTCGGACTATGACCGCCTGCTCGAGATGGTCGGCGCCCGACGCTTCGTGCTGCTCGGCGAATCCAGCCACGGCACCCACGACTTCTACCGAGAGCGCGCTCGCATCACGAAGCGGCTCATCGACGAGCAGGGCTTCAACGCCGTGGCCGTCGAGGCCGACTGGCCTGACGCCTACCGCGTCAACCGCTACGTGCTCGGCCAGTCCGACGACGACGACGCGACTGCCGCACTCGCGGACTTCCGGCGCTTCCCCGCATGGATGTGGCGCAACACCGACGTCGTGGCCTTCGTCGAATGGCTCAAAGCGCGCAACGACGCCCACCACCTCGCGACCAAGACCCGCTTCTACGGTCTCGACCTCTACAGCCTCCGCGCGTCAATGGAAGCCGTGGTCCGCTACCTCGATGCTGTCGACCCGCAAGCAGCTGCCGCCGCTCGCGCCCGCTACAGCTGCTTCGACCACGTCGGGGGCGAGGGGCCCGAGTACGGCCACGCCGTCGCCCTCGACGTCACCATTCCCTGCGAGGACGAGGTCGTCGCCGAGCTGGTCGAGCTGCGCCACCGCTCCGACGAACTGCTCCGGCGCGACGGCTGGGCCGCGGAGGACGACTACTTCTTCGCGGAGCAGAACGCTCGCCTGGTGCTCAACGCCGAGCGGTACTACCGCGCCATGTACCACGGGCGGGTTTCCTCGTGGAACCTCCGCGACCAGCACATGGCCGAGACCCTCGACGCGCTCACGACCCACCTCGAGCGCCAGCTCGGCCACGCGCGGATCGTCGTGTGGGAACACAACTCCCACGTCGGCGACGCCCGCGCCACCGAGCTCGGCGCCCACGGCGAGCTCAACGTCGGCCAGCTCGTCCGATCCCGGTGGCCCGGCGACTGCTTGCTCGTCGGGTTCACCACCTACTCGGGCCGGGTCACCGCCGCGTCGGAATGGGGCGGGCCAGCAGAACGCAAGCACGTCCGTCCTGCGCTTCCCGACAGCTATGAGGCGATCCTCCACGCCACAGGCACGAGCTTCCTCCTGGCCGTCGATGCACCGATCCCACACCCGCTCGACGGACCGCTGCTCGAGCGCGCCATCGGCGTCATCTACCGGCCCGATACGGAACGGCAGAGCCACTGGTTCCACGCCCGGCTCCCACAGCAGTTCGACGCCATCATCCACATCGACCACACCACAGCCGTCGAACCGCTCGAACGCACCGCTCTCTGGGACACCGGCGAGCCGCCCGAGACCTACCCCACGGGCCTGTAGGGGCAGCTGAGCGCGTCGCGTCGACGACCCCGACCAGCCTCCACGGGACCGCGCTACACGCTCGTCGGAACCTTGCCGGTCCGCGTGAAGAAGAAGCGCATGACCTTGTGCCCGAGGTCAGCGGTGGGCCCGAACATCAGCGGGCAACCGCCGTCGATGACGGTCATGCCGTGATCGCGTCCGTACACGGTGGCCTGGTCGCAGACGCTCCCGGGACCCGGCCCACGGTGCATCCACACCTGTGTGATGCCGAGGTCGCTGCAGTCGCGCACGGTGGCTTCGGCCACCTCGGGTCGGGTGGCGATGACGACAGCGTCGACGCCGCCGGGGATGTCGCTGAGCCTGTGGTAGCAGCGATCCCCTTCGACGCTGTCGGCGTTGGGGTTGATCGCGAACACCTCGTAGCCGCGCGCACGAAGGCGCTTGTAGACGACGTTCGCGCCGTGACCCTTCGGCTGGTGCGACACCCCGGTGACGGCGATCCGCTTGTTCGCCAGGAAGGTGGCGGCTGCGTCCTTGATAGCAGCCGATGCATGATCAGACGTTGACGACATGACGACTCCTCTCCTGCTCACGGTTCCCTGACGCCGGTGCGGGAGGCGGACCGGGACGCCCGAGCTCCTATGGCGTCATCGTGACGATGCGGGGCACGGGCGGTGTAGTGCCATTGGACCCTTCGTCGAGCGTGATGCGTCGGCCGCGACCCGGTGCGAGCGACGCCCCGTCAAGGGCGGCTTGCGGTGATCAGACTGCGACGCAGTAGGCCCTCGTCGATCGCGGCCTGCGCCACGCGGCGATCGGCCTGTGCGAGCGCGAAGTCTCTGTCCGAGATGAGGCGCCGCACCTCGGCGGCCTTCGACTCGTTCCCGTCCAACCAGGCACGTTGGGTTCGGGCGTAGTCCGGTGTCACGTCATGGGCGACAACGTCCTGAAACCCAGCTTGGGCGACGAGCTCGGGGTAGGGCCTCCGGGTGGCGACCTGCACGGGGCCGGCCCGAACGGCTCGACGGTGCCGACGGGCGTCGAGGTCGGGGGCGACGTGGATGGTGGTGAACGCCATGCGACCCCCGGGTCGGAGCAGCCCGTGGCAGGCGCGCAGCACGGCGAGCTTTGGCCCGAGACAGCAGAGGACGTCGGTGTGCACGACGGCGTCGAAGCTGCAGGGACGCAGCGGCTGGTTGCGACCCGTCGCCATCGCGTAGCTGACGCGGCCGGCGAGCCCATCGGCGATCGAGCGGGCCCGCCCGCGCTGCAGCCCGTCGACGGGAAGGTCGGTGCCGATGACGCGGCAGCCGGTCTGCTTAGCGAGGTAGAGCCCAGGCCAGCCCGCCCCCGAGCCGATGTCGGCGAGCCGGTCGTCGGGCCCGAGGCGCAGGTGATGGGCGAGCTCGTCGGCCTGGGATCGCGTCGTGTAGCCGGTCGACCCGTAGTCCGCGCCGAGCACGCCGCGCTCGATGTCGAGCCGCACGGGGGAGCAGCACTGGCGGTAGCGGTCAGTGAACCGCTCGATGTTGTCCGCCTCGGCGCGGGTCGCTGCCACTGCACCCATCCTGAACGGATCGATCAGAGTCTGTCAATGCTCAAGTGAACACTTGACTATGTCGACGGTCACAGACCTTCGGGCCCGAGCCTCGCCGCAACCGCCGGACGCGAGACGTGCCGTTGGAGCAGCATGATCATGCTGATCGTGACCCCGTGGGCTCTGGTTCAGTCTGATCCTGCAGGTTGGCCGCCGATATTTGACAGGCGGTCTACCTGCAGTATCCTGCCGCTGGATACCGTGAAGGGTGACAACAGGCCTGAACATGCCAGTAGACCGGAGCTATCTCACGATCGAGCAGATGGAAGCCCTGCTGGGGGACCAGGTACGTCGTGCCCGGATCGCTCAGAACATGGACCAGGTGACGTTGGCAGAACGTGCCGACGTGTCCGTACGAGCGGTCTCGAACCTGGAACGGGGCCAAGGATCTTCTGTGCGAAGCCTTGTCGCCGTCCTCCGGGCGCTCGGACGCACCGACTGGCTGGAGACACTGGCTCCTGCGGTCGAGGTGTCGCCGATGCAGCTGCTCCGGTCGAAGCAGCGGACACCACAGCCACGTCGACGGGTCGGCCGGGCACGTCCGGACAGGGCCTGATGGCGTACGAGCCAGTCGACGTCGTCGAGGTGCGCTGTTGGGACGCTCGTGTCGGCGCCCTCGCCCTCGATCCGCGGTCGGGGTTCTACGCGTTCGAGTACGACACCGGCTGGGCTCGGAGCGAGTTGGAGCTGTCGCCGTTCTGGCTGCCGACAAACCACGCCGAGCCGTTCGTCTTCCCGACGCTGCCTGTCGAGACGTACAACCGACTCCCGGCGATGGTTGCGGACGCGCTGCCCGATGACTTCGGCAACGCCCTCACGACTGCGTACCTGGCGAGCGAAGGAGTTCGCGCTGGGGACATCACCCCCCTGGACCGGCTGGCGCATCTCGGCAAGCGAGGGATCGGAGCGCTCGAGTTCCGTCCTGTCCGAGGTCCCCGGACCAGGAAGGCGACGGCAATCGAGCTGTCGGAGCTCGTCCTCGCGGCCAGACGTGCACTCACGGGTGACATCGGCACCGATGACGGCATCACGGATGCGCTCAAGCACCTGATCGCCGTCGGGACGTCCGCCGGTGGGGCGCGAGCGAAGGCCGTGGTCGCGCTGGATCCCAGTAGTGGCGAGCTTCGGTCTGGTCAGGTGCCCGCAGATCCCGGATTCGAGCAGTGGCTCCTGAAGCTCGACGGTGTCGGTGCGGACCCCGATCTCGGTGCCACCGCGAACTTCGGGCGGATCGAGTACGCCTACCACCTCATGGCTCGAGAGGCGGGCATCGAGATGACGGAGTGCCGCCTGCTCGAAGAGGGCGGGCGCGCGCACTTCATGACGCGACGCTTCGACCGCTCCGCCGACGGCAGCAAGGTCCACACGCAGACGCTGTGTGCGATGGAGCACATGGACTTCAGGCAGATCGGCGCCCACGACTACGCGCAGCTATTCCTGACCGTCGAGCGGCTGGGGCTCGGGCCCGACACCTCGCAGGAGGTGTTCCGGCGGATGACGTTCAACGTTGCCGCTGCGAACTGTGACGACCACACGAAGAACTTCACCTTCCTGCTCCCGCAAGGCGGGAGCTGGCGCCTCTCGCCGGCTTACGACGTGACGCACGCGCACGCGTCATCGAGCAAGTGGACCCGCCAGCACCTGATGGCCGTGAACGGTCGTACGACCGGCATCACCCGCTCGGACGTTCGCGAGGTCGGAGAGCGGTTCGGTGTCCCGCGGGCGTCCGACGTCGTCGAGCAGGTCCTCGACGTCGTCGCAGCCTGGCCCTCGTTCGCGGAGCAGGCGGGCGTGCCTCGACCGACCATCGACGGGATCGGGGCCGACCTCGCGACATGGTCGGACCCTCTCCGTTGATGCCGTCCTTCGGACCGCAGGTCCGATGTCTCTCGGACAACGCCTGACCCAGCCCCCGTCTGGGGAGCTAGACCACGGGGGACACGGAGTGAGCGGGCCTGATGAAGGAGACATCAGCATGGCAACGCTCCAGCGCGCGTCGATCCCGGATCCGATCCCGCCACAGCCCCCTGTCCCCGACCCCATGCCCGAACCCGGTCCAGCGCCCGTCCCGGAACCGGTTCCCGAGAAGCCATCGTGAGCCCATCACGCCCCTTCCCCTGACGTACTCGTGGTCCGGCCAGGGCGCGACCCGCGTCGCTCAGGGAGGTGGCTCAGCTTCCTCGCGCGATCCGTCATGCGAGTCCGCCTCAGCGCTCATGCTTGACCGCCAGGATGCTGATGCTCTTAACGCCGAAGGTGTCGGTGGCGCCCTGGGCTGAGTCGGAGATGAACTCGTACTCGGGGTTCTCCTGGACGGTCTCGATGGACAGACCTGCAGCCTCGATCGCAGCGCGGTAGTCGTCCTGCTGCAGGGCGCCGCCGATGCAGGACGCCCACAGGTTCACGTCGCACACGATCGCTTCGGTGAGCTGGTGCTCGGTGACGATGTCGGAGATGGCCATGCGGCCGCCGGGCTCGAGGATGCGGGCGATCTCGCGGAACACCGCCGCCTTGTCGCTGCACAGGTTGATGACACCGTTGGAGATCACGACCGTCGCGGACTCGTCGGCGACCGGAGCCTGCTCGATGTAGCCCATCTCGAACCGGGCGTTCGCGTAGCCGTCGCGGTCGGCGAGACGCCGCGACTTGGCGAGCTGGGCGTCGGTCATGTCGACGCCGATCACCTGTCCGTCGGTGCCGACCTGGCGCGCGGCGAGGAACGCGTCCGTCCCCGACCCGCTGCCGAGGTCGACCACGCGGTCGCCGGGTCGGAGGTCGGCGAGCGCGAGGTGGTGGCCGACGCCCGCGAAGGACTCGATGGCTTCGGACGGGACCTGGTCGAGCTCGTCCTTCGGGTAGCCGAGGCGGGCGGCGAGGTCGTAGCCCATCTCGAAGTGGAACGTTCCGTGCGGCTCGTCGGCCACCGCCTGGTACATCGCCTTGACCTTGTCGCGCAGGCCCTCGACGTCGATCTTCGTCATGGTTTTCCTCCCGGGTTCAGTAGCTGAAGGTGGTGGCGGCTTCGTCGCCGATCCAATTCCACATGGGGACGGTGCCTTGGATCTCGGCGCCGCCGATGAGGCTGTCCGGGTCGAGCTGCTTGGCATTGAAGCAGATCGGGCAGACGTAGTACGCGCCGCCCGCGGCCTCGTACCGCTTCATGAGGTCAGGAATGGAGGGGCAGCCGTCGCAGGCCACGCCGACGGCGACGCCCTCGACCGCCAGGCGCACCGCTTCCTTGGTGAGAAACATGAGCGTCGGCCGGCCCGCTTCGGCGGCGCCGACGGCGACGAGGAAGGCGACCGTGACCTTCTCGCTGTCCTCGAGTCCAGTGCTGAGGCTGATGACTGCCTTGCCGGCCATGACGATCTCCCTTGTTGTCCGTGGTCGAGTACCTGGGGTCGACGGTACGGATGGCGGGTGGTGGCGTCGTCCGGGGTTTCCCCTACAGATCGAGTGGCTCGAGGGTCCCGAGCAGGCCGTGCTGCAGTGCGAAGAGGGTCGCGGTCGAGCGGGTCGTGGCGCCGGTCTTGGCGTAGATCCGCTCGATGTGGGTCTCGGCCGTCTTGGGGGTGATGGTCAGCTGTTGAGCGACCTGGCGGGTCGATCCGCCCCGGGCGATCAAGATCAGCACCTCGATCTCCCGTGGGGTGAGACCGGCGGGGCCGCTGCGGCGCTTGCCTCGTGGCTGGCCGGCAGCGGCGAGGACGGCGTCAACGGCCTCGGCGTCGAGGCGGCCGGACCGAACGTCGGCACGCAGCTCGCCGGACGCCTGCTTGGCGGTGAGCGCTGGACGGTGGGCGCGGGGTTCGATCATCGCTTGAAACGCGCAGGCGGCGGCGAGGAGCCGCGCGGCTACTGGGATCGCGTTCGCGGTGAGGCCGCGGTGGTAGCCGGAGCCGTCGCCGCGCTCATGGGTGAGCGAGGCGATGGCCCCGATGCGGGCGAGCGCGACCGGCCGGCTCAGCATTCGCTCCGTGTAGTACGGGTGCATCCGCAGCCGCTCCTGCTCCGCCGCAGTGAGCGGCCCCGGCTTGTCGAGGACCGTGGCCGGGATGCCGTGCAAGCCGAGATCGTGGACCAGCGCGGCACGACGGACCGTGGCGACCTCGACGTCCGGGAGCCCACGTTCGACCGCGGCGAGGGCAACGAGCTCCGCGACGGCCCGCGAATGGCCACCACGAAACGTCGATCGCAGGTCGGTGAAGTCGGCGATCGCTTCGAGGGCGCCGTCGAGCTGATCGTCCGTGAGGCGTTGTTGCAGGGACGGCTCGGCGTCGATGAGCGCGGCCCAGTCGTGCTCGGCGTCCGGTTCGCCCAGGACCTCACCGGCGAGCGCGCAGAACTCGTCGACGACCGTGGGGTCGAAGTGCTTGCCGCGCTTGGCTCGCGCAATCTCGACCGCGGCGTCGACGCCGCGGGCGCGGTGGTGGACCTCGACCGTGTCAGCGAGGTGGAACAGACGCATCGGCAAGGTGATCGCCTGGCCGCCTACATCACCGGGCACGCCCTTGCCGTCCCAGCGGGCGAACACCTGGTGCAGCGGCCCGCACACGTCGTCGCCGAGCTCGAACCGCTCGGCCATGCGCGACGTCGTGAGGCAGTGGGACATCAGGCCTCGTTGAACGGCCTTGCCGCCGGTGACCATGAGGTTGGCGCCGAGCCGGACGCGGCGCAGAGCCGGGCTGCCAGCGCCGACGTGGCGGAGCATGAAGCCGAGCATCGGCAGGCCGGAGAAGTCGACGTCGTAGCTGTCGGCCCGGAAGGCGATGTCGTCGCCGAACAGTGCCGCCACCTCGGGCGTGTCGGCGACACAGCCCACCCACGCCAGGGTGACGACGTAGTACAGGGCGCCACGCCCGTCCGGCTCGACACCGACGTGTTCCCCGAGGGCTGCCGCGATGCGCCAGGACCGCAGCACGTGGTCCATGGGCTGGCCGAGACCGAGGTCGGTGGCGAGGGAGAACGCGCCGACGAGATCGGCCAACCGGACACCGCTGTCTGCGGACGGCGGGACACGCTCGTTGGCCATCTACGCCACCGACTCGCGCGCCATTTGTGGGGTGAACCCCGGACGACGGCCAACGAGGGGCTCCGTACCGTCCTCCGGCAGAACCTCTGAACAGGAGAACGCCATGTCAACCACGCGCGACCGGGTCGCACAGCCTTCTGCCCGCTGGTCCGTGGGGGGTGTGTTCCTGGAGGCACTCACCACCCGCGACTACGACCAGATGGCCTCCACGCTCAGCGCCGGCGTGCGGTTCCGAGCGATGCTGCCACCCGGTGCGATGGACTGGAGCGGCGCCGAGGAGGTGGCCGGCGTGTTCGCGTCGTGGTTCGGCGACGCCGAGGACTTCGAGCTGATCGACGCCACGGTCGGCGAGGTCGGCGGACGCCTCCACCTGTCCTGGCGCCTCCGCGTGCGGCCCGCGCCGTTCGGCATCGGTGATGGCTGGCACGTCATCGAGCAACAGGCCTACGCCGACGCGACCGAGACCATCGAGGCACTGGACCTGCTGTGCTCGGGGTTCCGGCCCGACCCGGTGAGCGAGCGCGTCTGACGGCGTCTGGAGGCCACGATGGGTGGGCGTCATGGCGCCGCACTGCTCTGGCCGCCGTCGCAGATGCAGAACTCGTTGCCCTCGGGGTCGCTCATCAGCAGCCACGTGGAGCCGTGCTCGGCACACGGTCCTTCACTGACGCGGGTGGCGCCTAGGGCGACAAGCCGGTCGGCTTCGGCGTGGATGTCGGCGACCTCGATGTCGACGTGCATCCGGTTCTTGACCGTCTTCGGTTCCGCCACACGTTGGAGGAGCAGCTTCGGACCGGACGCCCCGTTCGGGAACAGGGCGACGTAGCTGCCCGCGGTCCCGAGGTTCACGTAGCCGAGGGCCGGCGCCCAGAACGCCGCGAGGCGCTCCGGGTCTGCGCAGTCGAGCACCAGTCCGAGCTGGGGGACGCTGTCGGTCATGGGTGATCCTCCATTGGTTTCACGCACCCGACGCGACGGGGAGTCCGGCACGTTGCCACTCGGGGAAGCCGTCCTCGAGACGGGCTGCGTTGAAACCGCGCTTGGCGAGCTCGCGCACGGCGTCATCGGCGTACACGCAGTATGGGCCACGGCAATAGGCGACGACGTCGCTCTCGGCGGGAAGCGCCTCGAGGTGCTTGCGCAGCTCGCCGATCGGCACGGACCGCGCCCCGGCGATGTGCCCGGCGGTGAACTCGCGCGCCGGGCGAACGTCGAGCACCACGAGCGTGCGGTCCTCGAGGCGGGCGGCGAGCTCGTCGCGGTCGACAACGTCGATGCCGTCCCGGTCACCGAGGTACGCCCCGGCCAGCTTCTCGAGCCCGGCGACATGGGCTTCGGCAACCTGACGCACCGCCGCCCACAGCTCCCCGACTCGTTCGCTGGCCAGCCGGTAGTGGATGCGAGTGCCGTCCCGCCGGGTCGTCACCAATCCAGCCCGCGCCAGCGCTCGCAGGTGATGCGAGGTGTTGGCGACGGTCTGGCCGAGCTCACCTGCGACCTCCTCCACCGACCGTTCCCCCTGGGCGAGCAGGTCGATGATCTCGGTCCGTCGGCCGGACCCGAGGGCCTTGGCGACCTCGGCGAAGCCGTCGAACAGCGCGTCCTTGGCGGCCCGGTCACCCACGCTCCCATCCTGACGGCCCGTGACCCGTTCGTCAATCCTCAAACGATCACTTGACAAAGTGGGTTCCCGAGCGCGAACGTTCAAGTCATCGTTTGAATAGACGTGGGCGGAGCGGGCGCTGCGGGCTGACAAGGAGGTGACGTTCGGATGGTCGAGATCGTGAGCATCGTCGACGAGGGCCTCGGGCACTCCTCCTACGTGGTCGGCCTCGGCGACGGCTCCGCGCTGGTGGTCGATCCCGCCCGGTTCCCCGACCGCCAGCGTCATGTCGCCGCCGACCACCGCTGGCGCCTCGCTTGGACGGCCGACACCCACTCTCATGCTGACTACATCTCCGGGAGCGTGGAGCTCGCCGCCGATGGTGCCGAGTTCCTCGCGTCGCGGGGCGCGCAGCTCGAGGTGGCGCACTGTCCGGTCGACGGGGGCGACGAGCTGGCGCTGGCACCCGGTGTGGCGCTGCGAGCGATCGCGACTCCCGGGCACACACCCGACCACCTCTCCTACCTCCTCGTCGTCGACGGAGCGCCCCACGCCTTGTTCTCGGGCGGGTCGCTCATGGTCGGCGCCCTCGGGCGCACCGACCTACTGGGTGACGAGCACCGCGAGGACCTCGCCCGGTTGATGTTCCGGGCCCTTCGCACGGAGATCCTCACGTTGCCCGACGACCTGGCCGTGTACCCGACCCATGGCGCCGGATCGTTCTGCTCGGCACCCTCGGGCTCGGCGCGCACGACGACCATCGGCACGGAACGAGCCACGAACCCGCTCCTGAGCATCGACGACGAGGACCGCTTCGTCGCCACGCTCCTCGACGGACTGGGCAGCTTCCCCACCTACTTCCGTCAGCTGCCCGAGATCAACCGGCGCGGCCCGCGCATCTACCCGGAGCTTCCTGCCTTGGCACGACTCGACCTCGCCACAGTCCGTCGCCACGTCGAGGACGGCGCGGTGGTGGTCGACGCCCGGCCCATCGCCGAGTTCGCCGCCGCGCACGTGCCGGGATCGCTGTCGATCCAACACCGGAGCGTGTTCGCGAGCTGGTTCGGCTGGCTCGTCCCCCTGGAACGTCCTGTCGTGTTCGTCCTCGCCGAGGACACCGACCGGGCGAACCTCGTCGGTCAATGCCTTGCCGTCGGTCACGACACGCTGCTCGGCGAGCTCGGCGGCGGCATCGACGCCTGGACCGCTGGGGGACTCCCGGCCGAGTCGATCCCGATCGTCACCGCCGAGCACATGAGCGGAACGGTGCTCGACATCCGACAGACCAACGAATGGGATGCCGGTCACCTCCCGGACGCGATCCACGTCGAGCTCGGCGACCTCGCCACCACGACGGTGCCCGATGAGCCGTTGACGGTGATGTGCGGGCACGGCGAGCGCGCCATGAGCGGCGCCAGCATCCTGACCGCAGCCGGCCGTCGCGACGTGACGGTGCTGGCCGGCGGGCCCGAGGACTGGCACACCGCCACCGGCATCGACCTCGAGACGGCGTGACGACCGACGCCGACGCGCCGCCGGCGCCAGTGCGGCTCGGGCTGCGTCAGAACCTGGCGCAGTTCAGCCTGCTCGTCGCAGTCAACGCACTCGTGGGTGGGATGATCGGCCAGGAGCGCACCGTCCTGCCCCTGCTCGCCGAGCGCGAGTTCGGGCTCACCGCGTTCACCGCCGGACTCACCTTCATCGCCGCGTTCGGCGCGGTGAAAGCCGCCACGAACTTCTTCGCCGGCACCCTGTCGGACCGCTACGGCCGCAAGCCCGTTCTCGTCGCCGGCTGGATCATCGGCGTGCCGGTTCCGCTTCTGCTGATCTGGGCGCCGAGCTGGGGGTGGGTGATCGCCGCCAACATCCTGCTCGGCATCAACCAGGGCCTCACCTGGTCTACCACCGTGATCATGAAGATCGACCTCGTCGGCCCGGAGCGTCGCGGGCTCGCCATGGGGTTCAACGAAGCCGCCGGCTACGGGGCCGTGGCGCTCACCGCGCTGGCCACCGGGTTCATCGCCGACAACGCCGGCCTTCGGCCCGAGCCGTTCTATCTCGGCATCGCGTTCGCGGCGCTCGGCCTCGGCCTGTCGGCCGTCTTCGTCCGCGAGACCCGCGGTCACGCCGACCACGAAGCTGCCACCCACGTCGCCCGCCACGACGGCGACAACGACGCCCTCACCACCCTGGAGGTCTTCCGGCTGACCAGCGTTCGGGAGAAGGCGCTGTCGTCGTGCAGCCAAGCGGGACTCGTCAACAACCTCAACGACGGCCTCGCATGGGGCCTCTTCCCGCTGTTCTTCGCCGACGCCGGCCTCAGCATCGGCCGGATCGGGATGCTCGCCGCCCTCTACCCCGCGGTGTGGGGGATCGGGCAGCTCATCACCGGCGGCCTGTCGGATCACGTCGGCCGCAAGCCCCTCATCGTCGCCGGCATGCTCACTCAGGCCGCGGCCATCGGCTGGATCGCCGCCACCACCGGCTTCACGCCGTGGGCCCTCGGCGCCATCGCGCTCGGGGCCGGCACGGCGATGGTGTATCCGACGCTCATCGCCGCCATCGGCGACGTCGCCCACCCATCGTGGCGAGCGCGGTCGATCGGGGTCTACCGACTCTGGCGCGACGGCGGCTTCGCCGTCGGCGCCCTCCTCGCCGGCGTCATCGCCGACTGGTTCTCCATCACCACCGCGATCTGGGCCGTCGCCGCGCTGACCGCGCTGTCCGGGCTCGTCGTGCTCGTGCGCATGTACGAGACTCACCCCACGGGGTCGAACCTCAGCGAGGCGTGACCGCCACGCCGGTCAGGTCGCGCAGCCGGGACGCGAAGGCGTCACTGGCGATCGCCCACGGATGACCGACGCGACCGTCGATCGTCCCGGCGGCCACCCACCCGGCGACCTCGACCAACGCCCGCACGCACACCACGCCCTGGTGCCACACGAGTGACTCCGGGTCGACGCGGCGGCCGGCTGATCGCTCGTAGGCGCGGACGAAGCGTCGCGACAGGGCTCGCCCCGCCGCCATGACGACCGGTCGCAGCGCACGAGGCGCGACGAGGGGCGGGGCGGCCAGGACCAGCGACGTGAAGCCGAGGTCATAGGTGCCCGGAGCGAGCATCGCGGCGGACCAGTCCAGCACCGTCGTCTTCCCGTGGTCGTCGACGAGCAGGTTGAACGGGTGCATGTCGCCGTGGCAGATCACCGTCGGCTCGGCGGCCGGTGGATGCGCCTGCAACCAGGTGGCGGCCTCCGCGAGGTCCGCTCGATCGAGCGCCGCGGCGGTGATCCGCAGCGACTCGAGCATCGCGTCCAGGCGAGGGTGCGCGATACCGGCAGCCTCGAGGCCACGCTCGACCGGTGTCGGGTCGATGCGGTGCAGCCCGGCCAGGACCGTGGCGAGGGTGACGGGGAGACGGCGGGCCAGCGACGGCAGCTTCGCCAACGCCCGGACGCCGTCGAGCCCCGCCAGCAGTGGCTGCCCGTCGGCCAGGGTCATGACCATGAACGCCCGCCCATCGACACCGTCAACCGGTCCGCCCGAGGCCAGCACCCGCGGGGTCGCAAAGCCCTGGTCGGCGACCTCGGTCTGGAACACCGTCTCCTTGGCTCCAGTCGCCGAGTCGGGCATGACCCGAGCCACCAGCGCGCCGGCCCACCCGGACGGCGGCTCGGCCACGCGGAAGGTGACCAGCTCGGCCCAGAACCCGCCAGTGAGCGGCGCCGGGTCGCCGTCGTAGACCAGATCGGCGTCGCCGGTGACTCGGCGCAGCACACCCAGCAGGCTCGTCGACAGGTCCGACACGCGGTGCTCAATAGTCACGGTATTTACCGTAACGGTCATCTACGGTACTGTCCAGGTGTGGTTGCACCGCACCCCATCCCCATCCCCGACGAGCTGTCTGTCGACGAGCTCGCCACCCGCGCCGGGCTGCCGACCCGGACCATCCGCGAGTACCAGACGATGGGGCTCCTCCCGGCGCCGGAGCGACGCGGCCGCGTCGGGGTGTACCGGCCGGCGCACCAGCACCGCTTGGCGCTGATCAGCCGACTCCAGGAGCGCGGCTACTCCCTCGCCGGCATCCGCGACCTCCTCACCAGCTGGCACGACGGCGACGAGCTCGCCGACATCCTCGGCCTCTCCCCCGACGAGCTCGTCCACCTCGACGAACCCGGCGCCCCCGCCACCCTGGACCAGCTCATTCGCCTCCTCCCCGAGCTCGTCCCCGCACGCCTCGACGACCTCCTCGCGGTGGGCGTCATCGACCACTGCGGCCCCGACCGCTACTGCGTCCCCAGTCCCTCGCTCCTGCAGCTGACCGTCGACGCACTTGCGGCCGGCTACACGCCGAAGGCCGTGCTGTCGCTGCTGACCGCGGTGCACGATGCCGCCCAGCTCGTCGCCGGCGCCGCTCACACCCTCATCACCCGACCGCCCGCCGGCATCGACCAGGACCGGCTCGAGGCGCTCGCCACCCGTGGCCGCGGACTCCTCGCCCACGGGACCGGCCGTCTGGCCATCTACACCCTCGGTCAACGTCTCGACCACGACGCTCCCGGCCGGCGCGCCCGGCACACCCGATGACCGGCGCGAACCAAGCCCAGCGCGACGCCTGGAACGGCGACAGCGGCCAGCGATGGGCAGCCGACGCCGACCGACGCGATGCCGTGCTCGCACCCGTCGCCGATGCGCTCCTCGCCGCGGCCCATCTCACCTCAGGCGAGGACGTGCTCGACATCGGCTGCGGCTGCGGCATCACCACCCACGCTGCCGCCGCCGCGGTGCGGCCGGGAACCGCGATGGGTGTGGACCTCTCCACACCGATGCTCGACCTCGCCCGCCAGCGCGCCGGAGCCGATGACGCCATCACGTTCGTGCAGGACGACGCCCAGACCCACCGCTTCACGCCCGACGCCTACGACGTCGCCATCAGCCGGTTCGGCACCATGTTCTTCGACGACCCCGTCGCCGCGTTCACCAACATCGCGTCAGCGTTGCGGCCGACCGGTCGGCTGTGCATCGCGACGTGGCAGGCGCTCGACGCCAACCCGTGGCTTCTCGTCCCCGGTGCCGCCCTCCTGCGCTACGGGTCGCTACCCGACACCGGCGGCAGCGCTCCTGGCATGTTCGCCCAGTCTGATCCGGTCGTCGTCACCACGGTGCTCGCCGCCGCCGGATGGCACGACATCACCGTCGAACCGGTCACGCTGAGCATGCGCCTCGGCGCCAACGCCGACGAGGCCACCGACTACCTGGCAAGCACCGGCATCGCCCGCAGCGTGCTCGACACGATCGAACCCAGTGAGCGCGAGCGGGCCGTCGCGGCCGTGACGGAGACGCTGGCCGCACATGCCGGTCCCGACGGCGTGCACCTCGATGGGGGCATCCAGCTGATCCGGGCCACGAGGCCGTAGGGGCGGACGCCCTCACGGTGCGGCAGGTACCCCCCCCACCGGCAGGGGACCTCCCCACCGGTGGGCGCGCTCACGCGGGGCACGATCGAGGCGTCAACGAGCCAGAAGCGCCGATCTCGATGCGGGGCGACAGACGAGCAACACTCCGCAGTATGGGTGCACGGGACATCGGCCCCACCTCCCCCGCCGCGAAGCCGTCCCAGCCCGAGATCACCGCGGGGACGCCCACCACCCGTCGAAGTCACGGGTCACGGGCCCACGTGCAGTGGAGTGAGACGCGGTTCTTCATGACGTGGGTGATGGGCGCCGCGATGGCGGTGGTGATGCTGACGTTCATGCTCGGTATGCACAAGAGCAAGAAGGTGAACGCGGCGATGTATCTCGGCAGTGCCGTGGTCTTCGCTGGGGCGTTGTGGCTCGTCCGCAGCCAGGCGACTGTGGAAGACACCTCCTACATGCGGGCCATGACGCCTCACCACTCGATCGCCATCCTCACCAGCGAGCGAGCCAACATCGAGGACGTCCGAGTGCGCAAGCTGGCTGACGAGATCATCGAAGCGCAGCGACGGGAGATCGCAGAGATGGGGTGGTTGATCGCCGACATCGAGGAGAACGGCATCGCCTCCACTGAGGAGGAGGCCGCCGAACGTCCGGTGCCGGACTTCGACGCGGAGTCCTGACACTACCGCCAGTGACGGTGGTGCTGGCCTGCCCTCTCAGCGCCGACATGTCCAGGTTTCGGCAGCGCGGCCATGGTCCATGTGCTCCGACGCGATCGCCTCGTCGACCGTCTCAGCCTCGGCTGTACCCAATCGCGCTCGGCACCGGGAACCGGCTCTTTGCCGACGACGGGCGTTCGACGAGGATGCACCGAACTTCCGATGAAGAGCATGTCGCCTGAACCATGCCCCGGAAGGAAGAATGTCTCAGGTTAGAGGCCGGGACGGTCGATGTCCGAGATGTTCGCGTTGTGGGTTGTTCGCCCGCGAGATCTGACTGGAGCGGTGCCCGATGCCCATTTCTCAACGGTTCCCCTTTGTTCCCCGTGTGACCGTGGCGCTGATGTCGGGTCTGTTGATGCTGGTGGTGGGTGCGACCTTCGCTGCAGCTCAGAGCTCGGAACCGGTGTCGACCGGGCCACTGACGGCGCCGGAGGCGAGCGGCGGCGTGAGCGCTGGCGATGTCATCGTGGTCAGCGGGGCCGGGTTCTCGCCTGGCAGTTCGATCGACATCACGATCGAGTCGACTCCGATCCTTCTCAAGACCGTGGCAGCGGACGCTACGGGCGCCTTCACCACGACAGTGACGATCCCGTCTGGGCTTGCCCTAGGGGGCCACACGCTCAAGGCCACCGGGCCGGATCCGGCTGGGGGCCTTCGTGTCCTCTCGATCGCGGTGACAGCCGCTGGCGCCAGCGGAACACTCGTGCGTACGGGCAACGAGGTCGTGCCGCTGGCAGCAGTTGGCGTGGCAGCGGTGGCAGCAGGTGCTGGCACCTTGCTGCTGCGGCGCCGCCGAGCGTGATTGAAGCGTGACTGACGAGGGATCGGTGCGGTTGTCATGAGATCCTCTCGAATCGCGCGTGGCGCCGCGGCACTTGCGGTCGTCGGCCCGATCGCGGGCGCCGGGAACTTCGCGTTCCACGCGATCGCCTCCCGTTCCCTCGGACCAGACCGCTACGGCGGCCTCAACGCGCTGTTGGCCCTCACCATCGCGGTCGCGGTCCCGGCGGCGGCGGTGCAGGTGACCCTCGCCCGCTCGCTTCTGTCGGGTGGGGTATCCGCTGGACACCTGCGGCGCTCCGTGTCGACGGGCTCGGCGGCCGTGGCGGTGGTCACCGTCTGCCTGGCGCCTCTGGTCGGCGGTGCGCTGGATCTTGGTGGTTCGATGCCCGTTGTCGCATTGGTGGGGTACATCGTCGCGACGGCTGTCGGGCTGGTCCCCAAGGCCGTGCTCGTGGCACAGGAGCGTTTGGCCATGCTCGCGGGTGCAACCCTGTTGGGTGTCATCGTTCGGCTCGGTCTCGGAGTGCTGTGGCTCTCCTCTGGTGGTGACCTGGTCTTGGCGGTTGCTGCGGGTTCGATTGCGGAACTGGCAGCAACCACCCTCCTGCTGTGGGTGACGCGGGCGGAGTACTCCACCGATTCAGGTACGGCGGGAAACTGGCGGGCTCACGTCGGTCCGATACTCGGGTTCGGCGGCCTGTGGGCTCTCCTGGCCGTTGACACGGCAGCGAGCCGGATGGTCATGCCCGGGGCGGCCTCCGGTGCGTACAGCGCTGCGGCCGTGCTCGCGCGCGGCGTCCTCTTCCTCCCGCACAACGTCGCCACTGCGGCATTCGCGCGCCTTGCCGACCCGGTCACCCGGCCGCGTGCGCTGTCGTGGTCGACGGCCGCCGCACTCGCGTTGTCGGTCCTGGGGGTGTGCGGTCTCGCGCTGTTTGGAGCGCCCGCGGCGTCGCTGCTGTTCGGTGACGGCTTCAGCGTCGACCTCCGTGTGCTGATCCTGCTCGGGACGAGCGCCGCCGTGATGTCTGTCGTGAACGTGTGGGTCCACGCCCGCGTCGCGTATGGCCAGCCCACGGGGTTGCGGATGGTCACTGGCCTCGCCGCCGCGGCACTCGGAGCCGCTCCGGCCGCGCGCTACGGCGCCGTAGCGCTGGCGTGGTGGATGGGCGTCGCCGCGCTTGTGACCCTCTGGCTGGTCCGGCCGGGCTCCGCGGTGGCCGTTCCGTTTCCTGATCCCAACGCCGTGCCCCCGAACGGGACACTTGACGTGACGATCGTCATGCCGGCCTTCAACGTCGCTGGTCGGGTCGGACCACACCTGTTGGCCGTTGAGGAGGAGCTGGCGGCAACAGGCCGATCCTTCGAGGTCCTGGTTGTGGACGACGGTTCCACTGACGCCACCGCAGCGGAGGCCGAAGCGGTGATCGGCCCCAGTGGCCGGGTGCTCCGAACCTCGCACCGTGGGAAGGGGGGCGCACTGCTGGCCGGCATGGCCCAGGCAAGGGGACGGTTGGTGGGGTTCATCGACGCTGACGGTGACATCGCTGCCTCCGCCCTTCCTCAGCTGATCGACGCTGCGATGGTCGATGGCGTCGACGGCGCGATCGCTGTCAAGCGTGACGCTGCATCCCGCGGCGCTCTGCGGCGGGTGATCTCATTCGCCTACCGGCTGGTGGTGCGAGGGACGCTGTCGGTCACCGTGTCCGACACCCAAACCGGTGCCAAGGTGTTTCGTCGCGCGACGGTCGCGGCCGTCCTCCCGTGGCAAGCCGAGTCCGGCTACGCCTGGGACGCCGAGTTCTTGGCCGCTGCTCGGCGGCTGGGCTTCGGGGCCTACACGGAGATCCCCGTGGACGTTGCCAGGTCTCGCAGCACGATCCGTCCGCGCGCCGCGTGGTCAATGGTGCGCGCCACCGTTCGAGTCGCCAGCCGAGTGGCGATGCTCCCCGGCTACAACCCACACGAGGCCGGTGCCGCGCTGGCAGCCGCCGACGCCGCGCACCCGGGTGTGCCGAGCCGGATGGAGTCCCGACCGACCGGCCCGCTACGGATCCTGGTCCTGAACTGGAAGTGCCATCGCCACCCCGCGGCCGGCGGTGCCGAGGTGTTCACCCATGAGGTGGCTCAGCGGTGGGCTAGAGCGGGACATGATGTCACCATCTTCACACCGAAGGTGGTCGGCGCCCCCGAAGTCGAGATGGTCTCGGGCTACCGGGTGCAGCGCGGCGGGGGTCGCCTGTCCGTGTACCGGGAGGCTCGCCAGTTCTGGTTCGAGCACCGCGACGACTTCGATGTCATCCTCGATGAGGTCAACACCCGACCGTTCGAGGCGCCGCTGTGGGCGCACGTCCCCGTCGTCGCGTGCTTCCACCAGCTCGCTCGCGAAGTGTGGTTCCACGAGCTCCCGACCGCCGTGGCCGCTGTGGGCCGCTACGTCCTCGAGCCCAACTGGATCCGGGCCTACCGCGACGTTCCTGTGGCGACGATCTCCGAGTCGTCAGCCGCTTCCCTCCGGCAGGCAGGGCTGGGTCGCGTCATGAACGTCGGCGTCGGCGTCTCGCTTCCAGAGGGGCTGCCGCACCCCCTCAAGGGGACGGTGCCGTCGGTTGCCTTTGTGGGACGAATGGTGTCGGCCAAGCGGCCCCTCGATGCCTTGACGGCATTCGGTCTCGCTCGCGAAGAGCTCGGCGGGGGAGAGTTCGCGCTGATCGGCGACGGCCCGATCGGAGACGCTGTGCGCGACGCCGCTGCGAGGGTCCCGGGCGCGCACTTCATGGGACGGGTGTCGGAGGCCGAGAAGTTCGAGCTCCTCGGCCGTGCCCATGTGCTCGTGGTGACGAGTGTGCGCGAGGGCTGGGGCCTGGTCGTGGACGAGGCCGCGGCAATGGGCGCCTACCCGATCGGCTATCGCGTCCCTGGTCTCACCGACTCGATCCCCGCTGCCGGCGGAACGCTGGTAGATCCCAACCCGCGCGCGCTGGCCGCGGCGCTCGTCGAGTGCCTCCCGGGGCTCGTGACCGGCCCGTCGGCTGTCCGCCACGGCGGGGCCCGATCCTGGGACGAGGTCGCGGAACGCCTCCTCGCCGTCCTGGCCACAGCCGCCAGGCCGATGGTGAGCGTGTGAGGATACGGCCATGACCGCGGCACACGGCGTGCGCGTTGGGGGTCGGATCACCTTCGTGATCCCGACCCGCAACAACGAGCGGACCATCGCGGCCTGCGTTGCCTCGGCCCACAACCAGACGGGCGATGTCGAGGTCGTCGTCGTCGACAATCACTCGTCCGATGCGACCGCTGAGCTCGCCTGGTCCCATGGCGCCGATCCTGTTCTGATCGCGGGTCCCGAACGATCAGCGCAACGCAACCTGGGCTTCGGCATCAGCACGGGTGAAGTCGTCGTGTTCATCGACTCCGACATGGTCGTAGACGATGGAGTTGCCTCCGACCTCCGAACCCTGTTCGCGGACCCGGCCCTCGGCGCGGCGGTACTGCCCGAGACATCGTTCGGCGTCGGGTATCTCGCTCGGTGTCGATCGCTCGAGAAGCGGCTATACGTGGGTTTGGCGAGCGCAGAGGCAGCACGAGCGTTCCGAGCGGGCGTCCTCGACGCGGTGAGCGGGTACGACGAGGGCATCGTCGCGTTCGAGGACTACGAGCTCGCTGATCGGGTTCGCGACGCGGGCTGGCCGAGCGGCCGCAGCCGCCGCGGAGTGCGGCATGACGAGGGACGGGTCAACCTGCGTTCGCTTTGGCGCAAGAAGCGCTACTACGGCTCGCATTGGCCCACCTCAGTCGCCACGCGCCCAGGCCGTGACCGGCTCCGCCGGTTCCCGCTGCGACCTGACCTCCTCGTTTCCGACCCCCAGCATCTTCCGGGATTGGTGCTCCTGAAGCTCGTCGATCTGAGCGGCCTGCTGGTTGGCAGGTTCGGAGCGCTGCGCAGACGGTCACCAGGCTCGCCCGTCGCGGCGTCCGAGCCGACGTCGACGTGACCACGACCGACACCGCCGGTTCGGCGCCCATGCGGGCGCAGCACTTGCGCGGCGGAGCCCCCGGGACAGCCAAGGACGTCACAAGACGACCCGGCGGTCCAGCCCGGACCGCGCACCACCCCCCGCCGAGCGCCGCGTGGTGGCGTCGGCGTGATGGCGTCGGCGTGTACTTGGTCTCGCCCATCGTCGCGGCCATCGCCGTGACCTCGTGGCACACTCCGGGCCGGTTCGTCGCCGGAGGGGACATCGGCCCCTTCGTGCGGGCGGGCCTGGGCGGCGATGTCGGGCGACTCTGGGGCTACGGGCTCAGCGGCGCCGGATCGGCCACCGCCGAGATCGCTCGTCTGCCGGAGCTCGTGGTGTATCGGACGACAGAGTGGGCCGGCCTCGCACCCGAGGTGGGACAGCTGGCGTTCTTCTGGTTGTGGCTCGCGGCCGCCTCCGCAGCTTGCATCTTCCTGGTTCGCCAGCTCGTCACATCGAAGGTCGCGCAGGGCACCATCGGCCTCCTGGCGATCGCCAACCCGCTGATGGCGGTCAACCTCCCCAATCCGCTCATGCCCGCCGCGTTGTGCACCCTCGCCCTGGTCGCCGGCGTGCTCATCCGAACGGCGCGAGGCCAGGGCCAGTGGCGAGTGACCGTTCTCGCGACGCTGCCCGCCTCGTACCTGGTCATCAACCCGCCGACGTTGGCCGTGGTGGGGTTCGCGTGCGTTGTTGCACTTGCTGCGGCCCTGGTGTTCGTGCCTACCGCGCGCCGTCCATTGATCCGGCATCTCGCGTCGACGGCGCCCGTGCTGCTCGTGGCTCACCTGTGGTGGATCCTGCCGGCAGCGGTCGTGTACGCCGGTGGGAGCGGCGCGACGGTAGCGGCCGTCACCGATCCGGAGGCGTGGTCCTGGACCCACGTGAACAGTTCGCTGGCGAACGTCACGACCCTCACTGCCCACTGGGGCTGGGGGATCCATGCGTACCTCCCCTTCTCGGAGGGCCTTGATCGCTTCCCGGTGAGCCCGTTGCGCTGGGCGCTGCCCGTTCTCGCGGGGATCGGGCCCCTTGCCGCGGCGACCAAGGCGGCGCGCCGCGTCGCGCTGGGAGCCCTCGGCGTCGCTGTCGCCTGCGTGATCGTGGGCAAGGGACTGCATGGGCCTGCCGCCTGGTTCAACCTCGAGCTCTACCGCCGGGTGCCGGGCATGTGGCTGCTGCGCGAACCCATGTCCAAGATCGGTCCTGTGCTGTTGCTCAGCTTCCTTGTCGCGGCCGCGATCGCCCTGGACGGGGCAACCACCCGGCTTCGTGCCACCACCAACCGCCGCGGCGCCGTCGGCTCGGCGGCGATGGCGGCGATCGTGGTGAGTGCAGTCGTCTTCGGGCATCCGGTCCTCACTGGCGGCATCGCCCCGGAGGACCGCACGCCCTTGCCGTCGTCGCGGGTTGCGGTCCCAGACGGATGGTTTGAACTGGCCGCCGATGTGAACGCTGACCCCCTCGAGGGCAAAGCGCTCATCCTTCCGACGCTGCCCTTCTACCAAGCGACGACCACCTGGGGGTTCCATGGCGCGGCCACCTTGCCCCGCGACCTCCTGCGTCGACCGACGTTGCTGGGGTTGCCCGGGGGGTACTTCGCCGATCCGCCGGTGGTCACTGGGCTCATCGATCTGGTGGCCGATGCCATGGACGCCGCGACGGTCGACCGGGCACTCGATGCGTTGGGGGTTTCGCATATCATCGTCCGCACCGATCTGTCCGATGCCCAAGCGGTGCGACCCATCTCCGCCCCCGACGCTCTCCTTCGCCGGCTCATCGGGACGGGAGTGTTCGAGCCTCCGCGGGACTACAACGCGGCGATCGTGCTCCGACGGCGCGTGGCCCCTCGGGGCGCGAGCGTCTTCACCCATGCAGCGACGGTGGCCGCCGCCACGCCGGACGGCCTGGCAAGAGCGGTCGCGTCCCTCGAGCCGAACACCACGGCAGTCACCGAGGGCGTCACGATGGACGTGGGCACAAGCATCTTCGACGGCGATGCCGGTCGCATCGACACCGTTGTCCGGGTGCCGAGCGCGGGGCCATACGATCTCGAGACGGCGCCGTACGACGTTGTGACGGCCCTCGCCACGCGCGCGGGCCGTGGCGCCCGGGTCGACGCCCACCTCGTTCTTCGGGTCGACGGCCGCCTGAGAGGCAGGTCGAGCCCGATCAGCGTTCCTGGAAGCGGCGCCGGCCCAGCGGTCGCTCTGATCGTCAACGGCACCCCGGTCTTGCTCGCCGATGATCCAGTGGTCGTCGATGTCCCTGTGGGAGCGCCCGTGCAGGTCCTCACCGCCGGTGCGCCGCGGCCGGTCGTGGGGTGGTCCGAGGTCGGGGACTGCAACGCTGTGGACGATCATGACCCCGCGGTCGCTGGCGCGATCGGCCGGGGCCTTGTGGAGCTCTCCGCAGCGCGGCACACAGCGTGCGTGACGGCTCCGGGCCGCGTGACTGGCCGTGTCCTGATCCGATTCGAGACCCAGGTGGTCCGCGGTCGGAGCGCCCGCGCCTGTCTGTGGTCTGATGCCGCCAGGTCTTGTGTCTGGGAGCGAACGATCGAGCGCACTGGGACGGGCTGGCAGCCGGTCGCCGACATCGTCGACGCGCCCGCCGACGCGCGCCTCGTGCTCTACGCCGACGCCGAGCTCGCTCCGGCCAGGGTTCGCTACCGGGACGTCGAGCTCGTCCCAGTCACCGCAGGCCCTCGCGTCGTCGCATCCCTGACGGTGCCCGCGGTTCGTCTCGACTTGACCGCTGGTGAGCACACGCTGGAGCTCACGCAACCCTTGGCAGGCCTGCTGGGGTCGGCCCGCCTGGGCCCACCGAGCCCTGTCGGGAACTGCGACGCGCGCAGCGCCAAGCCCGGCGTGTCCTCCACCGCCGACGGCGGTTCGGTCCGCTTGGAGGCGGACCGTGACGCCGCGTGCGTCAACTACGTCGTCGGAGACCTCGCACCTGGGGTCAGCTACGACATCAG
>JBQTKH010000163.1:0-14111 GCA_052386335.1 Microthrixaceae bacterium
CTCATGCTGGCCCTGGTGGTGTTGTCGTTCGGGCTGATCACAGGCTTCGATCCCAGCAACATCGACCTGTTCGGCGGCCTGCTCCTCACCTTGGTCGTGGCGATCGCGGGCGTGGGCCTGAGCTTCCCGATCGGTGTGGTGATGGCGCTGGCTCGGCGATCGTCGTTCCCGCTGATCCGACCGATCGCCGTGGCGTACATCGAGCTGATCCGCGGCGTACCGCTGATCAGCCTCCTCTTCATGGGGCAGTTCGCGATCGGCTTCCTGTTTCCGCCGGGTGCCGTCATCCCGGGGCCCATCCCGCGGGCGATCATCATGATCACCCTGTTCTCAGGGGCCTACGTCGCCGAGGTCGTGCGCGGTGGCCTGCAGTCGGTCCCGAGCGGACAGATCGAGGCGGGCAAGGCGCTGGGCCTGTCGCCGTTCACCATCACCCGCCAGATCGTCTTGCCACAGGCGCTTCGCAACTCGATCCCTGCGTTGATCGGCCAGTTCATCTCTCTCCTCAAGGATGTCTCGCTGCTCGTGATCATCGGCCTGCAGGAGATGCTCGGGATCGTCGACGTGGTGCTGGCTCGACAGGAGTTCACCAACCGCGGCTACACACCTGAGGCCTATGCCTTCGTGGGTGCCGTCTACTGGACGCTGTGCTTCTCGATGTCGAGAGCGGCGCAACGACTCGAAACCCGACTCGGAGTGGGGACACGATGACTGATACCAACGACGCAACCCCGTCCTTCCCGGTGGTGCCTTCGGGCACCAGATCGCTCACGCGGGATGCCACCATCGCGGGTGGCACCGGCGAGCCGATGATCACCCTTCGAGACGTCAACAAGTTCTTCGGCGACTTCCAAGCGCTGAAGGACATCAACCTCGTGGTGGGCAAGCAGGAGGTGGTGGTCGTCATCGGCCCATCGGGGTCGGGGAAGTCCACGCTGATCCGCTGTGTGAACCGCCTGGAGAAGCACACCAGCGGCACGATCGTCGTCGACGGCACGGAGCTCACCGACGACATCCGCAACATCCAGGAGTGCCGGCGAGAGTGCGGCATGGTGTTCCAGTCGTTCAACCTCTTCCCGCACATGACGGTGCTCGACAACATCACCCTTGGCCCCCGCCGCGTGCGCAAGAAGCCCAAGGCGCAGGCGGAAGCCGAGGCGATGGAGCTGCTGACGCTGGTGAAGATCCCCGAGCAGGCCAAGAAGCTGCCGTCTGCCCTGTCGGGTGGCCAGCAGCAACGGGTGGCGATCGCCCGCGCGCTCGCGATGAAGCCGAAGGTGATGCTCTTCGACGAGCCCACCTCCGCCCTCGATCCCGAGATGGTCAAGGAGGTGCTCGACGCCATGCAGGACCTCGCCGGCTCGGGGATGACGATGATCGTCGTCACGCACGAGATGGGCTTCGCCCGACGGGTGGCCGACCGGGTGGCGTTCATGGCCGACGGCGAGATCGTGGAGGTGGGCACGCCCGAGCACTTCTTCACGAACCCGCAAGAGGAACGCACCAAGCTCTTCCTCTCGCAGATCCTCTGACCTCAGTCTCGGTCGAGCACCTTGTGAAGGAACCGGCGGGTTCGCTCGTGGGTTGGGCGGTCGAGGACATCTCCCGGGAGGCCCCGTTCCACGATCCGGCCTTCATCCATGAACACGAGTCGGTCGGCCACGTGGCGAGCGAAGCCCATCTCATGGGTGACCACCACCATCGTCATGCCCTCCTCGGCAAGGGAGCGCATCACTGCGAGCACCTCACCGATCAGCTCGGGATCGAGGGCGGAGGTGACCTCGTCGAAGAGCATCATGTCGGGGTGCATGCACAGCGAGCGGGCGATGGCCACCCGCTGTTGCTGACCGCCTGAGAGGTGGGCGGGGAACGCGCGCTCCCGATCAGCGAGGCCCACCCGGTCGAGCATCGTCCTGGCGACCTCGAGGGCCTCTGCCTTCGGGCGCTTCAGCACCCGACGCTGCGCAATCGTGAGGTTGCCGAGCACGTCGAGGTGCGAAAAGAGGTTGAACTGCTGGAACACCATGCCGATCCGACGGCGGACGTCGTCGACCTCGGCGTCCGGGTGGGTGATGTCCTCTCCTTCGATGAGCACCGTGCCGCCGGTGGGCTCCTCCAGGCGGTTGATGCAGCGAAGCAAGGTGGACTTCCCCGATCCCGATGGCCCGATGATGCAGACCACCTCGCCCGGAGCGACCTCGAGGTCGACCCCCGCGAGCACTTCGACGTCGCCGAAGCTCTTGCGCAGCCCACGCAGCTCGATGGCAGGGGTCATCGGCTGCGCGCTCCGCGCTTCTCGAGCCGCGCCGCCAGCTGCGTGAGCGGGAGCGTGATCGCGAGGTAGAGGATCGCGACCACGGTGATGGGCGTGCCGTTGAACGACTTCGACACCGCGTCACGCCCGAGCTTGGACAGCTCGATCGTGTCCGCGGTGGTACCCAGGACGTAGACGAGCGACGAGTCCTTCAGGAGCTGCACGAGCTCGTTGGTGAGCGGCGGGACGATGATGCGGAACGCCTGGGGGATGACGATCGACACGAGCGTCCGCGTCGGGCCCATCCCGAGCGACCGGGCGGCCTCTGTCTGCCCCTTCGGGACGGCCTGGATGCCGGCTCGGATCGTCTCGGCCATGTACGCCGCCGCGACGAGGGAGAGCCCCATCCCCGCTGCGCCATAGCGACCGGGGATCCTGAACCCGAGCGCGATCGGCACCGCGAACCCGACCAGGATCAGCGTGACGAGGGCGGGGATCCCGCGGAACACCTCGATGTACGCCGTCGCGAGCCAGCGATACGGACCGATCGACGAGAGTCGCATCAGCGCGAGCCCGAGGCCCAGCACGAGGCCGCCCGCAAAGGCGATCCCGGTGATGAGCAGGGTGTTCTTCACGCCGACGGTCACGATCCTCGGGAAGAGGTCCGCGGCGATGCCAGGCTGGAAGAACGCTCGTTGGATGCGACCCCAGTCAGCGGCCAGCGCGGCCAGGACCGCGACGGCCATCGGCACCACGATCGCGAGCGCCCGACCAAGTCGAGCGCGCTGCCGACGACGGAGCGCCATGAGGCGGATCAGGATCCGCTGGTGGCGAAGTACGTCCCGTAGATGTCGTCGAAGGTGCCGTCGTCGCGGAGCGTGGAGAGGCCGTCGTTCAGGAAGGCCAGCATCTCAGCGGCGCCCTTCTTGACCGCGAAGCCGTATTGCTCGCCCGTGGGGTAGGTCTCCACGACGCTCACCGTGTCGTCCTGCGTGGCGCGGTACGCGTTCACGGGCAGGTCCTGCAGGATGGCGTCGATGTCGTCGGCTTCGAGCGCCGCGAACAGCCCGTCGCTGTCCTCGAACGCCTTGATCTCCGCACCCGGGTTGTTCTCGTTGGCGTAGGTCTCGCCGGTGGTGCCGGACTGCACGCCGATCGTGCCGCCCTTGAGGTCGGCGAGCGCCGCGAGCTCGGAGGCGCGGGCGGTCTTGATGAGGAGCGACTGGTCGGCATCGAAGTACGAGGCCGTGAAATCGACCTGCTGCGCCCGCTCATCGGTGATCGTGAGGGCGGAGGCGACGACGTCGCAGTCGCCAGCCTCGAGCGAGCCCAGGATTCCGTCGAAGGGCAGGTCGATCACGGAGAGGTCGAGGGCGGCATCGTCGGCGATGGCGCGGAGCAGGTCGATGTCGTACCCGGTGTCCTCGTCCTGATCGTCCTTGAACTCGAAGGGCTCGTAGGGCGTGTCCGAGCACACCGTGAGCGTGCCGTCGCTCACGAGGCCCGCAGGGGCGGTGGCGGCGGCGCCGTCGGTGGTGGTGGTGGTCGTTGCGGTCGTGTCATCGCTGCCGCAGGCGGCGACGAGCAGGGCGACGGGGGCCAGCAGCGCGAGCACGCGTCGGTGGGAGAAGCGCATGGCAAGGTCCTTCCGGAGGGTCGGGTGGTCAGCTGGCGATGCGCCCGATCCCCTGGCCGAGGAGTCTGGAACGATCTGAGAAGCGACACTACACACGCCCACGAAGTGACGCTGATGGGACAGACTGGCTCGCGTGACTCCTTCGGCGCCGCCCCTGATCGATGCGCTCCGGGCCCGCCTGCGGGATCTGGGGCCTGTCGTCGTGGCCTTTTCGGGGGGTGCCGACTCCGCATTCCTGGCATACGTGGCCCACGATGTGCTGGGTGCCCAGTCGGTGCTGGCCGTCACCGCGGTGTCGGCATCGCTGCCGACATCAGAGCGGGCGCACTGCGCCGAGCTGGCTCAGCGTTGGGGCATCCCGTGGCAGGAGGTCGTCACCGATGAGCTCGACAACCCTGCCTACGCCCGCAACGACGGCGATCGCTGCTATTGGTGCAAAGACGCGCTCTTGGCCGCCATCGCACCGTTGGCGGCAACGTCGGGTGCCACGGTGTGCCTGGGGGTGAACCTCGACGACCTCACCGACCACCGCCCGGGCCAGCGCGCCGCCATCGAACGGGGCGCTGTGTTCCCCCTGGTCGATGCTGGCTTCACCAAGGCGGACGTTCGCCACTGGTCGCGGCAGCTGGGGTTGGAGACCTGGGACAAGCCCGCTGCCGCCTGTCTGGCCTCGCGCCTGCCCTACGGCACGCCGGTCACGCTCGGACGGCTCGCCACGGTGGAGCGAGCCGAGGCGGGTCTGCGCGCCCTCGGGTTCGACGAGCTGCGAGTCCGTCATCACGGCGAGGTGGCCCGCATCGAGGTGCCCGAGCTCGACCTCGAGGTGGTGCTGGCCAAGCGCGAGGCTGTCGTCGCGGCTGTGCGGGCGGCTGGCTATCGGTGGGTCGCGCTCGACCTCGAGGGTCTCCGCAGCGGTGGCTTCAACCAGCTGCTGGGCTGACGCCTGGGTCGCCTGAGTCGTGGACCAGATCGCCCATCCGCTCGATGACCCAGCCGACGCCGCTGCGCTGGGCCGCTATGCCGCGGCGCTGGCCGACGCCGTCGAGCTCGCCATCCCGCGCTGGGTTGAGCGACTGGTGCAGCAGCGGTGGAGGGAATGGGCGGGCACGGAGCCCTCGGCTGACCTGACTCGCGCGACGATCGCTGCTGCCGCAGCCGCGCTCGCGCAGGTGTCGCCCGCGCTGCGCACGCTGCTCGCGACGGACGTCGACGCGCAGCGATCCAACCCGCTGTCGATCATCCGGCGTGCGGTGACCCACCCCACCTCGGTGCTCGCGAGTGCCGGGGTTCCGCCGGTGCATCGCGACGCGGACGCTGAGCGGATCTTCCCGGACGACGCGTACGACCTCAGTCCGGCATCCTTCGCCGAGGTCGATCCATCGCTGCACGAGCCAGGGCTCGCCTGGGGGGCGGCAAAGGCCCATGTGATCCTCCGCCGGCGAATGTGACATCGGCGGAAGCCGGAGGCGGTCCGGCTTTGCCGGTCGCCGGGAGGCACGTGCGTAGGCAGGAGCCCAGCGACGCCCGGAGCACGAATGTGCTCAGCGATGATCACGCCTCGGGGCGCTCCTCGGGTGTGTCGAAGCGCTGCCACCCTGCGTCGGTGATCGAACGCGGCTCGAAGAACAGGCAATCCGGAGGGCAGGCAAACGGGGCGACCTCGGCCATGTCGACGCGGCAGCGTTGCACGATCTCGCCCTCGGGGGTGGTGCGCGTGGAGTAGTGACGACAGTCGCGGCGCACGGCCATGCGGGCAGTCTCCCACGCTGCCGCCGGTACCCTGCCACCCCATGGTGGATCGGTTGGTGGTGATCGGCGGTGACCCTGGGGGCATGGCCGCGGCGATGCAGGCGCGGCGCCGCAAGCCGTATCTGGAGATCGTCGCGCTCGAGAAGGGCTCGTGGACGAGCTACTCCGCCTGTGGCATCCCCTACCTCGTCGCCGGCGACGTCGCCTCGATCGACGACCTCGTGGCGCGCACGCCCGAGGAGTTCCGGGAGAAGCACCGGATCGACGTTCGGACTGGCCACGAGGTGGTCGGGATCGACATGACGCGCCGGCAGGTCGAGGTGCGCGATCACCAGAAGCACCGCACGATCAGCGTCGACTTCGATCAGCTCCACATCGCCACCGGCGCCCGCCCGACGCGCCCCGATCTGCCCGGGGTCCACCTCGACCAGGTGCGCGGCGTCCAGACCCTCGAGGATGCCAAGGTCCTGCTCGACCACGCCCGCACCTCGCACTGTCAGTCGGTCGTCGTGGTGGGCGGCGGGTACATCGGACTCGAGATGGCCGAGGCCTTCGTGCGGTGGGGGGCGCGGGTCACCCTCGTGGAGCGTTCGGCGCAGCTGATGGGAACGCTCGATCCGGAGATGGCGGCCCGCCTCGTGTCCCCGATGCAACGGATGGGAATCGATGTGCGGCTCAGCGCCACCGTGGAGGGGTTCGAGCCGGGGCGGGTCCTCCTGAGCGACGCCCCACCGCTGGATGCGGACCTCGTGGTGCTCGGCCTGGGCGTCACGCCGAACTCGGAGCTCGCCAGCGAGGCGGGCGCGGCGACTGGTGCGCGTGACGCCGTCGCCGTCGATCGTCAGCAGCGGACGTCGCTCGACGGGGTGTTCGCGGCCGGCGATTGCTGCGACTCGCACCACCTTGTCTCGGATCGGCGCGTGCACATCGCCTTGGGCACGGTCGCCAACAAGCAAGGTCGAGTGGCGGGCATCAACCTGGGAGGGGGGCACGCCACCTTCCAGGGTGTGGTGGGAACCGCGATCACGAAGGTCTGCTCCCTCGAGGTGGCCCGCACCGGGCTCACGATGGCCGAGGCAGCGAGCGAAGGATTCCACCCCGTTGCCGTGTCGATCGACGCGAAGACCACGGCGGGCTACATGCCCGACGCGCAGAAGATGACGGTGCGCCTGATCGCGGAGCGTGGCACCGGGCGGCTGCTGGGCGGCCAGATCGTCGGTGGCCAAGGATCGGCCAAGCGCATCGACACGCTGGCGACCGCGCTGCACGCGCGCCTGCGCGTCGACGACATCATCGACCTCGACCTCGCGTACGCGCCGCCGTTCTCGAGTCCGTGGGACCCGGTCGCGGTCGCGGCTCGGGTGCTGGCGGCCGAGATCTGACGGGGACCCTGCAAGACTCGTGACGATGGCACTCGGTCCGGCGCGTGCGGCCTTGGAGGCCGATGGCACGCTCGTCGGAGGCGCGCTGTGCCGCACGTACAGCGATCTCGTCGACGGCTGGCTCGCCGATCTCCTCCACGACGCGGCGGACGACCTCACCCCGACGGGCGTGGCGCTCGTTGCCGTCGGGGGCTACGGCCGCGCTGAGCTCAGCCTGCAGTCCGACATCGACGTCGTGCTGCTCCACGCGGGCCGCGCCGATGTCGGTGCTCTCGCCGACCGCGTGTGGTACCCGATCTGGGATGAGGGCCTGAAGCTCGGACACGCCGTGCGCACGGTGCGGGAGGCCCTCGCGCTCGCGGCCGACGACCTCGACACGGCGACATCGTTGCTCCATGCGCGCCACATCGCCGGCGATGCCGCCCTCACCGACGACTTGGCGAGCCGCTCGCTCGGGCAGTGGCAGAAGCGGTCGAAGCGCGTGCTGGAGGACCTCTCGCGTCGGGTCCGCGATCGACATGAACGCGCGGGCGAGGTGGCCTTCCTGCTCGAGCCCGACCTCAAGGAGGGTCGCGGTGGGCTTCGAGACGTCCACTCGCTCCACTGGGCCGATGCCGCGCGACGGCTGCTCTGGGAGGGCGACGACCCCGTCCTGGCGGCGTCCTACGACACGCTGCTCACCGCGCGGGTCGAGCTGCACCGCCGCACTCGTCGCCCCGGGGATCGCCTGCTCCTCGAGGATCAAGATGCGGTGGCGGTCGCGGTGGGGGAGCCGTCCGCGGACCAGCTGATGCACCAGGTGGCCGCGGCGGCCCGCACCATCGCGTGGCGCAGCGACGATGCCTGGCGTCGGATCGACGCGTCGCTGGCCGGGCCCCTCGGCTGGCGGTCGCGGCGCGACAAGGCGGTGGGGCCCGGGCTCGTGGTGCGCGACGGCGAGATCCACCTCACCGTCGACGCTGACGCGGCCCACGACCCCGCTCTGGTGCTCCGAGCTGCCGCTGCGGCGGCCGCGGCGGACACCACGATCCACCGTGCGTCGCTCGAGCGACTCGCCGAGGGGGCGGCGGCCATCCCAGAGCCCTGGCCCGTGGCGGTTCGGGCCGCCCTCGTCGACCTGCTGCTGGCGGGTCATCGGGCGATCCCTGTCGTGGAGGCCCTCGACCAGATGGGGCTCTGGACCGCGGTCCTCCCAGAGTGGGCGGCCGTTAGGAGCAAGCCGCAGCGCAACGCGTACCACCGCTTCACCGTCGACCGTCACCTGATGGAGACGGCCGCCAACGCGGCCGCGCTCGTCGCCCGCACCGACCGACCCGACCTGCTCGTGCTCGGCGCCCTCCTCCACGACATCGGCAAGGGGTACCCGGGCGACCACACCGCGGTGGGGATCGATCTGCTCGCCGGGGTGGGCGCCCGCATGGGGTTCGACGCGGACGATGTGCAGGTGCTTCAGGACATGGTGCGTCACCACCTCCTGCTCCCGGACGTCGCGACGCGACGAGACCTCGACGACCCGGCCACGCTCGAGCTCGTTGCGACCGCCGTGGGCGACAAGCGCAGGCTCGGGCTGCTTGCAGCGCTGACCGAGGCGGACAGCCTCGCGACCGGTCCGGCAGCCTGGGGGTCGTGGAAGGCGGAGCTCGTGCGCGACCTCGTGCACCGCACGGGTCATGTGCTGGCCGGTGGCACGGCAGACGAGGTGAGCCTCGACTTCCCGACGGCCGAGCACCTCGAGCTCCTGCACGCGGGCACGCAGGTGCTCCACGGCGAGGGCGACCGGCTCACGGTCGTGGCACAAGACCGGCGCGGGCTCCTCAGCCGCGTGACGGGCGTGCTCGCGCTGCACGGCCTCGCCGTGCTCGACGCGGCGGTGACGAGCCTTGATGGCATGGCCCTGGAGGTGCTGCGGGTGGAGTCGAGCTTCGGTCCGACGATCTCGTGGGACAAGGTGCTGGGTGAGCTCGAGCTCGTCCTCGCCGGTCGGATCGCGCTCGAGGCGCGCCTCGCCGAGCGGGCCCGAGTCTACGGAGGACACCAGCGCCAGCGAGCGGTGCCCGAGCCGCCCCGGGTCGTGGTGGACAACGCCGCGTCGCGCGAGGCGACCGTGGTCGAGGTGCACGCTCCCGATTCGATCGGCGTGCTCTACCGGATCACCCGCGCCCTCGCCGACCTCGACCTCGACATCGTCTCCGCCAAGGTCCAGACCCTCGGGGACCGGGTGGTCGACGCGTTCTACGTCCGCGATGCCACGGGCGGGAAGCTGGACGACCCGATGCTCATCGTCGAGATCGAGCGCGCCCTGCTCCACCAGCTCGCGACCTGATCATCACTGATCGCGCAAGAAGCGCTCCACCTCCTCGGCGATGGTCTCCGCCGAGGGGAGCACGCTCGGCGCGACGTCGTGCCGCTGCTCGAGCGATGTCACGTAGGTGGACGTCTCCTCGTCCGCGTCGACGAGCTCGCTGACCTGGCGCTCGTAGGCGGCTGCCGCGATCTCGAGGTCGGTGGTGGCCACGGCGGTCTCGAGCATCCCCGCGGTTCGCTCGATGAGTGCCAGCGCGGCCTTCGGCGATGGAGCACCGGGCACGTACGAAGGGACCGTGGCCCACAGCGACGCCGAACGCAGGCCGGCGCTTCGCCAGGCGTCGTGGAGCACCCCGACGATCCCGGTGGGGCCTTCGTAGCTGGAGGGCTGCAGGTCGAGCCCGGCGATCACATCCGGCTCGTAGGCGGTGCCGACCACCGCAGTGGGACGCGTGTGTGGCACCTCCGCGAGCAGGGCGCCGAGCGTGAGGCACAGGCGGGCCTGCCTCGAGGTGGCGATCTCGGTGAGCTCCTGGGTGTAGGTGCGCCACCTGAGCTGGGGTTCCGTTCCGAGGATGATCAGCACCTGCGTGGCCGAGTCGGGCAGGGTCGCGGCGTAGATCTCGGTCGAGGGCCAGTCGATCTGCCGCTTCCCGTCGTCATCGAGACGGACCTGCGGGCGGGTGGAGGTGAAGTCGTAGAACTCCTCGGGGTCGACGGTGGCCACGAGCGTCGCCTCCCAGCGCTCGATGAGGTAGCGGACGGCCGTGGAGGCCGCGTCGCCGGCGTCGTTCCATCCCTCGAACGCGGCGATCACGACGGGTTCGTGCAGGTCAGGGTCCGCCGTCCAGCGGAGGTGCTCCATGGCGCCACCGTACTGGCGACATGGCTGTGGGCCACCGTCTGGGAGCAGGCCGCCCGCCTGTGCCAACCTCGCTGGCATGATCCGACGGGTGGTGGCGGTGCTCGTGATGGCGTTGGCGGTCGGGCTTCTCGGAGGACACGTCGCTGGAGCCGATCCCGACGGGCCCGGCGCAGAGGTCGGCGCGGTCGTCTACCCGAGCGAGTCGGCCACGACCAGCGTGCCGGAGCGGATCCCGGCGACCACCCTGGAGGCCGAGGCACGTGACGATGGGACGCAACCCGCTCCGTGGCTGATCGGCTCCGCGGTGGCTGCGGGTGCCGTGATCCTGGTCGGCGGCTTGGTGCTCAAGCGCCGCGTGCGCTGATCGTCGGTGCGGCGGCCGTCGTCTGGCGGTCACGCTCATCGAGGCGGCTCACCAGGCCGGCGATCAGCCACGCTTCACGGGATCGCTCGTCGAGCTGGGCCTGTGCGTTCGTGAGCGCACGGGCATTGCCGAGAGATCGCAGGGTGGTGGTGAGCGGCGACATGGGGGGAGCGTCGCGCCGCCGCGTGACAGCGACGGGGCCGCGCTGTGACCATGAGGTCGCGGGCAGATGAACTGTTCCTTTCCGGTGACCCGCCACCTGTCATCGACGGGATCGTGGCGGCACTCAGGTCGGTAGGATCGGCGTCATGCCAGCACCGACGACCACTCGGACCGTCGCCGAGGTCATGACCTCGCCTGCCGTCACCGCCTTGTCCTCCGAGTCGATCGCGGAGGCGTCGGCACGGATGGAGGAGCGCAAGAAGGGGTCGGCGATCGTCGTCGACGGCGAGCGTCCGATCGGGATCCTCACCGAGCGAGATCTCGTGCGGTTCAACGCCACGGGTGCGTCCGCCGCTGACACCAAGGTGAGCGAGTGGATGACCCAGCCGGTCGACTGCGCAGCCCCCGACATGTCGGTGCAGGAGGCCTTCGCCACACTGAACGAGCACCGCTACCGGCACCTCCCCGTGGTCGATGACGGGAAGCTGGTCGGCGTGGTGTCGCTGCGATCGCTCATGGAGTTCGCGCAGGTCCAGCCGGTGGTCCACCCGTCCGCCATCGAGGCACCGCCCGGCTTGGAGGGGGTGATCGTCGCGGAGACCTCAGTCGGCGACGTGCGCGGCCTCGAAGGCTTCTACCACTACCGGCAGTACAACGCCGTGGAGCTCGCGGCCAAGCTCTCGCTCGAAGAGGTGTGGTTTCTCCTCTTCGAGGGCCACCTCCCGGATCGGGCCGAGCGCGATGCGTTTGCCGCCGAGATCGCCCCGCTGCGTCGGGTACCGGAAGGCATCGTCGGGCTGCTGCCCGCGCTCGCCTCGTCGAGCAAGTCGGTCATGGAGGCCGTCCGCTCCGCGATGTCCATGGTGGGCGCGAGCGAGGGCTATCGGCCCACGCTCGACATCGCCGCCGACGAACGACGCCGCAACGCCCTTCAGATGTGCGCCGTGATGCCGAGCCTCATCATGGCGATCCATCGACTGCAGTCCGGTCAGCAGCCGATCGCGCCGCGTGACGACCTCGGGTACGGCGCCAACTACCTGTGGATGCTGACGGGCGAGGAGTTCGACAGCGACAAGGGCCGAGCGGTCGAGCAGTACCAGATGACCACGATCGACCACGGCTTCAACGCGTCCACCTTCACCGCCCGGGTGATCTGCTCGTCCGGGGCGGATGTCGCCGCCGCCGTCGTCGGCGCGATGGGCGCGCTCTCCGGCCCGCTGCACGGGGGAGCACCCTCTCGGGCGCTCGACCTCCTCGATGCGATCGGGACCGCCGAACGGGCCCGTCCCTACCTGATCGAGGCCGTCACCAAGGGCGAGAAGATCATGGGATTCGGGCACCGCGTCTACAAGACCGACGATCCGCGCTCCACGTTCCTGCGTGGGGTTGCCGAGCGCATCGGCGCCGAGAAGATCGACTTCGCCAAGGCCGTCGAACAGACCGTGGTGGACGTGTTGGCCGAGCTGAAGCCCGGTCGCGACCTCTACGCCAACGTTGAGTTCTACGCCGGTGTGGTGATGGACCACTGCGGGCTCCCGCGCGCGCTGTTCACACCCACCTTCGCGTCGAGTCGCGTGATCGGTTGGTGTGCCAACATCCTCGAGCAGGCTGCCGACAACCGCATCATCCGTCCGTCGGCCCGGTACGTCGGTCCGCCGCCGCCCGAGCCGGTGCCGGACCCGACCTGACCGACGGGCCGCTACGGTCGACGGCCGTGGCCGTCACCGTATCGATCGCTGGACCCGCCGATGCGGAGGAGCTCACCGGAGCGCTGCAGGGCCTCGTGCCCCAGCTCTCACGCTCCAACCCACCCCCGTCGCTCGACGCGGTGCGAGCGATGCTCGACCACGAGGCGATCACACAGTTCGTCGCCCGAGATGACACGGGCGCGATCCTCGGCGTGTCCACCCTCGCGGTGTTCCCGATCCCCACGGCGAGGCGAGCCTGGGTGGAGGACGTCATCGTCGACGAGCAGCGCAACGGCGAGGGCATCGGCCGCCTCCTCACCGAGGCGATGATCGACCGGGCCCGTGAGCTCGGCTGCGCGACGGTCGACCTCACGATCCGACCGTCCCGGGAGGCGGCCAACCACCTCTACCGCAAGGTCGGGTTCACGCTCCGGGAGACCAACGTCTATCGATTCCTCCTCTGAGACGCGCAACGCGGCGCCGACGGTCTTCTGGGGACCATCGACGCCGCGTCGAACCGCAACCGAGGTGCGCTACTTGGCCTTCTCAGCCAGCTTCTGCTCGGCTTCCTTCGCCATGGCCTCGGCTTCGTGCGCCTTGGCCTTCACGCGCTCCTGGTCGGCTTCGCGCTGGGCTTCGCCCTTCTCCTTCTGAGCCTTGCCCTCTTGTTCGAGCTCGGTGTTGTTCGTGACATCACCGACGGTCTCCTTGACCTTGCCCTTGACCTCTTCGAATGCACCCATGTGCTGCTCTCCTTCTGTGTGTTCGGGGGGAATGGCTCGCTCCGCGGGTGGCGCGGTCAGCGCTTGGCGTTGGCGGCGGCCTTCTGGCGCTGCTCGAGCATCTGGGCCTTCGCATCCTTCTGCTCAGCCTTGACCTCAGCGCGCAGTGTTCGCAGCTCCTGGGTGGCCCGCTCCTGCTGGGCTTCGCCTGCGTCCTGAAGGCGTTCGTTGCCGGTCAGCGTGCCGACGAGCTCCTTGCCCAGGCCCACCGCCTTGTCGCTGATGCCTCGCAGCTTGTTCACATCGATCGATCCCAATCGCACGCTCGTCTCCTCCTGGTCATCGGACCGTGAGGGCCTACCCGGCCCGCAACCCGGGCAAACCGCCGCGTGGAGCTGCCAGGCCGCTGGCGGCGTGACATGCGTCTCGGCGTCCGCCGCGGGCCTCAGGCCATGGGGTTGGAGCGCTGCGCCGCCACCGCGGTGCGGATGACGTCGAGCAGGCGTTCCGATGGGACCGCCTTGGAGAGTGGGCCGATCGCCCCGACCTCGGTGAGACGGAGGTCGGGCATGCCGAGCGAGTGGGCGCTGAGCGCGACGAGGACCGTGCTGGGCGAGTGCTCGAGAAGAGGCCCTGCCGCCACGGGTGCGCCGCCGCCTGGCATCCGCACGTCCACCACGGCGACATCGGGTCCCTCACGACGCACGAGCGCGATGAGCTCCGGTGTTGTCATCGCCGTGCCCACGACGGTGAACCCTGGTTCCTGATCGAACAGGGCAACAAGTGCGGCGAGCATCTCGTGGTTGTCATCCGCGAGCACCACCGAGAGGTCGCCGGCCGCAGATCCGGCCGGTGATTGCGGAGCGATCATCGCCTTCCGAGTATCCAAGACCGGAGTCGCCTCGGGCAGCGCGCTACGCACGATCCGGGGTGACGCGGACGCGTCACCCCTGTCCCAGGGTCGGCCCGATCACGCTCCGGCGGG
>JBQTKH010000164.1:0-6855 GCA_052386335.1 Microthrixaceae bacterium
GGGCTGGACAAGTTCTGAGGCCGGTAGCGGTGACGACGATACGCGCCAGGGCGGAGTCCTCAGGCCGCCCGCCCAGCGCGTATGGCCTGGTTGCGGGCTCTGCACCGTCGGTAACGTTCTCGGGGTACCGCCTCATCACCGCTCCTCCCCACCAACGGGCGTGGAAGACGTACTGGAGTCGCTTCGCAGTGATCCTGACGCCGTGACTCGACCGTGCCTTTCAACGAATCCAGTTCGGTGATGCTCCCTGGCCGGTTGGGACACGCGCGTTCGGGGACAGTGCGTATCGCCTGAGCTCGCGCCCTGAACTGTCGATCTGGCGCGATCGTCACCCGGTTGGCTAGGCGGGCCCGAGGGGCGCTCGGACTTCCGGGCTCGGCCTGCGCTCAGGGCGGGAAGGGCGCGCCCTGTGTCTGTAGCTCGTCGCCGACCGATTCGGGGATCTCGAATCGCCAGCCGGCACTCTGTAGCGCGGTGCGTGTGAGCCGAAGCTCGCCGCCGTCCTCGAGTTGCGCGGTGAAGCGGAAGATCCACACGTCACCGTGATCGACGATCTGTTCGAAGGTCGAGGTCGAGTCGCGCCGCGCGGTGCCGATTGTCATCCAGCCGTCCCGGTCGCCGCTGGTCACTTGGATCCGGATGTCGTATCGAGTTGGGTTGTCGATGATGATCTCGTCGATGAACGTGGGCTGTTCCATCAGGCGGCCCAGTAGGAGCATGGCGGCCACACCCGCGGCCGCGGCAACGAGATGCCAGATCGATAGCCGCCGGTAGAGCCGTAGGGGGGCATCGTCGGCAGGACGCCGCGCTGTTGTCGGTCCGTTCATCGGTCTCGCGCCCCTCGTGGTTCGTGGTTGCGGCGAGGCGCGCGCCGGACCGTATCTGCGTGGGTTGATCGAGTCTTGGTCACAACGCTTCCAGCAGTGCGGCGAGCAGGACCGCAGCGAGCCCGCACTCGACGATTTCGCGGTCGAGTCGAGAGATGCGGACGCGGGGTGCCGGCTCAGCACCGAGGCGGCAGCGAGCGACGACGCGCTCCGGCCCGGGCCACGCCTCAACGATCGATGATGCGGCTGCGCGCACACGCGGGTTGTTGCTGACGAGTGAGCGGATGGCCGCCCGGGTGGCCTCGTCCGGCACGACGACCTGTCCGTTAGCTGGATCCATGGACGTCTGACGCACGAGGAGCGAGCGAAGGCCCTCAGCGCGGCGTGTTTCGCTCAAGGCGAGGGTGAGCGTGCCGAAGGCGAGCGCAAGCGGTACGAGAAGAGCCTTGTGTCCGGTGGCAGCGATCGCCACCAGCAGGCCGGCAACGACCATGACGCCGCCGACCCGGACCCATGGTCGACGCCACGCGGCCCCTGTCGTCCCCCCGGTGAATGGCGTGCCCGTGAGCATGTACGTCGCGGCCTCGAGCCGCTCGCACGCGAGGGCGCGTTGCCACGGGTCCTCGATCGTCTCCTCGGCGAGGGCGCGCGCTCCCTCGATGATCTCGGGGTCGCCCAGGGAGGCGGCGGCGAGGTCGGCCGCGACGAGGCGCTCCAGCGCGGCGGGGTCGGACACCCCGGTCGGAGCGACCAGCGCGAGGGCTGCGGCCCGGCGGGCGTGGGATCGGTCGATGTTGCGGGCGTGCACCGACAGCGTGGCGGCGGCGGCGGGCATGACGATCACGATCAGGAACAGCTCATGCCGCCAGGCGAGCGCGAACGCCGCGGCGACGCCGACAACGACGACGGCCCGAACAGCGTGGCTACCCATCTCGTACTCCGCCAGGGATGGCGATTGGCTGCCGTTCAGGCGGGGGCGGGAACAGCCGGGCGGGGAGGAGCCGGGCGAAGTGGGTCGAGCGGGCGGCGAGGAGCGGTCCGAGGACGGCGAGGACGAGGACGTAGAGGGCGACGAAAGGTCCGATCCGCTCGTCGAGGCCGGCGGCGACGGCAAGGGTGGCGAGGATGAGGGAGAACTCGCCCCGCCCGAGGATGGTGAGACCGATGTTGGCCGCCGCGGTGCGGCTGAACCCTTGGAGTCTCGCGGCGACGACCCCGGCGGTGACGTTGAGCACGACAGACAGGACGACGGCGATCGCGACCGGACCGGCGACGTCGGCTGCGTCGCCAGGGTCGATGGTGAGCCCGAACGCGAAGAAGAACATGGCGGCGAACGCGTCTCGCAAGGGCAGGACGAGCCGCTCGATGCGGTGTGCCACAGGGCTCTCGGCAAGGACCAGGCCGGCCATGAACGCGCCGATGGCGTCGGATACGCCCAGCTGTTCGGCGACGCCGGCGACGAGGACGGCGACGCCTACGAACATGACGGTGAGCAGCTCGTCGTCGGGGGTATCGACCAGCCGACCGACGAGGTGGGCACCCCAGCGGGCCGTGGCACCGAGCGCGAGGAGGAACGCGAACGCGGTGGCGAACTGTGCGGCAGCCTCCGCGGTGCCCTCCGCCTCACCGAGTACCGGCTGCAGCAAGGCGAGATAGAAGGCCAGGAAGATGTCCTCAACGACGATGATGCCGAGGATCAGCCGGCTCTCCGGGTTGGCGAGCCGGCGAAGCTCGATCAGCAGCTTCGTGACGATCGCCGAGGACGAGATGCCGACCGCCCCGGCGACGACCAGTGCTTCATTGGTACCCCATCCGAGGCTCAGCCCGAGGAGGAATCCGCCGCCGACGTTGAGCAATAGGTAGATCGCACCGATGCTGAGCAGCCGTCTCCCGCCGGCGAGCAAGTCGTTGAGGCTGAACTCCAACCCGAGGTGGAACAGCAGCAGGATGAGCCCGAGCGCGGCCAGCAGCTCGAGGTCCTCAGGGTGTTCGACAAGGGCGATGCCCGGTGTGTTGGGACCGAAGATCACACCGGCGGCCATGAAGAACGGGATGGTGGGCAGCCCGATGCGCCGACCGGCCCGGGCCAGGATGCCGGCGGCGAGGAACGCACCGCCGACCGCGACCAGCGTTTCTCCCACCAGTCAGCCCCGAACGACGTGACGGCGGAGCGCGGGCAGATCCTCTTGACGACCGATGACAACGAGCCGGTCACCTGGCAGCAGTATTTCGGTCGGTTCGGGAGCGATCAGCGGCACGTGCCCGCGCAGGATTGCCGCGATCGTCATCTTGGTCTCGCTTCGGACCTGCAGCTCGGCGATGGTCTTGCCCGCCCCCGGTGAGCTGTCGTCCAGGGTGACCCAGTCGATGAGCAGGCCGCCGATGACGGCCTCGATCTCCTCGACGACTGCGGGCTTGAAGTAGGCGCCACCGAGGATGGCTCCCAGCGTCCGTGCCTGGGAGTCGCTGAGCACCACGGAGGCGCGCGGTTCATCGCCGTCGTCGAGGACGTAGATGTCGCGGCGGCCCGAGTGGTGAATGACAACGGTGATCGAGCCGCCCTCGGCGGCGTGTAGGTCATAGCGCTGTCCGATCCCGGGCATCGCCTGCTCGGTGACATCACTCGAGACGACCTTGCGGTGGGGTTGGGGTGTGGTCATCGGCGGCGTCCTCCTCGACGTCGGGTCTTTCGTGGTCGCGGAACGGGTGCCCGCGGCAAGCTCGCTGGACGCGGGCGCAGCGGCACGCCGCCCGGGACGAGCGCGGCTTGGTCGTCAGGAACGGCCTTCGGCGGGGTGTCGGCGCGGTCGCCGCCGGTGCGTCGGGGTTCTGTCGGCCGCTTCTGGCGCGCCGCCTTGGGTGCGGGGCCGGGGCGTTCGAGCGCGACGGCGAGCGGCGCGGCAGTGAACACCGATGAGTAGGTGCCGACGATGATGCCGATGAGCAGGGCGAGGGCGAAGTCGGTGAGGGTCTCGCCGCCCAGGAAGTACAGGGAGACAAGGATGAACAGGGCGCCCAGGCCCGTGTTGACGGTGCGGGGGATGGTGTCGAGACAGGCGTCGTTGGCGACGGTGATGAGCGGTTCGTTGGCACGCTCGCGGCGCCGTTCTCGGATTCGGTCGAAGACGACGACCGAATCGTTGATCGAGTAGCCGATGACGGTCAGCAGGGCGGCGAGGAACACGCCGTCGAGCTCCTTGCCGAGCCAGGCGAACACGCCGAGCAGGATTGTGACGTCGTGGAACATGGCGACGACGGCGGCGGTGGCGTAGGTCCACCGGAAGCGCACTGCCAGGTACAAAAGCTGGGCGGCCAAGGCGACACCCAGGGCGATGAATGCCTTACGGCGCAGCTCGCTGCCCACGGTGGGGCCGACGAACTCGTCGCGCACCTCGCTGGCCTCGCCGGCGACCTCTTGCACCGCGTCGGCGACGGATCGCTCCTGTGCCGGGCTGAGAGCGGCGGTCCGGATGGCGACGTTCTCGTCGCCGGATTCCTGCACCACCGCTCGGGGTAGACCGCGGTCGGCAAGCTCGCCGCGCAGGTCGTCGAGATCGGCGGGACGTTCGGTTTCGTACTCGAGGAGCCGTCCACCGGAAAACTCGAGGCCGTAGCTGAGACCGTGGGTGGCGAGCCCGGCGACAGCGATGGCGAGAACTGCCGCGGAGATGCCGAACCAGACGCGGCGGCGTCCGAGGATGTCGGGACCGCGGTCGCGCAACCAGGCCCGCAGGCGGTGGCCCACCTCGAGCCCCAGGGCTCGTGGGCGCTCGGCGATGGTGCGGGATCGCAGGAGGAGCTCGACGACGGTTCGGGTGACGACGAGCGCCGTGAACATCGACACGACGACGCCGATGGACAGGGTGATCCCGAAGCCGCGCACTGCGCCGGACGCGTAGAAGAAGAGCAGGCCGGCGGCGAGGAGCGTGGTGGCGTTGGAGTCGGCGATCGCCGACCAGGCGCGGCGGAAGCCGGCGACGGTGGCGGAGCGCACGCGCCGCCCGGCAGCGTATTCATCCTTGGCGCGCTCGAAGACCAAGACGTTGGCGTCGACGGCCATGCCGATGGCGAGCACGAACCCGGCCAGACCCGGCAGGGTGAGCGTTGCGCCGATGGCCAGTAGCGCCGCGTAGGACAGCAGCCCGTACACCACCAGTGCGAGCGCAGCGAGGACGCCGAGCAGCCGGTAGTAGGCGATCATGTAGAGGATCGTCAGGGCCGCGCCGATGACGGCCGCTTGGATGCTCGCCCGCACGGCTTCGTCGCCAAGGGTCGGTCCCACCGTGCGTTGCTCGACGATCTCGACCGGCACCGGGAGCGCCCCGGCGCGGATGAGCAAGGCGAGGTCTTTCGCTTCACTCTCGGTGAAGTCACCGGTGATGACAGTGTCGCCACCGGTGATCCCTTCACCGCAACCGACCTCCGGTCCGACCTGGGGGCTGGAGATCACATCGCGGTCGAGCACGATCGCCACCCGTCGACGCGGGTCGCCGGGAGGAGCGCAGGCGGCCTCGCCGGTCAGGGACGCCCACTCGTCGCCGCCGTCGCCGCGGAAGTTCACCTCAACGTGCCACGGCGCGCCCAGGTCGGTGGCTAGGCGGGCGCTGGCCGATCCGACCGCCTCGCCGGTGACCGCCGGGGGGCCGAGCCGAAGGCGCTCGCCGCCTTCGCTCTCGAACAGCTCCGCCGACGCGTCCACTCCCTCGGGGCCCGACGTCGGGGTCCCGCTGGCCGGCGGCGCAATAGCGAGCACCGGCCGGAAGGCGAGCTGCGCAGTGCGGCCGATGACCTCCACCGCTTCGTCGGGATCCGCGACACCGGGAAGCTCGATGATGATCCGGCGGTCACCGGATCGCTGAAGGGTCGGCTCGGCGACGCCGAGCGCGTCGACTCGGCGTCGCAGCACCTCGAGAGTGCGCGACGCGACGTCGCCGTCGACAGCGACGCGGTCTGTGTCCTGGGCCTCCAGGACGATCTGCGTGCCACCCTCCAGGTCCAACCCGAGTCGGACCGGCGTGGTGAACGCCAGGAACGCTGAGCCCGCCACGGCGACCAGCACCGCGACGGCGCGCCAGCGAGACGCACTCGACATGCCATTCCTTCCAGCTCCGCCGGCTGATGCCGGCTGCGGATCAGGCGCTCAGGAGCTGAAGGAACGGCGGCGCGCGGCCGGTCTGCGGCCACCACGACAAGACCGAGAGCGACCCGCGGTGTGCGAGCAGGCTGGCCCGGCGACGACCGAGCACCGGAACCGCGATCGTGGCCGCAGCCAGGACAAAGAGCACCAACCCCTGCTTGGATGAACGCTCCGATGTCCCCGCGTCGCGACGCTCGTCACCCGTGAGACGAGCCGCCGAGGCAGCAACCCGCGGCGCCCGGACGTCTAACCCCGCTTCACCAACCCTGCCAGCTTGCGAGCTGTGCTCGCTATCCGCATCCACGGCGGACGCTGAGAGCGCCATCGCCGCCAATGCAGCCACCAACAACAGCACGAGATGCGAGCGGCGCGGCGACATGTCCCAAGTCAGGCTAGTCGAGGTGCTTGCGAGGAGGCAGGCTGATGGCCAGCGCCCATCGCTATGGGGATTCGTCCAGCCCCGCGTGGGCGGCTCGGCCGTTGAGACAACGCCCGAGTCGGCGATCTGCCCGGAGGGCGCGAGCATGGAACGGCGTCCCACACGCGCGGCGAGACAGGGTGGTGCCGGTAGCACCAAGCGATGCCGGGCTATGTGGGGGGATGAGCGATCCTCAGGCCGCCGTCAGAGGCGCGTTCGCCCTGGTCGCCGACTCGCACCGTGGGTAACCATCGCGGGGTAGTCCCTCATCACCGCTCCTCCCCACCAACGCTGAACGGGGCCTGCGCGCCGGGGGTTGGTGGTTCCCCGGTAACACGGGCGACTCATCACCCCGACAGCGGATCGCGCGGCGCGCACCGAGCACGCGGCAAACCAACCTTGCGGCGCGGGCCGATCGGCGCGGAAGGGGTCAACCCCCGCGGGACCGCGTGCCCAGAGTCGGGTCCGATACA
>JBQTKH010000165.1:0-8150 GCA_052386335.1 Microthrixaceae bacterium
GAGAACTGTTGGGTTGTGACACCACCTTCTGAGGGAGCGGACGTAGCGTCGAGTCGGCACCCACGACCTCGACGACACCATCACCCGGCCACCTGGCAACGCTCCGTACCACTGTGGTACCACTGGCGACGGCAAACAACGGTACATCTCGGTTTCTGGCGGTCAGAGCTCCCTCGGCAGAAAGGGCCTCTGACCTGGGAAAAGACTGGGATCGCAGGCTTGCCGAAATTGGGATGCTTCGGTCTCGAAAACCGTTGTGGCTTTCGGGTCACCGTGGGTTCGAATCCCACGCTCTCCGCCAGGGAGAGGTTCACCGAAGCTGGTCCATCTCGTTTACAGAAGTAGCCTTATGACCGCCCCTAGGGCGGGCCGATAGCCAGTCAGGCCGTGCCGCTCAGGTCGACGGTCGACGGTCGACGGTCGACCGGTCGACCGGTCGGAGGACATCATCGACCCAGGAGCCGAGCGCCGCGGCGGGCAGGGCGCCGACCTGGCGTGCGACCTCCTGGCCGTCCTGGAACACGACCAGCGTGGGGATTCCCTGGATGCCGAGGGACCCAGATGCGCCGGGCGCGTCGTCTGCGTTCAGCTTCACGACCTTCAGTACCCCGGCCAACCGCGTTGCGGTCTCCTCCACCGCCGGGGCCACCATCCGGCATGGCCCGCACCACGGGGCCCAGACGTCGACGAGCACGGGCAGCTTGGAGTCGAGCGCGCTCCGGAAGGAGGCGTCGGTGGCGACCACCAGCCAAGGAAGCGACTCGTGGCAGGAAGCGCACGCCGGGTGACCCGATGCCTTGGCTGGCACCCGGTTGCGAGTACCACAGGCAGGACAGGCCACCGTCGCGTCGGTCGGGTTGGTCGTCGTCACATTCACCTCAACCCTGATACCCCCTAGGGTATTCCGAGATTGGTCGCGGGCGACCGAACCGTGTGGTCACGCCGCTCGACGTGCCGCGAGCAGGTCCCTGAGCCTCGCCGGTGAGGGGCTGACGATGCTGGACCACGACGGGTGGAGCCCTCCGGCTGATCATAAAGGACCTTTGGTCCTACCTTCCGGCTGGTCCCGGGCTCAAGGTGCGGTCATGACCTCACGGATCGCGGCTCACTACAACGACGTCATCGACGACCTCAAAGAACCCACCCACAGCCTCGGCCAGGCCATCCCCGACACGTGGAACGGCTTCACCCAGCTCCACAAGGCGGCGGTCGCCGATGGTGCGCTGTCGGCCAAGGTCAAGGAGCTCATGGCGCTGGCCATCGCCGTCGTCAAGCAGTGCGACGGCTGCATCGCCTACCACGCCAAGGCCGCCGCCCGCCGGGGCGCGACCCCCCAAGAGGTCGCGGAAGCCCTCGGCGTCACCCTGCTCATGGACGGCGGCACCGCCTCGGTCTACGGGCCCCGGGCCTGGGCCGCCTACCGAGAGTTCGCCAACCCCGCCACGGCAACCCCAGTTGCAGTGTGAGGGCGTGACCCGCCCGAGCGACGACTCCGTTCGTTCGCCGACCTCGCCACCCTCGGCGTCGTCGTCGCCGTCGTCGCTCACCCCCACGACGAGTCCTTCGGCCAAGGGGCCGTTCTCGCAGCCTTGGCTGCTGGGGGGGGGGGGGGCAGACGTCCTCTGCTTCACCCAAGGCGAAGCCAGCACCCTCGGATCCCGCGCCCGGCTCGATTTCGTTCGCCGTGGCGAGCTCCGCGCCGCCGACGCCCTCGGCCTCTCCCGCGTGCGACTCGCCAGCTATCGGGAGGGTGGGGCGACGTGTCGGCAGCACAGCTCGACAGCGAGATCGAAGCCGACATCGCAAGCGCGTCCCTGGTCGTCGTGTTCGCGCCGTCGGGGGTCACCGGACGCCCTGACCACCAGGCTGCCTCCGCAGGCACGGGACCGCCCACCGGAAACAGGGGCTTCGATCACCGCGAGACAGCGGGTCGCTGGCACCCTGTGATGTTCAACCCCGAACGGCAAGCGGCCGGGTTTCCGCTCTCAGCGCGAAGTCGTGCTCGGACTCAGGCGCTGCCTCGCTCGGGACCCGTGCGCAGGAACGAGAAGCCCAGTGCACCGGCGGCGAGGCTGCCGAAGAGGATCCCCACCTTGGCCGAGTCGGCGACCACGGGATCCGTGAGCGAGATGCTGGTCACGAACAGGGCGACGGTGAAGCCGATGCCCGCGCACAGCGCCAGCCCGAAGACGTGCCGCCAGGTGGTCTCGGCGGGGAGGCGCCCGATACCGAGCTTGACGGCGATCACGCTCGCCCCGAACACGCCAAGGGTCTTGCCGACCACGAGCCCGAGGACCACCCCGAGTGTCACGGGATCAGACGCCAGGCCGCCGAGGGCGTCGGTGGAGAGGACCACACCTGCGTTGGCGAGGGCAAAGGTTGGGACGATCACGTAGGCGACCCAAGGGGACAGGGCGCGCTCGAGACGGGCAAGCGGGCTCGTCGAAGTCACCGAGAGGCGGGCCACCTCGGCGATGAGGTGCTCGTTCTCCTCGAACTCCTCTTGGGTGAGGACCCGGTCGTAGTAGGCCCGCTCGATCCGGCCGATGAGCTGGCGCACCTCGGCGGGGTAGCGGCGGGGCGAGTGCAGCGGCCAGGCCGGGGTGAGAAGGCCCAGGGCGACCCCGGCGAGGGTGGCGTGCACCCCGGACTCGAGGAGCGCGAGCCATGCCAGCGCGCCGACCGCGAGGTACGGAGCGAGCGCCTGCACGTCGTTGCGTCGCATGACCAAGATGCCCAAGAGGGAGCCGGCGGCCACGGCCAACCAACCGAACGCCACCGCACCGGTGTAGAAGACGGCGATGACGACGATGGCGCCGATGTCGTCGGCGACCGCCAGGGTGAGCAGGAACACCTTGGCGGCCAGCGGGACACGGGTGCCGAGGAGCGACACGACGCCGACCGCGAAGGCAATGTCGGTGGCCATCGGGATACCCCAGCCCGCCGAGCCGGCGTGGCCGACGGTGAAGGTGGCGTAGATGGCCGCGGGGACGATCATGCCGCCCAAGGCGGCAGCGATCGGAAGGGTGACCGAGCGCAGGTCGCGCAGGTCGCCGTGCACGGCTTCACGCTTGATCTCGACGCCCACGAGGAGGAAGAAGATCGCCATCAGGGCGTCGTTGACCCATGCTTGGAGGGTGAGGTGATCGAGCCGGATCAAGTCGCCGAGCTCGACGCGCAGGGGTGTGGACCAGAAGTCGAGGTAGCTCTGCGACCAAGGTGAGTTGGCCCAGAGGATCGCCGTGACCGCGGCGCCGAGCATGATCAGTCCTCCGGACGCCTCGTGCTGGAGGACCCGTTGGAGCGGTTGCACCATCGTGCGGGGGACGAACCGCTGCGACTCGCTCCAGGTGCGACGGACCGGCATCCCGCCGCTCACCGCAGGTCCTCCCCGGGAGCGAGCATGACGCCTCGCCCCCTCACGGTGTGGAGCTGCAGACCGAGGCGCGCCACGCGACGGGCCAGCCGCGCGACGAGCGAGCGGATGGAGGCGTCATGGCCACTGTTGCCGGCGTCGACGTAGGCGGCGACGAGGGCATCCTTTCGCACCACCCTGCAGTACCGGTTCACGAGGAGGGTGACCACGGGGATCTGTGCGTCGGGGATCGCGACCCACTGGGTGCCGACGCGCAGAAGGCCGTCCTCGTCGAGTCGGGGTAGGAGGTCATCGTCCGTTGGGATCGTGTCGTGCATCGTTGTCTCCGAGCCATCGGGTCGCGCGGGTTGTTCCTGTGAGTCAGGGGGCGGCGCGCTGGTGTGAGGCCGAGATCAGACCGAGGTGGGGAGCCGCCCGAAGGCGGCTCCCCATCGTCATCTGGCGGGTTCAGATCGCATCGGCGCCCTTCTCGCCGGTACGGATCCGCTGGACGTGGTCCACCGAGGTGATCCAGATCTTGCCGTCGCCGATCTTGCCGGTGCTGGCCGCCCCGGCGATGACCGCGGCGACGGCCTCCGCCTGTTCGGACACGACAAGCACCTCGACCTTGACCTTGGGTACGAAGTCGACGGCGTACTCCGCACCGCGGTAGGTCTCGGTGTGACCGCCCTGGCGGCCGAACCCCTTCACCTCCGTGATCGTCATCCCGGCGACGTCTGCCCCCTTCAGGGCTTCGTTCACCGAGTCGAGCACATAGGGCTTGATGACAGCCGTTACGAGGCTGAGCATGGTGGTCTCCTCTCTCAGCCCGTCGTCGACGGGGTGCGGTCAGGGGCCGCGCTCGGCGTGCCGAGCGTGGGGTGCGTGTCGAGGCCGTAGCCGCTGGTGCCGTGCTCCTCGACGTCGAGGCCGTTGATCTCCTCTTCCGGGGTGACCCGAAGCCCGATCGTGTGCTTGATGGTCAGGAACAGCGCGCCGGCGACACCAGCCACCCACACGAAGTGCGCTCCGATGAAGCTCAGCTGGGTCCACAGCTGATCCAGGCCGCCGCCATAGAAGAACCCGGCATCCTCACGGCCCAGGAAGGCGTCGTCGTACTGGGCGAAGAACGCGATCGACAAGGTGCCGAAGGTGCCGCAGACGCCGTGGACGGAGATGGCGCCGACTGGATCGTCGATCTTGAGCCGATCGAAGAAGGCGACGGCGAACACCACGATTGCGCCGCCGATGGCACCGATGATGACGGCATCGCGCGTCGACACCGCGCCCACGGGCGCCGTGATCGACACCAAGCCGGCGAGGAGCCCGTTGGCCGCCATGGAGACGTCCGGCTTCCCGTCTCGAAGCCAGTTGACGATCATGGCGATGACCGCTCCGGCGCAGCCCGCGACGAGGGTCTTCACCGCCAGCTGGGTGACAAAGGCGTCCGCGGCGAGCTCCGAGCCAGGGTTGAAGCCGAACCAACCGATGAACAAGATGAGCGCGCCCAGCACCACGAACGCGATGTTGTGGCCCGGGATCGCCCGGGCCTTGCCGTCAGCGCCGTACTTGCCGATGCGGGGCCCGAGCACGATGGCCCCCATGAGCGCAGCCCAACCACCCGTGGCGTGCACGATCGTCGAGCCGGCGAAGTCTGAGAACGGGAACTCCCGCTGAGCCAGCCAGCCACCACCCCACGTCCAGCTGAGCACCACTGGGTAGATGAGGGCCGTGATGACCAGCGAGTAGAAGAAGTACGCCTTGAACTTCGTCCGTTCGGCCATCGCTCCCGACACGATGGTCGCGGCGGTGGCGGCGAAGGCAGCCTGAAAGAAGAAGAACGTTGCCGGCGAGAGGTTGAGGTACCCCGACAGGCCCTCGGCGTCCTCGACGCCCGGGATGCCGACACCCATCCAGCTGAACCAGCCACTGAACGCTTCGTTCCCGAAGCCGATGGAGTAGCCGACCAGCGCGAACGCCAGGACACCAGCCATGCAGTCCATCAGGTTCTTCATCATGATGTTGCCGACGTTCTTCGCACGCGTGAGGCCGGCTTCGACGAGCGCGAACCCGGCCTGCATGAAGAACACGAGCACGCCGGCGAGGAACACCCAGATGTTGTCGAGGATGACCTGGCTGGCGAAGCCCTCCTCCTGGGCTGTAGCGGGCCCGGCGAAGGCCACGAGGGCGGTCGTCGCCACGCCGAGACCGACCAGGAGCTTGGTCGGTCGCCGGCGACGGCGTCGTGGATCGGGTGGGGCATGCATGTGTGGTCTCCTTGGTGCAGGTGCCGCTCACGACAGCGCCAGCGACGCACAAGGCGGCGCCGTCAGGTCGGCGGTCGGCTGCGACCCGGACAGGTCGCAGGATCATCCGGCGCGTTGCGCCGAGCGCGTGGCGGCCAGAGCCGGCACGGGGTGGTCCGGGCGACCAGCGGTTGCAGGGGCGTTGCCCCGTCGCTGTCGCGCTAGTGCGCGAGCGCGGGCGGGCCGCGACGGGCGCGGGCCATCCACCGAAGGGAGGACCGTCCCTGCTCGATGACCGCGTCGAGGCGGTACAGCACCAGGGCCACGAGGCCGAGCAGCCACACCAGCGCAGTTGCGGCCACGACGGTGACCCGAGTCAGCGCCTGCGTGGCTGAGCCGGCGACCGCACGGTGCGCAGCCTCGATCCGGGCGGGCACCGACTCCGACGGAGCCCCAATGGCGCTCGAGTCGACGCCCGTGAAGAGCAGCAGCACGCTGAGGAACAAGCCTGCGATCGCCCGCCTCATCGGTGCCACCTCCTCGCACAGGTCCGTGACAGGCGCGGCCACCTGTCGTCTGTCTGACCGTAGGGAGGCCTGGTTTCTCCCTCGTTCGCCCACCGTTACGGCCAGGACACCAGTTCCTGACGGCTCTCTGACACGCTCGAGGGTGGCGCCTCAGGTCACGAGGGCGGGGCGACCACATGCGGTCCCGCGGCGGTACCACCAGCCGACGAGTAATGCACGTCTCGGTTGCTGCCGGTCAGATCCCCCGTTCAGAAGGGCTACGGTTGGAACCTGGTGTGCCGGGAAGCCTGGTCGGCGAACGCTTCGTCGACCCCCAGGAGATCCGCTGATGGCCCCCCGCACCGACAGCCCCACGTGGCTGCGCAGCGACCGATTCCTGGCTCGCTCGATCGCGCGGCCGGTCACCCGCTTCCTCCACATCGAAGCCTCTGGCGGCGTGCTGCTGGCAGCGGCAGCCGTCGTCGCGCTGATCTGGGCCAACTCGCCGTGGTCGGGGTCCTACCGCGAGCTCTGGGCCACAGAGCTGACCATCGATCTCGCGGGACATGTCCTCACGCACGATCTTCGGCACTGGATCAACGATGGCCTCATGACGCTGTTCTTCTTCGTCATCGGCCTGGAGGTCAAGCAGGAGCTCACCAGCGGCCAGCTGACCTCACCCCGTGAGGCCGCCGTCCCCGCGGCGGGCGCGCTCGGCGGGATGGTGGTCCCTGCCGCCCTCTACCTCGCCCTCAACGTCGGCGGGTCCGGGAGCGCCGGGTGGGGCATCCCGATGGCCACGGACGTGGCGTTCGCCCTCGGCGTGCTGGCGCTGCTCGGGAGCCGAGTACCGGCCGAGCTGAAGGTGCTCCTGCTGGGCTTGGCGATCGTCGATGACATCGGCGCCATCATCGTGATCGCCGTGTTCTACTCGGACGGCCTCGAGCTGGGGTGGGCGGTCGCCGCGCTCGCAAGCCTGCTCCTCATCGCGGTGCTGCGTCGGGTGGGCGTGCGGTACCTCCCGATCTACGTCGTCATCGGCACGGCGGTGTGGCTCGCCACCTTCGAGTCCGGCATCCACGCAACCATCGCGGGCGTGGCCCTCGGTCTCATGGCCCCGGCGCGCGCCCTGCTGCCCGAGGTCGACGCCGACCGCATCGCGGACAGCCTCTCTGCGGACGACCACGTCACGGCAGCCGAGGTGCGGGACATCTCCTTCCGCTTGCGCGAGTCGATCCCCGTGACCGAGCGCCTGCAGGACCTCCTGCACCCGTGGACGAGCTACGTGATCGTGCCCGTGTTTGCGCTGGCCAACGCGGGCGTCGCCATGTCCGGCGAGTCGCTCGGCGACGCCGTCAGCTCCCCGGTGGCGCTCGGCGTGGTTGCCGGGCTCGTCTTGGGCAAGCTGGTGGGTGTGGCGGGCGCCATCTTCCTGAGCGTGCGCCTGGGCATCGGCCGTCTTCCCGAGGGCATCACCTCGCGTCACATCATCGGCATGGCGGGGGTCGCAGGCATCGGCTTCACGGTCTCGATCTTCGTGGCTGGCCTCGCGTTCGACGCGCCAGCGCTCACTGATCAGGCCAAGGTCGGTGTGCTCGCCGCGTCGATGATCGCCGCCGCCGTCGGCAGCCTCATCCTGGGCACGAGCCGCCGGCCCGCCCCGGCCGAGCAGGGCGTCAGCCACCCGGGTGGATGAAGCGCCGAGCCTGGAACATTGCGCAAATCGGTCATTTCGGGCAGGAGTCGGTGGGCTGCCCGGCGAACGCAGTCCTTCATGCGCCTGAACAAGCTCATCGTCAGCGCGGCCGCGGCCGCCTTCGTGATCTCCGGCCTCGCTGTCGCCCCAGCCGCTCGAGCCGCCGGCAACCTGACCAACGGCTGCATCAGCAGCGTTCCGGAGCCCGGTACCACCGAGCCTGTGGCCATCTGCTACTCGCTCTACCGCCCCGACGGGGCCGACGCCACGCACCCGGTGCCGGTCGTCTTCCACAGCCACGGCTGGGGCGGGAGCCGCACCAACAGCGCCAGCGCCTTCGCCAGCTG
>JBQTKH010000166.1:0-22837 GCA_052386335.1 Microthrixaceae bacterium
CGCAGAACCCGAGGCAGCGCATCGTGGCCGGCTCGGCGTGCTGGGCCACCTGCTGGACGACCAGGCGCGCCCAGGCGTCGGAGCTCGTGTAGGCGGCGCTGAGCGCGTCGACGTCGTAGCCGCGGCCACGCCTCCAGGGGATGTCGCGCAGGTCGAGGCCATCGTGGATGCCGAAGTACATGAACGGCGCCAGCTGCTGCTGGTCGATGGCGTCCCAGAGGCGCAGCTCGGCCGCGATGCGGTCGTCGAACCAGTGGAGGATGGGCAGGCCGTCGCTGCGCTCGGGGGTGGCGGTGAGGCCGAGCAGCTCGACGGGGGCGAGGTGGTCGAGCACCTTCGTGTAGGAGGTGGCGGCGGCGTGGTGGAACTCGTCGACGATCACCACGTCGAAGTGATCGGGCGCGAGGTTGGCGAGGTCGCTGGCGTTGAGGCTCTGGATCGACGCGAACACGTGCTCGAACCTTGTCGGCTTCGAGGCGCCCACCCACTTCTCGCCGAAGCTCGCATCCCGCAGGGCGTGGCGGAAGGTGGCGAGGCTCTGGTCGAGGATCTCCTCGCGATGGGCGATGAACAGCAGGCCGGCGCGGGCGAGCCGGGGGCGGAGTCGCCCGTAGTCGACGGCGGCCATCACCGTCTTGCCGGTGCCGGTGGCGGCCACGAGGAGGTTGCGGTGGTGGCCCTTCTCGCGGGCGACGTCGATCTGCTCGAGCAGGCGCTCCTGGAACGGGGCCGGGCGCAGCTCAACCGGGCTGAGCATGACGTGCGGACCGGTGTCGGTGCGGCTGGTGCGGGCCTGCTCCTCGTCGAACTGGTCGGCGTCGAAGGGGACGAAGTCGCCGGCCTCCCAGTAGCTGTCGAAGGTGGCCCCGAACTTGGCGACGACGTCGGGGTTGCGGGCGGCCGAGGCCCGGACGTTCCACTCCAGGCCCGTGACCTGCGCCTGGTGCGTGAGGTTGGAGGAGCCGACATAGGCCGTGGAGAAGCCGGAGCGCCGGTGGAAGATCCAGGCCTTGGCGTGGAGGCGGGTGCTGCCGAGGTCGTAGGAGATGCGGACCTCGGCGCCGAGGTCGACGAGCTGGTCGAGGGCCCGGCGCTCGGTGGAGCCGGTGTAGGTGGTGGTGAGCACCCTGAGTGGCTTGCCTTGTTCTGTGTGGCGTCTCAGGCCGTCGAGGAGGGGCGCGATGCCGCTGCGGCGGATGAACGCCATGACGACGTCGATGGCGTCGGCCGACTCGATCTCCGAGCGGAGCTGGCTCCACAGGCCGGGCTCGCCGGGTGCGTTGGTGAGCAGTGTGGTGTCGAGCAGCGGGATGAGCGGCTCCTCGATCGGCCTTGGTGAGCCATCCGGGTTGCGCTGCTGGATGGCGTGCAGGACCTGCGCGGGGTCTGCGGGGGTCTCCCCTGCGTCGGTGCTGACGAACTCGCCGAGGGTGGTGAGGAGGGCGCCGGCGACCTGGAGGCCGACGGTGACGCGGTCGGCGTCGGTGACGTCGTTGAGGGCCCGCTCGATCTGCCGGCTCAGGTGCCACGCGATCCGGTCGGGCGCTTCGGCGCTGGCGAGGGAGCGAGTTGTCGCAGCAAGGCGGTTGGAAAGCTCGTCCAGGCGCGCGGCGAGACCCTCGGTGACGAGCGCCTCATAGATGCCCGGCCCCAGCTCCTCGGTCACACCAGCAAGCTACGAGCTCACGGTGACCGCGGGCGGCTCCGGGTATGTCACAGGGGCAGCGGTATCGTTCTTGGACGGACTTCGGTCCCCGCTCGGTGCCGTGCGGCGCCCATCCCGGTCGGTCGTCCAGGAGGTGCGCCGTGGCGGTCACGGAGTTCCAGCGTCACCAGATCTTCAGTGGTTCGAGGAAGCCATGGGTCAGGAGAGGGCCGCGATCATCATGGAGCTGCTCCCGCCAGTCGGATGGGGCGACATCGCCACACGGGGCGACATCGAGACCGTGCGCGCCGAGTTCAAGGCCGAGATCCGGTCAGCCAACGCAGAGCTGCTCCACCGGCTGTACTTCGCGCTCGTGGCCAGTCAGGCAACGCTCGTAGGCCTCGTCCTCGCAGCAGCGCGGCTCGGCTAGCCCGATTGATGAGACTCATCCTTCGAGAGGGACGACCCCGACGTCGGTTCGGGCGAAGTCGTCGCCCACGCAGAGCACCGGGTGATCGGTGGCCACCGCGAGGCCGTACGTGAAGCAGTCGCCGAGGTTGAGCGCGGCGGGGTGCCGGCCCTTGCCGAAACGACGCCAGCCCTCGAGTGCGCGGTCGGCCTGTGTCTGGTCGAAGGCGACGAGGTCGATGCCACCGTCGTCGACGAAGCGAGCGGCGATGCCCGCGCCCGCCGGATGCAGCTTCGCCTCGAGCACCGCGCCGAGCTCCACGAACGTGGCCGCCGACATCAGGCGGGGCTCCGCGTCGTCGAGCGCCACCAAGAGCGACTCGGCTTGCGCTTCTGACAGCAGGATGGCCACCGCGGCTGAGGTGTCGACGACGATGCCTGTCACGTCGGCACGCCTTGTTCGTCGTAGGCGAGGATCTCCTCGGGGGAGCGGGTGTCGGTGATGGGCAGCGTTGCGACCTCTGCGGCCAGGCGCCGCAACCGATCAGCGGCGCCGACCCGGCGACGAGACTCCTCCCTCTGGAGGCGCTCGCGCAGCGCCACGAGCACCGCCTCGGTCAGCGACTCGCCGGTCGCCGCCGCGAGCTCACGAGCCAGCCGATCGGCGTCGTCGTTCTTGATGCTGAACGCCATGGGCTGATTCTAGATCCGGCCCGAGGATTCTAGAACCCCTTTCTGGTTTGCCCGGACAGTCGGCATCGGAGCAGGTGAGGTCATCCGGGCGCGGCAGTAGCGTCGTAGACACGGTGATGCGTGACGATCTGAGTCAAGCCAGCGACGCCGCCCTCGTCGTCGCGATCGGTCGCTGGCGAGAAGACGCCATGGCCGAGGCCTACCGGCGTCATGGCGGGGCCGTGTACGGCCTGGCTCGGCGCGTCGTGCGCGATGAGGGCATCGCGGAGGAGGTCGTCCAGGAGGTCTTCGTGCGCCTGTGGTCCTCCCCCGACCGCTTCGACCCCGAGCGCGGGTCGCTCCGGTCGTGGCTGCTGGCCCAGGCGCACGGACGGTCGATCGACCGCCTGCGCTCGGACGGCGCTCGCCGCCAGCGCGAGGAGCGCGATGCGCAGCGCACGGCAGCAGCGGGCTACGACCTCGAGCGCGAGGCGATGGACCTCGCCGTGGCCGATCGGGTCAAGGAGGCGATGGGCACCCTGCCCCTCGCCGAGCGGCAAGCCTTGGAATTGGCCTACTTCGACGGGTACACCTACCGCGAGGTGGCCAAGATCCTCGACACACCAGAGGGCACCATCAAGAGCAGGATCCGGGCGGGGCTCAAGCGCCTCCACACCGACCTCATCGACAGCGAGACGGGGCAGCCGTGGCACCACAGCTGACACATGACGACATCCAAGAGCTCCTCGGCGCCTTCGCCATCGACGCGGTCGACGCCGACGAAGCCGAGGCCATCGAGGATCACCTCATCGGCTGCCCGCGCTGTCGCGCCGAGGTGGCCGAGCACCGCGAGGCGGCCGCCCTGCTCGCGTTCTCCGGCGCGGATGCCCCCGACGGCATCTGGTCGCGCATCGCGTCGAGTCTCGAGGAGGCGCCTCCGCCGCTCCGACTCCCGCAGCCTGTTCCCATGCGTCGACGCCGCGTCGCGGTCCCGTCGATGTTCGCGGCCGCGGCTGCCGTCGCCGTGATCGCGCTGCTCGGCGTGCAGGTCGCCCAGCAGGGGGACCGCATCGACGAGCTGTCCGCCGTGTTCGACCAGCGGGGGCTCGACCAGGCCGCAGCCGCGGCCGCGATCTCGCCCGATGCACGCACGGCCCGGCTCTTGTCCGACGACGGCAGGCACTACGTCGACGCGGTCGTCCTGCCGAACGGGCAGGGGTACCTCATCGCTGCGGATCTCCCTGGTCTCGACCCGGACGAGACCTACCAGCTCTGGGGGGTGATGGGTGACCAGACGGTGTCGCTCGGCGTGCTCGGTGACGATCCCGCCACCGCGCCGTTCCGTGCCGTGGGGCCGCTCAGCGCGCTGGCGATCACAGCGGAGCACGGAGGGGGCGTGGTCGCCTCGACCAACGCGCCGATCGTGCGGGGCTTGCTCGCCGCGTAGCCCGCGGTTCGCGACGGCTCCGGGTGGCGGAACCGGGTCTCGGCCCGCCGGGGTCGATGAGTAACCTCCTGCAATGCCCGCCGCCGCCCCCACCGTCCTCGTCGTCGAGGACGACCCGGTCATCCTGCGGCTGCTCGAGGTGAACTTCGATCTCGAGGGCTTCGGCGTGCTCCTGGCTCACGACGGTGCCGAGGGGCTCGAGATCGCCCGTGCGAGCCGGCCCGACATCATCGTGAGCGACATCATGATGCCGCAGATGTCCGGCATCGAGATGGTCGAGGCGCTGAAGGCCGACAAGGCCACCGCCAAGATCCCCGTGATCCTCCTCTCCGCGAAGGCACAGGCCGGCGATCTCAAGGCGGGCATCGAGGCTGGTGCGGACGAGTACGTCACCAAGCCGTTCGAGCCGCTCGACCTCATCGACCGCGTCAACGCGCTGCTGTCCCGCTAGCCCCCGACCAAGGCCCTGCCATGATCCGCGACTCCCTCGCCAGCGCCCTGCGCGCCGCCCTCACCGATGTCGGCATCGAGCCGCCCGAGCAGATCCACCTCGAGCGCCCGGCCCGACGTGAGCACGGAGACTGGTCGTCCAACGTGGCGATGGCCACAGCTAAGCGCAACGGCCGCAACCCACGGGATCTCGCCGGCGAGCTCGTCGAGCGGCTGAACGCGGCACCGCCCGCCCATGTGCTGCGAGCGGAGATCGCCGGGCCCGGCTTCGTGAACTTCCACCTCCGCGAGACCTGGCTCCACGACGTCCTGCGCGACGTCATCGAAGGCGGCGAGGCGAGCTTCGCGCGCCCCGATCTCGGAGGCGGTCTGCGGGTGCAGATCGAGTTCGTCTCCGCCAATCCCACCGGCCCGATCCACGTCGGCAATGGTTGGTTCGCCTCGTACGGAGACTCGCTGGGCCGAATCATGGAGCGGTGTGGGTACGCCGTGACCCGTGAGTACTACGTCAACGACACCGGTGGTCAGATCCGGAGACTCGGCGCGAGCGTCCTCGCTCGGCGTGCCGGTACTCCCGTTCCCGAGGACGGCTATCCCAGCGGGTTCGTCAAGGGACTGGCGTCGGCCTACGAGGGCGACGAGGACGTATCCGAGGCTGGACGTTGGGCGGCGACCCGCATCCTTGGCTTCATCCGTCATCAGATGGAGTCGGTGCACATCCACTATGACGAGTGGTACAGCCAAGCCTCGATCGAGGAGAGCGCCGCGGTCGCAGAGACGGTCGCCGAGCTCGAAGCCACCGGCCTCATCTACGAGGAGGATGGTGCGATTTGGCTCAACACGGCCGCGCACGGCGACCCGCGGGAGAAGCGGGTGCTCAAGAAGTCCCCCGACCAGGGTGGCGACTTCACCTACCTGGCCGGTGACATCGCCTATCACCGTGACAAGTTCGTTGTGCGGGGCTTCGACCTCGTGATCAACGTTTGGGGCGCGGACCACCACGGACAGGTCGCCAGCCTGAAGGCGGGGGTCCAAGCACTCGGCATCGACGGCCATCGCCTCGAGGTCCGGCTCGGGCAGATGGTCTCGCTCGCCAGTGGGCGGATGGGGAAGCGCATGGGAAACGCCGTCGACCTCGATGACCTCGTCGACGACATCGGCCCCGATGTGATGCGGCTGCTCTCGCTTGTCACGTCACTTGACCAAGCACCGACGATCGATCTCGACAAGGTGCGCGAGGAGTCGAAGGAGTCCCCCGTCTTCTACGTGCAGTACGCCAACGCCCGCATTCACTCGATCGGCCGCAAGGTCGCCGAGGCGGGCATCGAGCGGGCGTCGCTCGGGCAGGTCGACCTCGGCCTCCTCGTGCACGAGCGCGAGCTCGACCTGCTCCGCAAGCTCTCCGAGCTGCCCGACGTCGTCGCTCTGGCCTGCACCGACCGGGCTCCACACAAGGTCACCACCTGGGTGCGCGAGCTCGCCGACCGCTTCCACGGCTTCTACCACGACTGCTACGTGATCGGGGACGTGCCGCCGGAGCTCACCCAGGCCCGCCTCTGGCTCGTCGAGTCGGCTCGCACCGGCCTCGCGATCGGGTTGGATCTGCTTGGCGTGTCCGCCCCGGAGTCAATGTGAGCCTCGGGGACCCATTGGGTTCTCGGGCGATCTCTCCGCCTCCACGACGGATGTTCCGCCCGAGAACGCGTGGGGGCGGGCGGTGAGCGGGCCGATCCCGCTGCGGCTCCTTCCTGACAGCGCGGTCATCGGCAGCGACGGCAGGCTGAGCATCGGTGGTTGTGACCTGCTCGAGCTGGGGGATCGGTTCGGCACGCCGTTGTTCGTGTACGACGAGGCGCACCTGCGCCGGCGGTGCCGTGAGGCGGTCGACGCATTCGGCGATGGCGTGGCCTATGCCTCGAAGGCGTTCCTCTGTGTAGCGATGGCGCGCCTCGCTCACGAGGAGGGCATGCACATCGATGTGGCAACGGGTGGCGAGCTCCACGTGGCGCTCGCGGCCGGTGTCCCGGCCGAGCGGCTCGTGCTCCACGGGAACAACAAGTCGCTCGAGGAGCTGCGGACGGCCCGCCAGGCGGGGGTGGGCAGGATCGTCGTGGACAGCTTCGACGAGGTGGCCCGTCTGGCGGCGCTCCATGCCGACGATGGGCTCATCCCCAAGGTGCTGATCCGGGCAACGCCGGGCGTCGAGGCCCACACCCACGAGTTCGTGCGGACGGGACAGACCGACTCGAAGTTCGGGTTCGGCGTTGCGTCCGGCGACTTCGCCGCGGCGGTGGCACGGGTGCGCGACACGCCGGCGATGGAGCTGGTCGGCGTGCACATGCACATCGGCAGCCAGGTGTTCGTGGCCGACTTCTTCCACCAGGCCGTCGAGGTCGTCGCCCCCTGGGTGCGCGAGCTCGGCCTTCCCGAGCTGTCCATCGGTGGCGGACTGGGCGTGGCCTATGTGGAGGGCGAGGAGGCACCCACGATCGCCGAGTGGGGCAAGGCGGTCGTGGAGGCGTGTCGCGACGCGGGGATCGAGGGTCGCGTGCTCGCGGAACCGGGACGGTCCATCGTCGCCCAGGCTGCGGTCACGCTCTACTCCGTCGGCACGATCAAGGACCTGCCCGGGCTGCGCACCTACGTGTCGGTCGACGGCGGCATGTCGGACAACCCGCGCCCCGTCCTCTACGGGTCGGGCTACGAGGCGTTCCTGGCCCGGGCTGCGGGTGCGCCTCGTCCGCGACGCGTGACGATCGTGGGCAAGCACTGCGAGTCGGGCGATGTCCTCGTGCGGGCGGCCCAGGTTCCTGACGACCTCGCCGTGGGCGACCTGCTCGTCACGCCGGTCACCGGCGCGTACGGGCACTCGATGGGCTCCAACTTCAACAAGGTCCCGCGGCCGGCCGTGGTGTTCGTCGCCGACGGCATCGCGCGCGAGGTCGTTCGGCGTGAGTCGCTCGACGACCTCCTCCGCCACGACGTGATGTAGCAGCGCTGAGAACGAGTGGGGGTGGCACTCGGACCGCCCCCTACGATGGCGCCGTGACGAGCGAGCAGAGCGATGGCCCGGTGGTGCGCATCGGGGTGCTGGGGTGTGGCAACGTCGGCGCGCCGCTGGTGGCGCTGATCGCCGCGCAGGGCCCCGCCATCGCGGCCCGCACGGGGCTGCGGCTCGCCGTGACACGGATCGCGGTGCGCGACCTGGCAAAGCCGCGTCCGTCGGGGATCGACGCTCGGCTGCTCACCGACGACGCGCAAGCCATCGTCGACGACGCCGACGTGGACCTCGTCGTGGAGCTGATCGGGGGGATCGACCCCGCTCGTGAGCTGATCCTTCGGGCCCTCAAGGCCGGCAAGCCGGTGGTCACCGGCAACAAGGAGCTGCTCGCGCGGTGCGGGGCAGAGCTGTTCAGCGCGGCGGAGGAGGCCGGGGTCGACCTGCTGTTCGAAGCCGCGGTGGCCGGAGGCATTCCGATCATCCGCCCGCTGCGCGAGTCGCTCGTGGGGGAGCACATCACCCGAGTCATGGGGATCGTCAACGGCACGACGAACTACATCCTCACCCGCATGACCGAAGCAGGCGCCTCCTACGCCGACGCGCTGGCTGAGGCGCAGGCGCTCGGCTACGCCGAGGCCGATCCGACGGCGGACGTCGAGGGCTACGACGCGGGAGCCAAGGCCGCGATCATCGCCAGCATCGCATTTGGCGCGTCGGTGGTCGCGGGGGACGTGCACCACGAGGGCATCACGGGCATCACTGAGATCGACATCGACTTCGCTCGGCGCATGGGCTTCGTGATCAAGCTCCTCGCCGTCGCTGAGCAAGACGACGCCGGCGCGATCGGCGTGCGGGTGCACCCAGCGATGGTGCCCCTCGAGCATCCCCTCGCTGCGGTCCGCGAGAGCTTCAACGCGGTGTTCGTCCAGGGCGCGTCGGTGGGCGACCTGATGTTCTACGGACGGGGGGCCGGTGGTGGACCTACGGCCAGCGCGATCCTCGGTGATCTCATCGACGCCGCCCTCAACAGACACAAGGGCTCGCACGCGTCGGTCGGGCAGCTCGCCACGGCCGTGTTGCGACCGCTCGACGAGGTCGAGTCGGCCTACTACCTGAACGTCGAGGTGCTGGACCGACCGGGCGTGCTCGCGCAGGTCGCCGGTGTGTTCGGAAGCCACGCGGTGTCGATTCGCTCCATGGAGCAGGAGGGCCTCGGGGACGAGGCACGACTCATCTTCATCACGCACCGCGCGCGAGAAGCAGATGTTCAGGCAACCCTCGCCGGCCTCCGTGCGCTGGAGGCGGTCGATCGCATCGGGTCGGTGCTGCGCGTCGTCAGCGACGAGGGCTGATCCGTGAAGTACGTCTCCACCCGAGGTGGGGCTCCCGTGCTCGGGTTCGGCGACACGCTGCTCACCGGGCTGGCGTCCGACGGCGGGCTGTACGTGCCCGAGACCTGGCCCCGCCTTCCCGAGGGCTGGGACGAGGTGCGGCCCTACCACGAGGTCGCCACCGCGGTGATGTGGCCCTTCGTCGAGGGTTCGATCGAGCGCACCGATCTCGCCCGCATGGTGGAGGAGGCCTACGCGACCTTCGACCACCCGGATGTGTGCCCGGTGGTGGAGCTCGACGACCTCCACCTGCTCGAGCTCTTCTGGGGACCCACCCTCGCCTTCAAGGACGTGGCACTGCAGATCGTCGGGAGGCTCTTCGATCACGAGCTCACCCGGCGCGGGCAGCGAGCCACGATCGTGGTCGCCACCTCGGGCGACACGGGCTCCGCGGCGATCGAGGCGTGTGTGGGGCGAGACACGCTCGACATCGTCGTGCTCCACCCTGCCGGCCGTGTGAGCGATGTCCAACGGCGCCAGATGACGACCGTTGATGCGCCGAACGTGCACAACGTGGCGGTCGAGGGCACCTTCGACGATTGCCAGGATCTCGTGAAGGCGATGTTCGCCGACGCCGCGTTCCGGGATCGGGTGCGCCTGTCCGCGATGAACTCGATCAACTGGGCACGCGTGATGGCACAGGTCGTCTACTACGTCACCACCACGGCCCGTCTGGGCCGCTGCTCGTTCACCGTCCCGAGCGGCAACTTCGGCAACATCTTCGCCGGGTGGATCGCCGAGCGGATGGGGCTGCCCATGGATCAGCTCGTCATCGGGTCCAACCGCAACGACATCCTCACGCGCTGGGCGGGCTCAGGCGCACTCGTCGCCGAGGAGGTGGTGCCGACGCTCAGCCCGTCCATGGACATCCAGGTGTCGTCGAACCACGAGAGGTTGCTCTTCGAGCTCCTCGGCCGGGACGGTGGTCGCACTGCGGACGTGCTCACGCGCTTCCGCGGGTTGGGCTCGGTCGAGGTGCCGCGCGATCCGCGCTTCGACGCGGCCAGCATCGACGACGACCACACGCTCGCAATCATCAGATCGGTGCACTCGTCGACCGGGAAGCTGGTCGACCCGCACACGGCGGTGGGCATCGGCGCCGCCCGCGCGGTGCGGCGAGACGCGGCCACGCCGATGGTGTGCCTGGCGACCGCGCACCCGGCGAAGTTCCCCGACGCGGTGGAGCAGGCCACCGGGATCCGCCCGCCACTACCGGAGCGGCTGGCCGATCTGTTCGAGCGCCATGAGCGGTTCGACGTGCTGCCCGCCGACCTCGCGCTGATCCAGCGTCACGTGGAGCACTGCATCAGCGGGTGAGGCGCCCGAGCCGTGCACGGCTCGCGTGGTCAGGTGGCCAGCGTGTAGGTGACGCCTGTGACAGCCGTCGCCCGGGCGAGCTGCGGAGCCAGCCGGGTGATGAACTGCACTCCGGAGTTGGTTCCGACCGATGCGCCGATGGTGACGTTGACGCCGACCGCACGGCCTTGGGCATCGACAACGGGGCCACCGGAGTCGCCGGGGGCAATGGCGCCAACGCCGTAGATCGTGTCGGGGTTCGTGGTCCGGGTGGTCACGCCAGTCCGGGCGTAGAGCACGCTGCCGATGCCGACCCCGTGGCCGACCCAACGGAGCTCCATCGGCATGGTGTCCGACGTTGTGTTGATGCCGGTCACGGCGCCCCAGTGCGGCATGGCCTTGTCGACGACGATGCCGGTCTCGAGGCGGATCAGCGCGATGTCCTTGGGATCCTGCTGGATGGCGTAGGTGATGCGGCCGATGGTCCGGCCGGTGCTGTCCTTCACCTGTGGACCGGTACCCACGGCATCGGCCCACTCGCCGCGATCGCCGGACAGGTTGGACGCGGCGAGCGTGCAGTGCCCCGCCGTGCCGAGGTAGCTCCGACCGTCGGAGCCGGTGAAGGCGAAGTTGGCGGTGCAGCTGCCGCCTGCGCCGCCGTGGCTGCCGGCGACGCTGATGCGAGCGCCCGGGTGCACAGGGTTTGCACAGGTGTAGGGCGTGCCCACTGGCGCGGGCTTGCCGGCCACGCTGGGCGCGAGGGCGTTCGTGCAGTTCGGCGCGGCCTGGGCGGCAGGACCGCTCGTGAGCGTCAGCGCAGACAAGATCGCGCACAGCGTGGCGACGATCGTGATCGGGGTGCGACGCATGGTTGGGTGGGCCTCCGAGGCGGCAGATCTGTGGTGCGGTCTGAGTCGGTCAACAGGAAGATTCGGCACAGAACGCGCCGATCCCTGCCCGAACCGGGTCGGGGGCGCCCCAGCCGGTCTGTCAGACTCGCCCGGTGAAGTACGTCGTGTGCGTGCCCGATGGGTGCGCTGACCTGCCCATCTCCTCCCTGGGCGGCAAGACGCCGCTCGAGGTCGCGTCGATGCCGAACCTGGCTCGGCTGGCGGCCCGGGGTGAGGTCGGCCGTGCGGCGGTCATCCCGCCGGGGCTGCCGCCGGGCAGCGATGTGGGCAACATGTCGATCTTGGGCTACGACCCCGCGCGCTTCCACACGGGCCGAGCGCCCATCGAGGCGGCCGCCCTCGGCCTGCGACTGCGGCCCGACCAGGTCGCGTACCGGTGCAACCTCTCCACGGTCGGCCACGACGGCACGATGCTCGACTTCGCCGGTGGGCACCCGTCCACCGGCGACGCGACCGCGGTGATCGAGGCCCTCGACGCGCAGCTCGGACGGGGTGCTGGGTCCGACCTGGCGTTCCATGCAGGGGTGCAGTACCGCCACATCCTCGTCGCACCCGCCGACTGGGCGGAAGCCGACTGCATCCCGCCCCACGACCTGTCCGACAAGCCGGCGGTGTGGCCCACCGGACCGGCGGCCGCCAAGCTCCAAGCGGTGATGGACGCCAGCCGAGACATCGTCGGCTCGTTTGGTCTCCAGGCCAACCAGGTGTGGCTCTGGGGGCAGGGGTTCCAGCCGCAGATGCCGAGCTTCACGGATCAGACGGGCTGCCGGGCCGGGCTCGTCACCGCCGTCGACCTGATCCGCGGTCTCGGGGTGCTCACCGGGATCGACGTCGTGGAGGTGGCCGGCGCCACGGGCTGGTACGACACGAACTACGAGGGCAAGCGCGACGCGGCCCTGGCCGCGCTCGCCGGCGACGCCGACCTCTTCGTCATCCACGTCGAGGCCACCGACGAAGCCGGTCACGCCGGCAACCTCGACGAGAAGATCAAGGCGCTCGAAGCCTGGGACCGCCGCATCCTTGCCGACCTGATCCGGGGCCTCGACGACCTCGGGCCCTGGCGCCTGCTCCTCCTCCCCGACCACCCCACGCCGGTCGAGCTCAAGACGCACACCACCGACTCGGTGCCCTATCTGCTCGTCGACAGCGTCGTCGCCGGTCCCGGTGGCACCTACAGCGAAGCTGCCACCTTGCACGAGGCCGACGTGCCGGGCCACGAGCTCATGGCGAGGCTCGTGCAGCGCACCTGACGCGGCTGGGGTGCACCGAGGGGACCAGCCGGGTTTCTCGAGTGGGCCCCGGCGCGCTACCGTGACGTCGTTCCGCTGGGGGGCGAACGTGGAGCCGAAACCGACCGGATCTCCGGCACCGGCGGCTCGACAGCCCCCGCTGGAAGCGGACGCCGTGGCCGACACGCATCGTCGTGCTGTCCCGGCCGCTCAGCTCCTGCCTACTGGCACTTCCCCCAACACCCCGAGGTACCCCCCACCATGAGCGTGGACTCCACCGCACTCGAGCAGTCCGCCCTCGAGCGCAAGGACCGTGACGAGCTGCTCACGATCGCCCAGGCGCTGGGCGGCAAGCCCCCGTCCCGTGCGAAGAAGGCTGACATCGTCGCGCTGATCCTCAACCTCACCGGCGTCTCCGGCCAGGAGGCCGAGGGAGGCGACGAGCCGGCTTCGGTGGCAAAGCGGACGGGCCGAGCGAAGAAGCCGTCGCCGTCGAACGATGCCGACGCGCCCGCGGTGTCGGCCGACGAGCCGCCGGCCGAGTGGGAGCTCGACGCGGCTGACGGGGGTGCTGACGCCGACCCGACGGATCAGGTGGAGGGTGACGCTCGTCCGGCCGGTGGACCGAGCGCCGGTCGCGGCGGCCAGAACGGCGGTCAGGGTCGTCAGGGGCGACCGCGAGATGGGCAGAGCGCCGGACCGCAGGGTCGCTCCGACCGCCAAGATCGCCAAGGTCAGAACGGCGGCGGCCAGAACGGCGGCGGGCAGAACGGCGGCGGCCAGAACGGCGGTCCGAACCGTCAGCACGAGGCTGATCAGGGTGACGACCCCAATGGCGATGACGACGGCGAAGGCGGCAACCGCCGACGCCGACGCCGGGGGCGGAACCGGGACCGCGTCGGGGAGGGCCAGGGCCAGGCCGGTCCCGGCGGGCCGGAGGAGTTCATCGGCGAGCCGATCGAGGTCGAGGGTCATCTCGACCTGCGTGACGAGGGCTACGGCTTCCTGCGGGTGCAGGGGTACCTGCCGTCGCGTGACGATGTGTACATCTCGGTGAAGCAAGCGCGACAGTTCGGTCTCCGCAAGGGCGACCACCTGCGCGGCGCCAGCCGTCCCGCGCTGCGCAACGAGAAGAACCCCGCCCTGCTCCGCATCGATGCCGTGAACGGTGCCGATCCGGAGCTGGCGCGCACCCGTCGCCGGTTCGAGGACCTCACGCCGCTCTTCCCTGACGAGAAGCTCGTCATGGAGCAGGCGGGCGACCCCACCAACGTCACGGCGCGCATCATCGACCTGATCGCGCCGATCGGGAAGGGTCAGCGTGGCCTGATCGTGTCGCCGCCCAAGGCCGGCAAGACGACGATCATGAAGCAGATCGCTCGGTCCATCGAGGTGAACAACCCCGAGGTCCACCTGTTCGTGCTCCTCGTCGACGAGCGCCCCGAGGAGGTCACCGACATGAAGCGGTGGCTCAAGGGCGAGCTGTCCACCGTCGTGGCGTCCACCTTCGACCGACCCTCGGAGGAGCACACGCACGTCGCCGAGCTCACGATCGAGCGGGCGAAGCGCCTCGTGGAGGACGGCAAGGACGTCGTCATCATCCTCGACGGCATCACCCGCCTGTCGCGGGCCTACAACCTGGCCGCGCCCACCACCGGTCGGGTCATGTCCGGTGGCATCGACACCGGTGCGCTGTACCCCCCGAAGAAGTTCTTCGGCGCCGCCCGCAACATCGAGGAGGGCGGCAGCCTCACCATCCTCGCGACGGCCCTCGTCGAGACCGGCAGCCGCATGGACGAGGTGATCTTCGAGGAGTTCAAGGGCACCGGCAACATGGAGCTGCGCCTCGATCGTCGCCTCGCCGAGCGCCGGATCTACCCGGCCATCGACGTCGACGCCTCCTCCACCCGGCACGAGGAGCTCCTGTTCCTCGGCCTCCAGCTGCAGCACGTGTGGAAGCTGCGCCGGGTCCTGTCGGCCATGGCCAGCGAGGGTGGGGGTGCCTCGGGCCTAGAGCTGCTCATCGACCGGATGAAGTCCTTCCCGTCCAACAAGGAGTTCCTGGCGGAGATCGGCAAGGCCAACAGCCGATGAGGCGCCGGGCGCTGGGTGGCGAAACGCTCGCACCTCCCGGTAGCCTCACCCAGCCCCCAAGAAGCTCACGGAGACCGCCATGCGCGCCGACATCCACCCCCAGTACGTAGAAGCCAGCGTTCGCTGCTCCTGTGGCAACACGTTCACGACGCGCTCCACGAAGCCGACCCTCAGCTCCGAGCTCTGCAACGAGTGCCATCCCTTCTACACGGGCAAGCAGAAGCTGGTCGACACCGGTGGGCGCATCGACCGCTTCGAGCGCCGGTACGGCAAGCGTCGCAAGGGCGAGTAGTAGTCGGTTCGGAAGCGGAGCTTCCTCACCGAGCTGGTGGGGCGACCGCCGTGCGGCGGCCGCTGAGAGCTTGTGGTGCGCGACCGGCGCCGCCGGATCGCTCACCGGCAGGGGGCACCGGCGGAGCCTCTGCCCCCCGCACCCCCCGCCTCGTTCACCCATGAGCATCGCTCCTCGCTCCTCCCTCCTGACGGCGAAGCTGCGCTCGCTCGTCATCGCTCACTGGGGTGACGGCGACCGAGCGGAAGTCGATTTTCCAGGCGGCGCAGCCCTCGTGTACGGCGATCAGGCCTGGTTGCTGATCGACGCCGACCCGCTGAAGGCCTTCGGGCCCGCGCTGGTTTGGTCGGCCCGCAACAGCGCTTCTCGCCTGCACCTGCTCGTCGACAGCAGCGCCGAGGTGCTGGCTCGTCGGGCGACGTGCTTCCGTGACGCCCCCACGATCTGGCAGGTCGACGAGGCCACGCTGGCGCCGGTCGTCCCCGCGCCGCCCGCGCCGCCCGTGGCCGCGCCCCCTGCCCCCGAGCTGGCTGGACTCCTCGTGGACGCCGACCTCGAGGTCGGGGGCGAGGAGGGCCTCGTGCGCGGTGAGGTCAACGGGCTCGAGGTGGCCCGGATCGTCCACGGGACGACCTCCACGGGCATCGAGATCGACGCCCCGCTCCTCGAGGTGGGCGTGGGGTTCGCCGACCGTGAGATGACCGCGATGCTCCACGGCTCGCTCAGCCCGGTCGATCAGCTCGCGCGCGTCGCGGACATCGTGCGGCAGCACCGTCGTCCCGGCGCACAACGCCACCCGCTCAACCAGATGGCGCCCGAGCGTTGGCTACGGGCCGTGCTCGTGCGCAACCCGGGACGGCTCGGTCTCAGCCGACTGGTACCCGTCGCACCGGCGACGCCGCGCCCCAACCTGAAGGACACGGCGGTGGCGATGGCCGAGGGTGAGACCGCGGCGGGGGAGCGCGTCGTCGTGGCGTGCTCGGTGGGTGCGGATCTCAGCCTGGTCCCCGAGGCTGCAGACGTCCGCCTCGCGCTGGACCCCGCCGCGCGCCTGCTGCTCGTCGTCCCGGAACGTGACGCGCATCCCGTCACGGCCGAGCTGGCCGACCGCCTGCACCATCGCGCGGAGGTCGTCGCCGTCGACGACGGCTGGCGCGACGACCCGAGTCAGTAGCCTGACCTGCTCATGTTGGAACGCCTCCAAGACCTCGAGCGTGAGTTCGACGAGGTGGAAGCGCGCCTCGCTGACCCGGCGCTGATCGCAGACCAGACGAAGTACCAAGAGGTCACCCGCCGCTATCGTGAGCTCGAGGCCCTCGTGGTGCCGGCACGGGAGCTCCGTCAGCGCACGGACGACCTCGAGACCGCGAAGGAGATGCTGAGCGGTCTCGACGGTGAGGATCGTGAGGTGATGCGCCTCGAGGTGAGCGAGGCCGAGGCCGACATCGAGCGCCTCGAGGCCGAGCTCAAGCTCTTGCTGCTGCCCAAGGACCCGAATGAGGGCAAGAACGTCATCGTCGAGATCCGGGGCGCTGAGGGCGGTGAGGAGGCCAACCTGTTCGCACGCGACCTCTTCGAGATGTACCAGGGCTACGCGGGACGCATGGGCTGGAAGCTCGAGGTCCTCGGCTCGGATGTGTCCGACATGGGTGGCTTCAACGACATCACGTTCCTGCTCAAGGGCGACGGCGTGTGGCCGCGCATGAAGCACGAGGGCGGACCTCATCGGGTCCAACGGGTGCCAGTCACGGAGAGCCAGGGGCGCATCCACACCTCCTCCGCGACGGTCACGGTGATGCCCGAAGCCGAAGAGGTCGAGGTCGCCATCGAGGACAAGGACCTCAAGATCGACGTGTACCGATCCTCCGGGCCCGGTGGTCAGAGCGTCAACACCACGGACTCGGCGGTGCGCATCACACACCTGCCCTCCGGGATCGTGGTGTCGATGCAGGACGAGAAGAGCCAGATCCAGAACCGCGCCAAGGCGCTGCAGGTTCTCCGAGCGCGGCTCCTGAAGGCCGAGCAGGATCGGCAGGCGGCTGAGCTGTCCGCCGAGCGCAAGGGGCAGGTCGGCGGGGGTGGGCGCTCCGAGAAGATCCGCACCTACAACCTCAAGGAGAACCGGGTCACCGATCACCGCATCGGCCTCACGATCTACAAGCTGGAGAAGGTGCTCGCCGGCGAGCTCGACGAGGTCGTCGACGCGCTCGTGGCCGACGAGCAGACGCGACGGCTCAGCGAGTCGGGGTGACGCTCTGGCGGGAGCTGCGAGAGGCGTCGATCGACCGCCTCCGAGCGGCAGGTGTCCACGACCCGGACCAGGAGCTGCGCTGGATCGTCGAGCAGGCAAGTGGGCGAAGTGCGGCCGAGCAGGTGGCGGCGCTCGACCAGCATGTCACCGAGCGGGAGCTCGGCCAGGTGACGCAGATGGTCGATCGTCGCGCTGCTGGAGAGCCCCTGCAGTACGTCCTCGGGCGGTGGGGGTTCCGAACGCTCGACCTCCTCGTGGACCGACGGGTGCTGATCCCCAGGCCGGAGACCGAGGTGGTGGCGGGACTGGCCATCGACGCGCTCGAGCACCGCGAGCGAGCGGTGGTTGCCGACCTGGGCACGGGGTCGGGTGCGATCGCGCTCTCGCTGGCTGTCGAGCTCTGGCCGAAGGTCGAGGTGTGGGGCACCGACGCGTCGAGCGACGCCCTGGCGGTGGCCCGTGCCAACGTGGCGGCGCTCGGTCGGCGCGGCGCAGTGGTACGGCTGGTGGAAGGCGACTGGTTCGGCGCGCTCCCCGACGATCTGACAGGACGGCTGGATCTGATCGTCTCCAACCCGCCGTACGTGGCTGTGGGCGACTCGCTGCCTGATGCGGTGGCGCGTTGGGAGCCATCACGTGCGCTCCTCGCCGGCCCAGACGGCCTAGCGGACCTCCGACACATCATCGCGGAGGCGCCCCACTGGCTCGCCGACGACGGCGTGCTCATCGTGGAGATCGGCGAGACGCAGGGTTCGGCCGTCTTGGATCTCGCGGCCGCGGCCGGGTTCGCCGCCGCGGCGGTACAGCCGGATCTCGTCGGCCGAGACCGAGTCCTCGTCGCCCGATTGCGCGCGGAGGGTGAATCGTCGTGACCTCGCCCACGATCGCACTGAGCGACGATCCGTCGAGCGCCGTCGAGCACATCGCGGCCGCCCTCCTTGCGGGCGAGGTGGTGCTGCTTCCGACCGACACGGTCTATGGGCTGGTCGCGCTTCCGGGGATCGCGTCAGCCACCGCCCGGCTGTTCGAGCTCAAAGGGCGCGCGACGGCCACGCCGATCGCCGTGCTCTGCGCCGACGTCGACCAGGCGGTCGCGCTGGCTGGTCCCGAGGCTGGACCGGCCCTCGCCGCGGTCGGGGCCCGGTGGTGGCCGGGACCGCTGACGATCGTGACACCACGCCGGCCCGGTGTGGAGCTGTACCTCGGGGAGCCGGCGACCACCATCGGGCTGCGGGTCCCCGACCACGAGGTGGTACGAGCCGTTGCCGCCGTGGTCGGACCCGTCGCGGCGACGAGCGCGAACCGCCATGGTGAACCGACCCCCACCACCGCTCCCGAAGCCGCGGCGTCGCTCGGATCGGACATTGCGCTCATCGTGGACGGCGGTCCGCTTCGCGGCGTCGCGTCGACCGTCATCAACGCCACGACCCGGCCGTGGACGGTCCTGCGGGAGGGCTCGATCGACGGGTCGGCGGTGATCGAGGCAGCCGCCGCATCGTCGAGCGACGACCGGTAGGTTGACGGGCGGCCTGGGGCCCGTGCGCCGACCAAGAGGATCCACGATGCCGTTCCACAAGGGTGAGCTCGATGCGACGGTGGAGGACCTGCGCCACCTCGCGTTCCTTGCGTCGATGTCCAATGCCGATCTCACGAAGCTCGCCAAGCTCGGCATGCCCGTCGACGCGGCCGAGGGGGCGGTGCTCATCGACCAAGGCGACGTCGGGCTCGAGTGCTTCCTGGTGCTCGAGGGTGAGGCTGGCGTGGTGATCCGAGGCGAGCGCGTGGTGACGGTCGGCCCAGGATCAGTCGTTGGCGAGATGGCCCTCGTCGACCATCGTCCCCGCAATGCCTCGGTGGTCGCTGACACGCCGATGCGGCTGCTGTCGTTCGACATCGCCGCGTTCAAGCGGCTGCTCGACGAGATGCCGCGAGCCCGCGATCACATCTACGTGCTCCTGCGCGAGCGGGCTGCGGAGAACGAAGCGCGCTGACGCGCACATCGAGCCCGAAGCACGCAGGTACTCAGACCAGGTCGAAGGAGCCGTCAGGGGACAGCGCGACCGACCGACCGGCGAGGTCGTCGGTGACCATGGCCTTCACCGTCATGGGATCCGCGGTGACGCCCCACGCGCGTCGGCCGTCGCCGAGCAGTCCGACGACGATCCCGCTCTCGGGTGCTCCCTCGCGATCGTGCATGACCGTCCAGGCCTCGACGGCTGCCGCGCCGTCGGGCTCCTGGCAGAGCTCGCGCCGGGGGAGCGCGTCGATCTCCGCCTGAGGCTCCTCGTGCCGGAACGGCGTGGCCGGCGGCTCCGTGCTGTACACGCCGAAGGAGTGCTTGGTGATGAAGCCGCCGTTGCCGCTCACGAGGCCGACGCTGCCCGGGTCGTCGCGCAGCACGTTCGCCATGGATGCGATGGAGTGCATCACGTAGTTGTTCCAGGGACCGCCGGCGAACGAGAGCCCGCCGGTGACGGTGAGCGGGCGGTCGAGGCCGAGGCCGAGCTCGTTGGCGGAGATCTCCACGGCTGAGGGGAAGCACGAGTAGAGATCCACGTGAGCGAGATCGCCGACATCGACGCCGGCGAGGTCGAGCGCGGCGCGTCCGGCGATCCGCATCGCTGGTGAGCGACCGATGTGCTCGCGCTCCGACACGAAGTAGTGGTCGTGCGCGTCCGTGCCGCTGTGGGGGAACACCCACCGGTCGCGGGGCACGCCGAGGGCAGCGGCCCGCTCGGCGGAGCACAGGATGACGCCGGCGCCTTGCTCCACCGCGTTGTTCGAGTTCATGAGCTTCGTGTACGGATAGCCGATCATCCGGTTCTCGGCGGTCGGCGTGCGGATCTCCTCGGCGGTGTACGACCGCTGGATCCAGGCGTGGGGGTTGGCGGCAGCCACGTCGCTGAAGCGGGCCCACAGCTCGGACATCACCAACAGGTGGTCGTCGAGGCCGCGTCCCATGTCGATGCGATGGGCCTGCTCGAACAGCGGGTACACCTGCACCGGGAGGATCACGCCGCGGGCCATCTCGCCGGGTGCGGACATCGAGACGTCCTCGGTGGACGACCGAGCGAGCGGCACTTCGTCGGCCTGGCGGGTCCACCCGGACTCGGCGCCGGTTCGGCGGTTGCCGGCCCGGGTGCGCCATGCCTCCGCCCCGCCGAGCAGCACGAGATCGGCCTCGCCGGCCTGGATCGCAAGGCAGACCTGGTTGACGAGCGTCTGTGGCGTGTTGCCGCCGATGCCCGACAGGCTCGTGTCCCTCGGCGTGGCGCCAAGGCGTTGCGCGACGAGGAGACCCGGGTCGCGGTAGCGCCACGACAGCAGCGAGACGATGTGGACGGCATCTGCGCCCGCGAGCGCCCCCGGCCCCGCGCCCGATTCAGCGGCGCCCCGACGGAGTGCTTCCGCGATGAGGTCGACCGGCTCGAGCGGTTCTTCGCCCTGGTCCACCCGACGGCTCAGCTGACCGGCGCCGATCAACACGGGTGTGCGGGGGTCGAGCATCGCGCGGGCTCCTCGAGAACTTGACTGAACGGTCAAGTCTAGGGCTGGGTCGTCTCCCACCTACAATCAGTGCATCGACGTGCTCCTGCTCTGCACCGCGAACCAGTGCCGGTCGCCGATGGCGGAGGTCCTCCTGCGTCATCACCTCAACGCGCTCGGCGTCCGCGCGGCGGTGTCCTCAGCGGGCTCCCTCCCCGGCGGGCAGTCGGCCACCGCTCACGGGCAGACGGTGATGGCCGCTCGCGGCCTCGACCTGTCCGGGCACGTGAGCCGTCGCCTCGACCGGGCCATGGTGCACTCGGCCGACTTGATCATCGGCATGACGCGTGAGCACGTCCGTGAGGCGGCGTCGCTCGAGCCGACCGCCCTCGACCGGAGCTTCACGTTGAAGGAGCTGGTTCGGGCCGCAGGGGTCGTCGGTGATCGGCGGAGCGGCGAGACGATGGCCCAGTGGCTGGCGCGAGCCAGCGAGGGTCGGCGCCGCACCGATCTGGTGGGCGTCGGACACGACGACGCGTTCGACATCGGCGACCCGGTGGGGCGCGGGCTGCGCGACTACGAGACCACAGCACAGGAGATCGACGACCTCCTGGTGCGGCTCGTCCAGGCGGCCTGGCCCAGCGACATCCTCGGACAGGAGCGAACGGCATGAGGGTCGCCATCGGAGCCGATCACGCCGGCCTGCAGCTCAAGGCCCATCTCGTCGCGGAGCTCGAGCGCCTCGGCCACGACGTCGACGACCTCGGCACGCACTCGACGGAGTCGGTCGACTACCCGCCGATCTGCGCGGCGGTGGGACGGGCCGTGGCGCGCGGTGACGCCGACCGCGGCATCGTGCTCGGGGGATCCGGGCAGGGGGAGCAGATCGCGGCGAACAAGGTCCACGGTGTGCGAGCCGCGCTCTGCAACGACCTCTTCACGGCTCGTCTGAGTCGGGAGCACAACGACGCCAACGTGCTGTCGATGGGCGGTCGCATCGTGGCCGAGGGCTTGGCCAGCGAGATCCTCGAGCTGTGGCTCGCCACAAGCTTCGAGGGCGGTCGCCATGAGCGCCGGGTGGCGCAGCTCGCTGACATCGAACGACAAGAGCAGGAGTAGACGCGCATGCCGTGGCCCAGCAACCCCGATGACGAGGTGTTCGCCCTCATCGACCGCGAGGTCGAGCGTCAGAACACCACCCTCCAGCTCATCGCCAGCGAGAACTTCACCTCTCCTGCGGTGCTCCGAGCCACCGGTTCGGTGCTCACCAACAAGTACAGCGAGGGGTATCCCGCCAAGCGGTACTACGGCGGCAACGAGATCATCGACGAGGTCGAGACGGTCGCCATCGAGCGGGCCAAGGTGCTCTTCGGGGCCCCGCACGCCAACGTGCAGCCGCACGCCGGCGCCAACGCCAACATGGGGGTGTACCTGGCCCTGCTGCAGCCGGGCGACACGGTGCTCGGCCTTCGCCTCGACCAGGGTGGTCACCTCACCCACGGGTCGCCGGTCAACGCCAGTGGCAAGCTCTACAACTTCGTGTCGTACGGCGTCACTCCGAGCGACGAGCGCATCGACATCGAGCAGGTGCGCGAGGTGGCCCTCGAGCACCGGCCCAAGATCATCGTCACCGGGGCCACCGCGTACCCGCGGATCATCGACCCGCGCCCGTTCCGCCAGATCGCGGACGAGGTCGGTGCCCTGTTCATGTTCGACGCCGCCCACGTGGCCGGGCTCATCGCCGGTGGCATGCACCCGAACCCGATGGACCACGGCGCCGACATCATGACCTTCACCACCCACAAGACCCTTCGGGGTCCGCGGGGTGGCGCCATCGTGTGCACCGCCGAGCTGGCGGAGGTCATCGACAAGTCCATCTTCCCCGGTCTGCAGGGTGGCCCGCTCGACCATGTGATCGCCGCGAAGGCCATTGCGTTCGCGGAAGCGGCCACGCCGGAGTTCCGCACGTACGCCGCGCAGGTCGTGCGCAACGCTGCGGCCCTCGCGGAGGCCTTGGCCGGCCACGGCCTGCGTTTGGTGTCGGGTGGCACCGACAACCACCTGATGCTGGTGGACCTGCGAACCTTCGACCCCGATCTGTCAGGCAAGAAGGCCCGACTCGCCCTCGACAAGGCGGGGATCAGCCTCAACGAGAACACCGTGCCCGACGACCCTCGCCCTGCCTACATCCCCTCGGGCCTGCGCATCGGCACGCCTGCCGTGACAACCCAGGGGATGTTGGAACCGGAGATGGCCACCATTGC